>JAXHNP010000006.1:379375-703750 GCA_034520365.1 Desulfobacterales bacterium
GAGTCTTGTGCATGGCCGTAGGGCGGCTCCCCCTGGCTTTCGGCCACGCTGTTTTTGATTGCTTCGCTGAAATCCACCACCCACCTGAAAGGGGCGACCCCGGCGTAGGCGCCGATGGTGAAAACAACGGTCAGTGCCAGGGCGATGTTGAAATTAGGCGTGAACACCTTGATCTTCCGGGACTTATTTTTCAGATAGGTTACAATCGGGTTCCAGTTGTAATAAATATGGAGACACAGGGCGATCAGAAAAAGAAGGCCCACCAGGATATGCTGATCGGACCATTGCGTTTTGGTCAGCCCCAGAAAGCGCCAGTCCACCCAATGGGCCACGCGGCCCTGGGGTGCAATATAGAGCGCAATGCTGTTTAGCACGACCACAAGAAATGACAGCAATGCGGTCAGGGAAACAATTTTTTTGATTTTTATCTGCTGATTCATGCTTTTCCCCTTTTCAAAAAGAATTGCAGGTTTCCGCGGTCGCAGTTGCGATTCAATACTTTTTATGCAGGATCAGGGCAAAACATACAAGCGGTTTTCATGTCACACGCCCGGGAAAAACAGGGAGAAACAGGGACGTTGACAAACAGGCAAAACAACCGGATAATAACGCCATGGAAAAGGGTCGAAAACAAAAAAATCCGTCCTTGCCGGAAAACCTCCGGCCTGTTTTCTGCGACATCACCTCTCTTATCCAGTCGCCCTGCTGCACCATTTTGGAAAGCATCAGTGACGGCGTCTTTACCATAGACAGGGAAAAACGGATCACCTCTTTTAACCGGGCGGCAGAATATATTACCGGCCTTTCCCGGCAGGAAGCCGTCGGCCAGTTCTGCTTTGATGTATTCCGGGCCGATATTTGTGCCAAAAACTGCGCACTGGAAAAAACGCTTTTAGATGAAGCCCCGCAGATTGATATTTCCGCCCGGATCATTACACAGCAGGGCGAGCAGAAGCCCATCAGCCTGAGCACCAATATCCTCCGCAATGCCAAAGGCGAGGTCATCGGCGGTGTGGAGACCTTCAGAGACCTTTCGGACTTAAAGGAATTGCAGCGCCGGCTTGACCGGCAGTATGTCAGGGAAGACATTGTCGGCAAAAGTCCCCAAATGCAGAAAATCCTTTCTTTTCTGCCCGATATTGCCGAAAGCGACAGTTCCGTTTTGATCCAGGGCCCCACCGGCACCGGAAAAGAGCTGGCTGCCCGGGCCATTCACAATCTGAGCCGGCGAAACAAGGGTCCGTTTGTTGCGGTCAATTGTGCCGCGCTGCCCGAAGGACTGCTCGAATCCGAGCTGTTCGGCCATGTCAAAGGGGCGTTTACCGGAGCAGTCCGGGATAAGTCCGGATATTTTCTTGCAGCCGACCAGGGGACCCTGTTTCTCGATGAAATCGGGACCACGCCGTTTGCCTTTCAATCCGATCTGCTCCGGGTTTTAGAAAGCCGGGAATTTACCCCGGTTGGCGGCACCCGCACTGTGAAATCGGATTTCCGGATCATTGCAGCGGCCAATCATCCGCTAAAACAGCGGGTGGCAGATGGGGAATTCAGGGAAGACCTTTTTTACCGCCTGAATGTGGTCACACTGGAACTGCCGCCCCTGAGTGAAAGAAGAGAAGATACCCCCCTTCTGGCGGACCGGTTTATTGAAAAGTTCAATCTGAGCAAGGGGAAAAACATCCGGGAAATCGCACCGGATGCCCTGCAGTCCCTTATGGAGTATTCGTTTCCGGGCAATGTCCGGGAACTGGAAAACGCCATTGAGTATGCTTTTATTACCTGCAAGGGCAGCGTTATCCGCAATGCGCATCTGCCCCCGGAAATTGCGCGGAAAGAAGGTCCGGCTGCGCCGCGGCTCTCTGAAGAGCAGCATATGGAAGCCGAAAAGATCCGCACCTTTCTGAAGCAACACGCAAACAGCCGGGAAAAGACCGCAAAAGCCCTTGGTATCAGCCGGAGCACCCTCTGGCGCAAAATGAAGAAACTGGGCATCACCCCGCCTGAAAGTGAAACATAGCCTGAAACGGTTTCATTTTTTGCAACATCCCCGCCCATCCAAAACCGCCGCCGTTTTTCCTTTTTTCCTTTCAACATCCTGAAATTTCACCAATCTTTAGTATCGTGCCGACGTATGTTCATGTTGGCATCAATTATGCCTGTGAAAAAGTAAAGGCATGTTTGAACCAGGAACATATTATTGGGAGCAGAAATGATTGTAGGTGTCCTTTTATTCGGCAGCCGGGTGGCTCCTTATTTCGGAAGTTCCCCTGCCATCGTGTTTTATGAAGTGCAACAGGGAAACATCCTTGAAAAATGGATAATGGAACCGGACACCGATGACCCCATGGAAATGGCCCGTAAAATCGCCGGGGTTAAAACAGATGTCCTGGTCTGCGGGGGCATTCAGAAATTTTGCAGGCGGTGGCTGCAACTGCAGGGAGTTGTTGTTGTGGAAAATCAAAAAGGAGAGGCTGAACAGGTAATAGAGAAACTGATGAAATCGGAATGGTTTTCGGCATAATGCCGGTCCGGCCTAAAAGAAAGGAGGTTTTTACCAATGGAAATGGAAACTGTTCATATCATTGTATTGCTCATCACCGGCCTGGGGGTGGGATTTGCTTCAGGCCTTCTGGGAGTGGGAGGCTGTTTTATCATGGTCCCGATCCAGTTCTGGGTATTGAAGGCAATCGGCGTGGATCCGACCCTGGCTATTCGGATCGCGTTCGGCACCAATCTGCTGGTGGTGCTGCCCACTGCCCTGAGCGGTGCCCTGACGCATCATTTCAAGGGCGCCGTGCTCTGGAAGCAGGGCGTGATACTCGGGGTGATTGCCGCGTTCGGTGCTTTTCTGGGCGGCTACTTTGCCGCGCATATTTCCGGGGCAATCCTGACCAAGCTGTTTGGTGCGGCCATCATCCTGGGCGCCATCCGGATGCTGACAGCCAAACCGCCCAAGGTGGATGAGAACCCCTCTGAAAGCACACTCGCCTATGTTTTCTGGGGGATCATCCTGGGTATTGTCTCCGGGCTTATCGGCATCGGCGGCGGCGTGTTAATGATTCCGGTGATGGTGGTGTTTCTGAAATTCAAAATGCACCAGGCGGTGGGCACTTCCACGGCCCTGATGATGTTTGCGGCCGTTGGCGGGGTGGCCGCCTATATCCTTAATGGACTTGGCATTGCAGGGCTTCCTCCGTATTCCACAGGCTATGTCAACTGGCTGCAATGGATTCTCCTGGCCGGATGCAGCATTCCCATGGCCTTTGTGGGGGCCAGGGCCGCTCACCTTCTGCCCGCAAAGCAGCTCAGGTATCTCTTTGTCATTGTGATGTTTTACATGGGACTGAAGATGTGCGGCGTGTTTGCCTGGCTGGGGCTGCCGCTGTAGTTGGTTTCTTGGTGTCTTGGGGTCAAATCTTTAATCTTGACAATTTGTCGGCCACGTCCTCAAGCTCTTGCTTTAAAGTGGCATCCGATTCATTCTGAGGCGTAATCGCTTTCTGGCGACGCTCACGGCGCTGTAGTTGATTCCACCGGAAAGCCTTCCCACCGCAGCCTGCGGTGATATCGCAAAACCGGTATCTTTTTCTTCCTTATTTGTCAAAAATAAAGATTTGACCCCTTTTTTCAGACAGCGGGTGGCAGATGGTGACTTCCGCGAAGACCTTTTTTACCGCCTGAATGTGGTCACATTGGAACTGCCGCCCCTGCGGGAAAGAAGAGAAGATATTCCCCTTCTGGCAGACCGGTTTATTGAAAAGCTGAATCTGAGCAAGGGGAAAAACATCCGGGAAATTGCACCGGATGCCCTGCAGGCACTTATGGAATATTGGTTTCCCGGCAATGTCCGGGAACTGGAAAACGCCATTGAGTATGCTTTTATTACCTGCAAGGATTCGGTTATCAGAAAAACCCATCTTCCCCCGGAAATTGCCCAGAAAAAAGGCCCGGCAGCCCCCCGGCTCTCTGAAGAGCAGCAGGTTGAAGCCGAAAAGATCCGCACTTTTCTGAGGCAAAACGCAAACAGCCGGGAAAAGACCGCAAAAGCCCTTGGCATCAGCCGGAGCACCCTCTGGCGGAAAATGAAGAAACTGGGCATCACCCCGCCTGAAAGTGAAACGTAGCCTGAAACGGTTTCATTTTTTGCAACATCCCCGGCCATCCAAAACCGCGTTTCTTGGGGTCAAATCTTTAATATTGACAATTTGTCGGCCACGTCCTCAAGCTCTTGCTTTAAAGTGGCATCCGATTTCATTCTGAGGCGTAATCGCTTTCTGGCGACGCTCACGGCGCTGTAGTTGATTCCACCGGAAAGCCTTCCCACCGCAGCCTGCGGTGATATCGCAAAACCGGTATCTTTTTCTTCCTTATTTGTCAAAAATAAAGATTTGACCCTTTTTTTTCATCGCCTCGATAAAGTCGCGAGCCCGGTCCCCGCGAAGGTGTTCGGCCAGACCGATAAGGCCATCAACCAGGTACTTCGCCCGGTATCCTCTGGTCCGCAGATAGGCCATCGCCAGGATGGCGCGATCCTTGTGCGGACAGGCCGTGACGATAATCTTGTCCTTCTGCAGTTCGTCGAGACGACCGGGGAGTTCATCGAGCGGAATGGCGGTTGCAAACCCCGTCGCCCAGGCGCTTACTTCCTCTGTGAAACGGATGTCGATCAACTGGATACGCCCCTCTTCAAGTCCCCGGGTCAGTTCCGCGCTGTCGATTTTCATTTCCTTGCGGGCCTTGTAATCAAACCCGGAAAGATATTTCTCCAGGGTAATTTCATCTGCATGGGCGAATGCGAAACCGCCGAATATCAGGGCTATCACTATGGTGCCGATGCGTATCATCAATTATTTTCCTTTTCCTTTTCCTTTTTTTTTGTTTACCCGTCCAGGTGCGATTTCATTCCGGCCTGTTTCTGCTGTTCGATCTGTTTGATAAACTCCTTGATGAGACGAAGCGCTTCTTTCCCGTCCTCATCGAGGACTGCGCCTTTCATTTGCATGTAATCACTTTCCGACAGGTTGAGAACCATTTTTTTCTCCTCAATTTATTTTCCTTTTGAAAAACCCGGTCCTCTGGACCAGTTCAGCGTGCATTGGCTATATCTTAAGGAAATAGAAACTTTTAAATCCGAAACATGAAAATCGATAATACCCGTCTACGGACATATGATGATGCCTTCGGCCCACAGGCAGTCCCCGCAGGTGGGAAAGGGGGTGCCGAAGCAGTCTTCTTCATTGGATTCGGCCAGTTCGCAATCGCAATGATTGCAGGGGGCGAAATCAAAATCGATGACGCGTTTCCGGAACGTGACGTATTCCTGTTTTTTCCATATCTGATCGATGGTTTTCCGGTTCACATTGCCGACACTGTATCTTCTGACGGTTTTTTCCCGGTCAAGAATGAAACAGGAATGCGAATGCATCAACGGAATGCAGGGACTGACCTCTCCGTCCCACCGCACCGCAATGCCGCCCTTGGCGACAAAAGGGCAGCATCTGGCTCTGCCGGCATCTTGCGGCGGAACCGTTTTCATTCCGTTAAACCGGGTCAGGAAATCGGTCAGGGGTTCCAGAATCTCCGGACGCCGGTCGATTCGCGGTAGCACCACCCGCGCCGACGCCTGCCCGGTAGGGCCGTTGGATGTAACGGGGCTGCCGGCGGTCCGCCAGTACAGGATATCGGCCTTATCTTCCCGGGTGTAGGGGAGCACATTGCTGATATAGATGCGTGTTGCTTTCATCCGTCGGGCGATTTCCGCCAAATCCGGCAGTTCTTCGATGTTCTTCCGGGAAACGACGCATTCGATGCCGATTTCCGGCGTGTGCAGATTCAGGGCCGACTTACATGTGTTCAGGTGCTCGATGTTCCGGATTAGGTCATTGAGGTCTGCACCGCACCGGATAGCCGAGTAGGAAGCCGGCGTCGAGCCGTCGACCGACACGACCAGCAGGTCCAGGCCGGATAGTACCAGTTTCCGGGAAAGCTCGGCATTCAGCACCATGCCGTTGGTGATCAGTTCGGTCCGCACCCCGATTGTTTTCGCCAGTTTAATCATTTCAACGATGCCGGAGTGCATCAGCGGTTCGCCGATTCCCCAGAACGCCATGCGCTCCAATGTTTTGACCGATGCCAGGTCTTGAATCAATTTATGAAAGGTACCCATCGGCATCGTGCCGCCGGGTTCATCCCAGGAGTGGCGCATGCAGGTGGTGCAGTCTAAATTGCACCGGGTGGTGGGCTCCACGTAGACTTTTCTCAACGAGGAGATACAAAGACGCCGAAACAGCCTCCCCTCTTTTCCCCTGACCCTAAATTTCATGCCCGCCGGAAATTTCCACCCCCGCTGCCGATCGGCCGGCAGAAAAATTGAATTTTGCGGAATGCTTTTGGTTTTGCTTGTCATTTTGCCATTGATAATCAACGGTTTTGAAAACCGGTGACGTTCGTCCAGCAGATGTGGCCATTTAAATCAAATGCATTTTTCAGAATTTTCAAGTCATTCATACCGGTCCTCCATTTTTGCGTTCACAACAGTATGCCCGGGCTATAAACCCTGAGCCGATTATCGCCATGGGCAGGGACAGGAGCTGGCCCATGGTCAGAAAATCCAGGGCCACAAAGCCAAGCTGGATGTCCGGCTGCCGGAAAAATTCCACCAGAAAGCGGAACAGGCCGTAAAGAAGCAGAAAAAGTCCGAGAACCATGCCTCTGGGCCGCGGCTGCCGGGAAAAAAACCAGAGGATGAAAAATAAGACCGCGCCTTCCAGCAGGGCTTCATAGAGCTGGCTGGGATGGCGGGAAAACGGGCCGGCCGCCGGCCCGGGAAAAACCATCGCCCAGGGCACATCGCTGGGCCGGCCCCAGAGCTCGGCGTTGATAAAGTTGCCGATGCGGCCGGCAAAAAGGCCCGGCGGAGCCAGCGGGGCGACAAAATCCCCCAGGTCCAGGAAATGGATATCATTTCGTTTCGCAAAAACCAAACCCGCCACCCCAATGCCGAGCAGCCCGCCGTGAAAGGACATTCCCCCGTGCCAGACTTTTATGATCTCCAGCGGCGCCCGGATCAATGCGGCGCTGTCGTAAAAGATCATGTAGCCAAGTCTGGCGCCGATGACAAGGCCGACCATGGCATAGAAGGCCAGGTCCTGAAACTGCGCGGGAGTCATCGGCGAATCTTTGCGCCTGGCGCGCCTGGTGCCCAGGACCAGGGCGGCGGCAAAACCGATCACATACATCAGCCCGTACCAGCGCACAGCCAGAGGGCCGATTTCAACGGCCACCGGATCTATTTCGGGCAAAACAATCATGTTAATCTTGACAATTTGTCGGCCATATCTTCAAGTTCTTGCTTTAAGACGGCATCCGGTTCCATTCTGAGGCGTAACCGCTTTACACCGCAGGTCGGATGCCTTTTGGAATCAGCATCGGGACTTTTCGTTGATAACTGAAATAGGCTTCTCCAAAAAAATTCGTAAGATCCCGTTCCTCCAGAAACGCCCCGGCAATGATCCATAATGTCCACAACACATTAAACAGCATTCGATCCGCGGTTATCTCGGGGATGGCCCAAATAAGGAGGATAGCAAAAAGGTAGAGCGGGTGTCGCACCCACCGGTACGGCCCGCGGATGATCAGTTGTGCGGGGATTTCCGGTTTGCTCCGAAGCCGGTTGACGATGGGGGCCAGTCCCATGGGATCAAACGGCTGAAGAGACCACCCGCCCCAGGCCAATCCGGCGATAACCAAAAAGAAAGCGCACCGGATCACCAAGAGTGTCATTTCCGGGGCTGAAAAAAGAATCATCGGCGTCTTCTGCCAGAAAATTAAAATTACCAGCAATACCATCGCAGATGAAATGGTAAAGAAGGCGCCGTAAAATTCCTTTGGAATCAATTTCGCCAGCCAGAGTCGAAATCTCTGACGAACCATGGTGCTGTGCTGAATAAAAAAAATCGCGGAAAGAAAGGTGTCAAAAACCAGGCTTCCGGCAGTGCCCATGCCCAGATCCACCAGCTCAAAGGAACCGTAAAACAGAAACAGCCCCAGTGCCAGGAAAGAGGCCTGCGCCAGGAGAGCCGCGATCAGAATAATTGCGTATCCGGTGGCTGTTTTTAAAATGCGCATAAAAAATTTTTTTTTGTGTCGGAAAAAAAATCAAAACGATATTTTCTTCACTCTACCAGAAGATAATCGGCAACCCATCCCGGAACACATGCCAATGCGACATTTCCCTTTATCGTATGCCCCAGGTAAAGCAGCGTATAGAGCCTGACCTTGGATTTGTAATAAACATCCTTTTCGTGCAGTTGTCGCATTTTTTCGGCAATGGTCAATATATTCGGAGGCAGCAGCGTGCCGTCTTTCCGAATCGTATACCCTGAGTTATGGCCGTCGGCCCCCGGCCAGGAGGCATACTGGGAAGCCAGTCCCGGCGATAAAGCCAGATATTTAACGTGGGGATGCAGCATGGCGTCAACCCCCCCGTCTGTTTTACCGTGCACAGCTCTTAAATATGCGTTTCCCCATTCACCGGTATCCTTTAAAAAAGCCTTCAACCGCCAGGAAGGAGAGGAAAAATCCACCGCATAAAATTTTGTGCATTGTCTGCTAATTTCCTTTGCCGCTTTTTCCATCAATCCTGACGGAATCGCGCCAAGAACATATGCGCTCATTCCAATGACGAGACTGTTTTCCAGATTAAAGTCCGGCCATTTTGACCCAAGCGTTTCCAAAGCGGTTTTTCCTTCGGTTTTAGCCTGATTCGGCGATTCCATCGGCAGGGTGATATCGTTTTTCAAAAAACATATATTCCCGTCAATCCCTGTGAGATCAATGCCGGACCCGTTTCTCCCGATTCCCATTTTTTTAAAGCGCACCCGCCCTCCGCAAATCTGCTCCCCGGAGGCTTCCCTTACAATGACCCGTACTCTTTTTTTCAGCAGCTCCCGGGTTTCCGCTTCCGAGTCGGGCATGGCATAGATCCGTTTTAACAGCTTCTCGGAAAGGTTGCCGACACCGCCGCCAAAATCAATGATATAGATGGGTTGTTCGGAGTTGACTTTTAAGGCGTCCTTTGCGTCTTTAAGAATCTGATGGCAAATCTCTTTTCGTGCCAGTTGGTCCTGGGAAACCCAGGGTGAGTCGGGCGACAGATGATTTTCAGGCACTTCGATAACCGGATATGCCCCCATAAATCTTCTTTTTTTACCCCAAACCAAAAACTCGGCCGGTGTTTTAATTTTTTCTGTGCCGGCATGGATCAACGCATCCATGTTTGCCGCCACATAAGCGGGGATTCGCCGGGTCATTTCGGCGTGGTACACCGGATACCCCGGACCCAGCACCTTATAAAGATCAAAACGGCCCATATCGCTGGCAAACGCGGTTGTCGTCAGGCGGATTTCCGGAGATGTGCTATGCCCGAGCACCACTCTTTTCGGACAAAAGAGGGCATTGATATTTAAAATCGCAGTGATGATCGCCCGCTGTATTCGGTAACCCGGCAGGCCTTTATAGTGTTGACGGACATGCTGCATAAAAGGAAAATTCAAAATCGCCTCGGCCTGCATCGACATCATGTATGCAGGAACATCCTGGTTATGAAAACCGCTCAAGGCTCGATGCCCTGGCCGGCCATTCCGCCAATAGGCGGCCGGGTCACCTTCAACCACGGATTGATTTATGGTTTTATTTTCCGTCAGCTTCCGATGGAGAATCTTCTGTCGACGCATTTTTAAATAGGCGGCGCATTTTCGAACCGGCAACGGAAACACGTCAGAGTATCGGACCGGCTCCCGAGATATATTAAAATCATGATCATTTCGGATCTCATCAAAAGTATGTTCAATACTCATCTGTTATCCTTCCCGGTCGCGGTTCCCATCGGGTTTGGTTTTGGCGCGAAAAAGCCCCAATCGCCAGCCGGCCGTAAACCCCGCCACATACATCAATCCATACCAGTGAATTTGGAATGGCCCCAGGGTCAAGGCCACCGGATCCATTTCCGGATAATACCACACGGATTTTATGCCCGGGTCAGGAGCTGGAGAATTTTTTCTTTTTTGGGCAGCCATTTGCCCCGGTGCCGGATCTCGCCGTCCACGATCAGCACCGGGGTCATGGGAAAATGCTTGATCCAGGATTTAAAATTGGTCAGATGCTCAACATCCGCCTCCATGTTGTTTTCCTCCATCACCTCATTGACCCGCTTGTACAATGTCTTGCAAAACGGGCAGCCAGGGCCGATCACGTCGATTTTCATGATGCTTCTCCTTTTGTTTCGGGTTACGGACTAATCCGGAAACTGTCCGTCAGTCCGGTCTTTCCTGTTAAATGGGTGACATACCCACTGGAAGGGTAGATCCTTCAACCTTTCGTCCTTGCATCCGCACACAGACATCGACACATTCTTTTTATGGCATAAGTTCTGGAAAAGAGCTAATTTTTCAACTTTTTTCACCAAAGGAAATGAAAAAAGGGACCGGTTGGATATGGTCGGCGTTTTTTCCGAAAGCGCTTCCATGGACGCCCTGAGATATTCATTCTTTTTCAGGCTTTCCCTCATGGCTTCCGTCAAGATCAGGTATCCGAAAACCGCCTCCCGAACGCCAAGATGTCGGATATCCGCGATCATTCTTTCAATATTCTCCACGGTGTCATCGATGCCGGGAAACAGCGGATCAATTCTGACCGCAAGACACCCCAGCCCGGGTATGCCCGCCAGTTTTTCGAAATTTTTCAACCGGGATTCATAGGCCGGCGCGCCCGGCTCGATGATTTTATTTCGTTTGGCGTCCGGGCTGGTGATCCCCACCTGAATCCCCATAAGGTCCGGCCGCATGCGGATCACGTCGATGAGATCCTCCGTAAAGAGCCCCTTTGTCAGGAAGAAAACCGAGACGTTGCGCGAAAAGAGAAGCTTCAGCACGGTTTTCGTGGTCTCAATAATGTCCGCGCGCGATAATGGATCCGATGCATAACTCAGATAAACCACGGGCGGAAATTCCTTCCTCTCGAGGAACTGGTCGATTTTTAGAGGAATCACGCGATTGTTGTAGTCTGGATGAAACAATTTGTGAACCTTTTTCTCGAGGGGTGAAAAAATGCAGTAAATGCAGTTGTGGGCGCACCCCAGCGACAGATCCATGACATACCCTTTGCAGGCATTGGGTTCGGGCCTCACATCGGCCTGCATGTCCTTTCGGATACCGAAATGAATGTTTTTCATTCCCCCTCTCCCTTCCGCATTTCCTGGATGATGAACCGGCATAATGAGTCAACCGTGAAAGGCTTCTCCTCCAACTGTGACTCCTCGTCAATCCAGGCTTCAAAATCTAAAACAATGGAAAAAGCCTCATTGACGGCGGTCAAAAGATCAATGGCGTCCAAAGAATCAAATTCCAGGTCTTCCGAGAGCGATGTTTCAGGAAATACCGGCCCGGCCACCTTGAGCGGCGCCACCCGGGGAAGCAATTGCACCAGGACCTGAAAAACAGCGGGTTTTGTCCATGAACGGTAAATCCTATCGGTCATCTCGATCTCCGGACGCCCGTTTTTTGAAGGTTTCCAAGTACATCCGGCGGCAAAGGGGGCGTTGGACTTTCCCGCTGGTTGTCCGGGGAATCGTCATGGGCGCGACAATAACCAGATCATCAAGCGTCAATTCGAGCCGCTTTGAGACGGCCCGCCGGCAATCCATCGCCAGCCGGTGTTTGCCGGCCTTGTCGCGGACGTCGGCCTCCACCATCATTACAATATCTTCGGTACCTTTTAGGGAAGAAAAAACGCCGAACGCCGCCACGCCGTTTTTTTGAATGCCGTCAACGGTGGACACGGCCTGCTCGAAATGTTCCGGGTGATAATTCCCGCCGGCCCGAACAATGATGTCTTTTGACCGGCCCGTGACAAAAATGTCCGCGCCGGCTCGATATGCCAGATCCCCGGTATCCAGCCAGCCATCATGAAAAACCGCTTTCGTGGCCTCCGGATCACTGAAATATTGATTCATCAGGGACGGCGACCGGACATAAAGGTTTCCCTGGACCCGCTCGGCGGCCTCATTCCCGGCGGTATCCATGATCCGGACCTCGACCCCGGGAATCGATTTTCCCACCGAGACAACGGGCGTACTTTCCTTTAAATTCCGCGCTGGTTCGGCAACTCCCTCGGTTTCAAGCCGATGCCGGTCGATCCGGTCGATGGTCGGCCCGGCCCCTGGCGGGGTAAAACAGACGGCCACCGTGGCCTCCGCCAGGCCGTACACCGGCATGAATGCCCGGGCGCGGAACCCGGCCGGAGCGAATTTTTCCGAAAAAGCGGTCATTGTCTCCTCGGTGGCCATTTCAGCCCCGTTCATCGCAATGCGCCATTTCGAAAGATCCATTTGCCCGGAATTCGGCGTTTTGATCTTGTCCACGCATAATTGGTAGCCGAAGTTCGGCGCAACCCCGATGGTCCCGGACTTCTCGTGCATCAATCGCAGCCAGGCCCCGGGCGAGGAAATAAACCGGGTCGGAGGCATCAATGCCAGGCCGCACCCGGAAAAAAGGGCTTGGCACACACAGCCGAGCAATCCCATGTCATGAAACAACGGGAGCCAGCAGACGATCACATCATCGGGCAGAGTCCCGATGACGGATCGGACAGCCGTCAGATTGGCGACGATGTTGGCATGGGTCAAGGCAACCGCCTTTTGTCTGCCACCGCTGCCCGAGGAAAATTGAATCATAGCGAGTTGCGCGGGTGAAATTTCATCCCGGAATTCCCGCCCAGGGCCGCAACTGGCTTGCTCCAGAGCTTCGGCCGTAAATACATGGCGCATGGCGGGCGCCTGCGTCTTGATGTCAAGCCCCGTCTTTTTCCTGGCTGTTGAAACGATCAGGGCCGCGGCCCCGATTCCTTCAAGCATTTCGGCCCTGCTTCGGACAAAGGTATCCATTTTGCGGGGAAGAAACGGCGGAGCGACCAGGGCGGGAACCAGACCCGCCGTCATGGCGCCAAAATAGGCGAAAAGACATTCCACGCCGGTGGGAAGCATCACGGCCACCCGTTCCCCCGGCGCGAGCTCGGATGCGCGCATGGCCGCCGCATAGCGCAGCACGCCGTCATAAAGCCCGCCGAAAGAGATAGAGCGGTCGCCCCGGCTTCCCGCCACAGTGCAAAAAATCTTATTCTTCCGACGGACTGCATGATCGGCCATCACATCGCAAAGCGTCCGGGTGTCCGGTGTTATGCCATACGCCCATTTGAATGCATCCATTTACCGCAACTCCCGGATTCTGCCGATTTGATCCTTGTTCCAGATTTTTTCGTCAAAAAAAAACGGCGCGGGCTTAAATCCATGTTTCATGGCCAGATCCCAGATGATCCGCATTTTTTCCGGCGTGATGCGGCCCCTGCCCAGGGAAAAACTTTGAAAACGGTCCTCCAAGGCCAGCACGATAGTTTCGGACCAGCAGCCATAGAGGATATTCGGGTCGGGAAGCCCGGCGTCATAGCTCATCAGCACCGGAGAAGGTGATGCCAGGAGTCCGCCGGAAAAGAGGAAAATTTTTGATTGATCCATCTCATAATCGGTGAAAATATTTTTGGGATATCCCACATCGCACACAATGGCCCCCGGCTTGAAATCTCCCGGACAGAAAATGGGGGCCGCGGCGCTTGCCGCGGTGATGACCCCATCCGCCTTTGCCAGCGCCTTTTCACGCCCCATGTCCGCTATCACTTCGGCCCTTCCGTTCGTCTTGAGTTCGTCCGCAATCCGTCGCAGATTGAACGCAAACCGCGATACCAGGATCAGCCGCTTGACTTTTGAAACCAGGAAGCGGCAACAGGCGGTTCCGATATCGCCGGCGGCGCCGATCACGGCGATCGTGGCTTCAGTCATATCCACTCCCAGCAGTTTGCTCGCCCGGATCACACCGTCCACCGCCGCCATGGCTGTGAGCGTATTGCCGGATGATACGGCCATTTCCGGGACTTTTTCAGCCACCCGCCCGCCCTGATCCCCATCGGCGATGGAGGTGAACCCGCCCAGTCCGGCTATTCTCGTGCCTTGACGCCCCGCAAGTTCAAGGGCGCCAATTACCTTCTCCACGCACAAAGTACGAAACCGCCGGTTATCGGATACTTCCAGCATTTCCGGAAGCAGCGGACAGATGATCATGCTTCCCCTGATGGTCCGTCCGGTCCGGGACGTCACCGATATCTGTCGATCCGCAAACGGCGGCGTCCATTCAAACAGTTTCAAGAGGAGTTCCCGCCGGGGTTGTTTCAGATCCGGTTTATGATGCTTCAGATACCGGTACAGGTGATCCATATTAAAAGGATGACCGATAAGGGCGAAATCAGGGGGATCGGTTTTCGTTTGCATCGGATTCAGGCCGTTGTTATCTGCTGTCCGCATCTTATTCATTCGCAAGTCGTTTTCCCAGCCATTTGCCCAGGGCGCAAATGGTCACGATGGGCGGACGGCCCGGCGATTCCGGAAATACGCTGGCGTCGCAGACATATAGATTGCCGACGGATTTGCATTCCAGGTCCGGATTGACCACCTCCCCGATCGCCGCCGTGCCGCCGGGATGCCCCCCGGCCGGCTCGGAAACCGTGAGCGCGGATATCGGCGCGCCGGCCTGTTGCAATATCTTCCCGGCCAGGGCCTCGCCATGTGAAAGGCGGCGGCGATCCTCGTCCGTCAGGAATTTGGAAACCCGCCCGTTTCTGTCTATCGTTCCAATATGATCATCTTTGGCCTTTACCATGATCCCGTAGGGCGGCCGGTCCCCGAACCAGCCTTTCACTCCCTCAAACATCAACGCCGCGTCCGCATAGGGGAAAAGAATATATCCCCGGCCGCTATGTTCCTCGATCACCGTGGACATGCATGGCTCGGCAGCCGCAGTGAAATTTGTGCTTCGCCCGTAGACAATGCGAAATACATCCAGAAACAAATGGCTTCCCGACGATATCCCGGAATTTTGAAGGATCACCGGCGTACCAAGGCCGCCGGCGCAAAGGATCGTCAGATCGGCGCTGATTTCGATCGGACCCGCGGCTGTTTCACATGACACGCCAATGGCGCGGCCCCCGGAAACAACAACGGCCATCACCTTTGTTCCGGTCAGAACCCGCACATTATCCATGAGGCGCAGCTTATCCATCACCCGGCTGGAAGACCATTTGGCCCCCATCGGGCACGTGAGCGTACATTGCCCGCAATGGGTGCAACGGTCAAAATCAATGAATTTGTCCCACCGGGTGACCGAAAGTTTTAATGCCTTGGCCGACCGGTTGAGCAGCGCGGCATTGGGGCCGATGTGCCGGTCGGGCATGGGGCGAAGGCCCAGTTCCGTTTCGGTTTCCCGAAACGTTTCCTCCAGATCGATCCCCAGTCCCCCGAATTTATCCTCCAGGCAACGCACCCCGTGGCCCGCGGCCAGCACCGTGCTGCCGCCCATATTGATTCCTCGTAGAAGAGAATATCCTTCACGGGTTTTGGGGTATTTTCCGTTTTCCTGGTAGAGTGCCCGGCCCAGCTCCAGCTCCTTCATTCCGGCGAATCTGGACATGTCCGGCCCCTGCTCGACGATCACCACGTCCTTTCCGGCCCGGACGAGTTCCCGGGCCACCATGGCGCCGCCGGCGCCGGTTCCCACCACGACGGCTTCGGCACGGATACCCTTCATTCCCAACCTTTTTTTCCGGCGGTTGGTTGTTGTCCGGTTAATCGGCCGGCGATGGCCTTAAGCATCATTTCGCTGTTTGCCGCTATCTTCTCCCGGAGGATCGGCCCCAGGACCTCTTCAATGATCGGAATGCCGAGTTTGTATTCTATCGACAGGACCAGGGAAATCCGCCCCTCCGATTCACCCACGCGCCATCTACCCTGAAAAACATCGAAATCGCCTTCAATCGCTTCGAAAAGAATTTCACGGGTATCATTCCTCATCCGAATATGCTGAACCCAGCAGATGGGCGCCCCGTCGATCTCGGCATCCCAGCGGGTGGTCATCTCGCTTTCCTTCCGGTCCAGCACCGCGATGGCATTTACCGAAGGCATGTAGAGCGGGTAATCCTCGACATTTTTCATTATCTCATACGCCCGCCGGCCGGTATCGTTTCGGTCAAGAGAGGAACACGGAACGGGAATCATGGCGGTTACGGCGGTTAAATCCGGTTTCGAATCCTTCATTTTCATTGCGTTTGTTCTTCCCCTTTATGGAATGAACGGATTAGCAGGAAAGCGCCGATCAGGACCATGGGAATGGACAGGATCTGCCCCATCGTGACCCAATTCCACAGCAGAGAACCCAACTGCGCATCCGGCGCTCGTAAAAATTCCACACAGAAACGGAAGACCCCATAACCGAATAAAAACAAACCGGACGCTGGCCCTTCCGGTCGCCAGGGTTCGGTCATAAAACCGGATAAATCATAGAAGAGCATATAGCCGAGACCCGCTTGCACAATGTCTTGCAAAACGGGCAGCCAGGGCCGATCACGTCGATTTTCATGATGCTTCTCCTTCCCGTCCTTTCCTGTTAAAAGGATGACATGCCCACTTTAGCGGAAAGGCTTTTCAGTCTTTCCTCCGGATGAGAATGCCGACTATGGCATAGAAAGCCAGGTCCCGGAATTGTGCGGGATTTATGTTATTCAAAGTATCGTTTCACCCATGGCGATAATTTCCATATGCCAAGCATGAGCAGGACCTGGAACATGGGCACAACCGACGGCGGCAGAACAGAAAGCCCGCCGAATGTGGTGGCAGCCAGTGCCAGGGTGATGCCGTGGTTTTTGGCTGTGGTCCCGAAGCCGATGGCAATGCCGTATTCGTAGGACAGGCCGGATTTCTTGGCAACAAAAATTGAGATCAAAAACAGCAGCGGGTATACAATGAACACGGAAGCCGCCAAAATCCAGAACAGGTTCAGATTCTGCAGGATCAGCTCCGATTCCCCGGAAACGGCGATAAAAATGACGAAAAACATGGCAATGCTTGCTAACGGCGGCAGAAAAGGCTTTATGTCCTGATTAAACCCCTGTTTTCCGTATCTGGGAATGATCAGGCCCTCTCGTGCGCCAATGCCGACGATCATGGGCAAAATAATGATCCAGAATATCTGTTGGGCGATAAACCAGAAATCGATGACCACAAATTTGCCGGCCAATACAGTCAGCCAAAAGGGAATGGCTGCAATTGCCACCAGAAAGCTCAGCACCTGAACGATAAGGGCGGTTTCCGTCTTTCCGCCGGAAAGCCCGGTCCAGGCGACCATCATGCCGCTGCAGGGCACTGTTAATTTGAGAATCCATCCGGCAATAAACTTGGGATCAAGCGATGTAAAAAACAGTTCGGCCCAGAGATAGGCGACCACGGGGGAGAGCACAAAATTGATCAGCACCGCGATTAAAATCACTTTTTTGTCGGTGGCGATCTGCTTTAACTCCCGGATCGCTATCCCCATCATTATGGGAATCAGCATAAGCATCATCCCATAGGGTATCAGCGGCTTTAAGGAATGGACCAGGTCGGGATACCGGCTTCCGACGGTTATCGCCGCGGCCAGATCTGCCAAAATGATAAAGGGCAGATATCTTTGCAAGTATTTTGAGACTTGTTGTATCACTATCTCTACGCTCCTTTCAGACCGGCTCTATGTCCCCGTAGCAGGCCGGAAAGCCCATGGCCGACGCTGTCCATGCCCGAGTAGACCACCGGCACTACGATCATGGTCAGGAACGTGCCCACCAGCAGGCCGCTTCCGGCTACGATTCCGAGGGGACTCAGGCGCTCTAAGCCCACCGCGGTTTCGAAAATCAGTGGCGACAAGCCGATGATCGTGGAAAACGTGGTCATCAGAATGGGCCGGATGCGCAGCTCCACTGCGCGGACGATGGCGTCGTTTTTCTCCGAGCCCTGTTTTCTGGCCTGGATGATGAAATCGAGCAGCAGCACGCTGTTGTTGATGATAATGCCGGCCAGAAAGATCATGCCCATGGTGCCGGGCATGCACATGGGCTTGTCAAACAATAAAAGCCCCCACATGGAGCCGGCCACGGCCAGGGGAATGGCCGCCATGATGGTAATGGGATGGGCAAATGAGCCGAACATCGCCAGAAGCAGAAAATAAAGCAGCACAATGCCGATGATCAGGGCCTGGCGGAGCTGCTTTTGCGTGCTTTTCATGTCCGAGGCGGTGCCGGCAAATTCAATGTTATAGCCGCCCGGCGGATCCAGACCGGCCAAGGCCTTTTTGGCCATGCCTGTGACCTGGGCGATGGTCATATCAAAGTTGACACCGGTCACATCAATGGTGGCCTGCAGATCCTCCCGGGTGATAAAGGGGCGCTGGGTTTGCGTTTCTACTTCTGCCATGGCCCGCAGCGGTATGGGGCCGAAATCCGATCCCACATAGGCATGTTCCAGGGCGGACAGGCTGTTGCGATCAGACCGGCCGTACTGCACCCGGATGGGAATATCGAGAAAATCTGCAAGCCGCATGGAGGTGGCAGGCACGCCCTGCACCGCTGCACTGACCTGTCGGGAGACTTCTTCCGGGGAGGTACCGTACATGCGCGCCAGGGCCGGGTCCACGGTCACATCCACTTGTTTTTGATCAAAATGCCAGCTTCGGCGTACATCGGTAAGGCCTCGCACGCCCTGCAGCCGCTGCATGGTTTGGTCGGCCAGTCGGTCCAGTATCCTGGCGTCCGGTCCGCTGATAATAATATCCACGGGCGCCTTGGTGGTGGCCATGGGCGTGGCCCCGTACTCGCTGACCCGGAAGCTTTTGATCCCCGGCACCTGCCGCAGCTTTTCCCGCCAGGTTTCCTCGATCGCCCAGATGGACTTTTCCCGCTGTGTCCGGTCCACCAGTTCAACCGTGATGGATGCGGACTGGGTGGTGGCGCCGCCGGTGCCAAAGGAAATGGCACCGGGCTCCGAACCGATCACCGAGGAGACCTTTTCGATGCCGGGCTGGGCATAGATGATTTCCTCCACCCGGTTCAGGGTTTTTTCCATCTGCCCGATGCCGTCTGTGGCCGGCAGATCAAATTCGACAATGGCAATGCCCGTATCCATAGGCGGCATGAGAGCCCCGCCGATAATCGGCGGGATAGTCCGGACCGTGACCACGAAAAAAGCCGCGGCCAGGATCAAGGTGACCAGGCGCCAGCGCAGGGCGCCTTTTAAGATAAATACATAGAAGCGCCGGATAAAACCGACGCCCACATCTACCCGGGAGGCCACGCGTTCAGCGATATTCTTTTTTTCCCGTTTTCTGCCCAATACCTTCGAGGCCAATAGCGGCACCAGGGTCAGGGCGAGAACCAGCGAGGCCACCATGGTGATGGAGATGGTCAGGCTCAGCCGGCCGATGGTCCGCCCGGGATAGCCGCCGATAAAGATGATGGGCACCAAGACCGCCACCGTGGTCAGCATGCCGGCGGTGATGGCCAGGGCGATTTCTCTGGCGCCGGTGTCGGCGGCGGTTTTGGCATCCGGTTGGCCCTCTGTTCCATCCGGGCCTTTGCCGGCATGAAAATGGCGGTAGATGTTTTCCAGGGCCACCACGGAGGCGTCCACCACCATACCGGTGGCCACGATCAGGCCAGACAGGGTGACCATGTTTAAGGTATAGGGCGTAAACCAGAGCACGGCCAGGGTGAACAGAAACGAAAGCGGGATCGTGATGCCGGCCACCAGGGCGGCCCGCGCCTCTGCCAGAAATAAAAAGATCACCGCCACGGTAAAGATCACGGCCTCGATGATCGACAGCACCATGCCGTGCATGTTGATGTCAATCAACGGCTGCTGGTCCTGGGTGAGTTCAAAGGCAATATCGGGATATAGGGCGCCGAGTTCCGGCAGAAAGGACTTGACCCGTTCAATGGCGGCCACGGTATTGCCCCCCTCCGGCTTGATGACGCCCAGGGCGATGGCTGCCTTGCCGTTTCCGTGATAGGCCGAGCGTGGCTCCTGTTCGGTAAGTTCCACCTCGGCCACATCGGATATGCGCAGCAGACCACGGCCCGGCCGGCGGATCGGCAGTTGGCGGATTTCGCTTAAATTTTTGAATTCTCCGGCAATACGTACCAGGTATTCGCTGTCGCCCGCATAAATATTGCCTGCCGGCGCCGAGATGTTTTGTTCGGCCAAAGCCGCAATGACCTCGCCGATGGAAACCCCGTTGGCGGCCAGTTCGTCCCGGTCCACACGTACCCGGATTTCCGGCCGATGCCCGCCGAAGACGTCCACGTCCGCCACGCCTTCTATGGCCAGAAGCCGGTCCTGGATCTGGTTTTCCGCCAGCAGCCGGATTTCGGAAAGATCGCGCCGGCTGTCATTTTTCGGCCGCAGGGCAAGGGTGAGCAGCGGGCGGGCCGTGGCATCGCTTAGGCGATAGAGTTTGGGTTCCTGTGCGTTTACCGGCAGATCGGCCCGGATGCGGGCCATGGCGTTTTGCACGTCCAGGATGGCCTGGCCCGGGTCTTTGCTGTAGGAAAATTCCGCCATCACGGCCGAGACCTGGTCGCGGCTGGTGCTGCGGATACTTTCCAGTCCGCTCAAGGTGTTGATTTCTTTTTCAATGACTTCCGTGATCTTGTCGCTGACATCGTCGGCTGAGGCCCCGGGCTGTACCGTCACCACCACCACCTGGGGCGGAAAGGTATCCGGAAAAAGCTCCGATGGCGTGCGTAGAAAGCCGATAAACCCCATGGCCGCCACCAGCAGGACCGCGGCCGCAACCGCATAAGGATGATTCAGAGCTGCCCGGCTGATATTCATTGCACAACCTCTACTTTCTCTCCGGAGGAAAGGGTCGCCCAACCCAGATAGGTGTTTTCGACCACCTGTGTTTTTGCATCAATTCCCCGGACCGCCGCCCGGTTCGCAGTGCGCCCCAGGAATTGGACCGGCTTTGCGGAAAGGGTTTTGTCTTTCACCGTAAATACATGGGTACTGCCCTGCTGCGGGCCTTCGATCAGAGCGGATGCCGGAAGCAGGATCACGTCGGTGAGCTGCGCGACCTTTACGGTGACCGGCAGATAGGCGCCCGTGTCAAGACCGGCTGCGGCCGCCCGGTCCAGCCAGATCTCGGCCCGCATCATTTTCGCCTTGTCCAGGGCCGGCTCCATGAGCCGGATTTCGGCCTTTTGAATGCCGCCGTTCACCTCAAAAGCGGCTTTAAGTCCCTTTTGTACTTCGGGCAGGTCCTTCTGGGGTACGTCAAAGGCGATTTTGACCCCGGACGGGTCCTGGACCGTGAACAGGGTTTTTGCCGGGGCGGCCATGTCCCCGGGGTCTGCCAGGCGTCCGGTGACAATGCCGTCAAAAGGGCTTTTTATGGTGTAATAGCCGCGCCGGGTGAGCAGTTCAGCCTTCTGCTTTTTCAAGGCATCAATCTGTCTTTCAATAGCTGAAGATTTCGCTTGGGCTGCCGTCAACTTTCCCTTGATATCCGCGGCCTTTTGTGCTGTCTGCTCTGCCTCGGATTTGGAAATCGCACCTTTTTCTGACAAAGCACGGGACCGTTTTTTTTCTGCCCGCCAATACGCATGGGATTCTCTGAGGGCTTCGACCGTGGCCCGGCTGCCGGAAAGCTCGGCCCTGGCCTGTTCAATGCGGGAAGATACCACGTCAATGGCGTATTCAACCTCTTTAGCGTCAAGTTCGGCAAGAACCTCTCCAGCTTTGACCCCGTCGCCTTCATCCACCCGGATGTCTTCCACCTCAGCCGTCACCCGTGCCGATACCCGCGCTTCATTAAACGGTTCCACCACCGCCAGATACTCTTTTTTCAGGGCCAGAACCCCTTTTTCAGCAACAGCCACAGTCACCGGCCGGGGCTTTAAGCCGTAGGCCGGTGTCTGGCCCAGGTCCTTTTTTTTCTGTTTGACCAGCAATATGGCACCGCCAACCAGACAGATGATTACCAGTATCGGTATTCCGATGCGAAATATACGTTTCATGTGGGTTTACTCCTTGCTCAGGATCATGCCCCGGGCCAGCTTGAGCCGGGCCAGGTCGATCTTGCATGCGGCCAGGGCCCGGGCGTGGTTGGTCTGGGCCCGCAGCAGGGCATCCTGGGCATCGAGGACATCGACAATGGTGCCCTTGCCCAGGTTGTACTTGGTCTGTTCGATATCCAGGGCTTCTTTTGCCTCCCTGATGGCCGCCTGGGTGGTCTGTACCCGTTTTTTATCCGCGATAACGGCATCCCTTGCATTTTGCACTTCCCGGCGGATATTAAGCTCAAGTTCCCTGAGCCGCGACTGCGCGGCGGCCTGGTCGGCCCGCGCACCGGCGGTTCTGGCAGCAATCTCGCCGCCGGCAAACAGGGGCATTTCCAGGTGCAGGCCGATGCTGCCCACATCTTCCTCCTCCTCGGCCCCGGCCTGGACGGTGGTGTCGCCTTCGGCCCACCGGCCGCCGTAGGTGCCCTGCAGATCCAGGCGGGGAAAGTATTCTCCCCTGGCCGCGGCCAGGGCTTTTTCAGCCGCCTGGGCTTCGTTTTTCAGGGCCTGGTAGTCCCGGCGCGCGTCATAGACGTTTTGCCAGGAGACCTCCTGGGCGGATATATCCAAGCCTTCAAATGAGAGCTCGCCCTTGACCGGGAGGCGTTTCTGCTCGGTTTCCAGGCCCAGCAGGTTGGCCAGCAGCCGGTTGAGGGCATCCAGGCGGTTTTCTTCGGCGATGAGCTGCTGTTCGATGTCTGAGAGCCGGACCCGGACCCGCAGCAGATCCACCCGAACCCCTTTTTCCACCGCGATCATGTCCTGGATTTTTTGTTTCTGGCGCGCCACGGCTTTTCGCGAAAACCGCAGGGAATCGATTACCCGGCGCTGCTCCAGGATGGCGTAAAATGTGGAAGTCACGTTAAAGACGGTTTCTTCTCGGGTCCGGTTTAGCCTGTCCATGGCGGCTTCGGCGAAAAGCCGGGCGGCCGAGGCCCGGTTGATCAGGCGGCCGCCGGTAAACAGCGGCAGCTCCAAAACCAGGTCCGCGCCGTACTGATCCGCGCTATAGGCCCCTGGTTCTCCAGGGGAACTCGCCGGCACCAGGCGCTGGTCGTCCAGGTACCGGCTGGCCGAGGCCGCCGCGCTGAGATGCGGCAGCCGTTTGCCCCGGGCTTCCCGCCAGTTGGCGCGCGCCGATTCGGCTTGATGCCTTTGGACTTCAATGCCGGGATTTCGCTGCAAGGCCAGCTCGATTGCTTCCGGAAGGGTCAGGTCCTGTTTCATTTCGGCCGGCTGCGCCTTGGACTCTTCCGGCGCCCTGGACTCCTCCGGTGCCGCCGGAATGCGGTCATATGGGCCGCTTTCCGGAGAAAAAGCCCCGGTGTCTTTTTGAAGCCCGCTGCATCCGCTCACAAGCAATATCAGAAAAATAACGGGAACGATTTGTTTCATAGATTCTTTCCTCAAGTGTTGCTGTTGAAAAATTTGAGACCGGATACTATTTTGCATCCTGCCGTCCCATTGCCAGCCCGTAGGCCGCGGGCAGAAAAAACAGGGTCAGCAGCAGGGAATACAGCAGCCCCCCGATGACGGCGATGGCCATGGGCACCAGCATGTCCCCGCCTTCGCCCAGGTTCAGGGCCAGGGGCATCAGTCCGAGGACCGTGGTCAGCTGGGTCATCAGGATCGGACGGACGCGGATCGGTGCCGCCTTTTCAATCGCCTGCCGGGCCGGTGCGCCCTCCGCCCGGTATTGCTCGGCCAGGGCCAGCAGGACCACGCCCTGGGAGGTAATACCGCCCATCATGACCACCAGGCCGATCAAAACCGTCACCCCGATGGGCGTTGCCGTTAAAAACAGGGCCAGAAAGGCCCCGGTCAGCGTCAGGGGGACATTGGCCATGATCAGCATGGGCAGCACAAAGGATTCAAACTGAATGGCCAGGGCCACATAGGCAAACAAAACGGCAAAGGCCAGGATAAGGCCCATGGCCTTGGTGTTTTCAGCCATCATCTGCGCCTGGCCGCCCATTTCCCAGCTCACCCCGGAAGGGGGCGCCAATTCCGCCATGGCCTGCTCGGCCCGGGTCACGGCCTCTCCCACGGATATGCCAGCGGAGTCGGCCCGGACAATAACCTGCTTGGCCAGGTTTTCCCGGACGATTTCCACCGGGCCGGATGCCCGGCGGACATCGGCCAGATCCCGCAAGTAAATGGATTCCCCGTTTTTTTCCGCCACAACCAGGCTTTCCAGATCCTTCTTGCTGGTCAGGCGTTTTTCCGGGACCACCAGCCGGATGTTGTAGTACTCCATGCCTTCCCGGTACTGGGTGGCCACCCGCCCCTGCACCAGGGTCTGGAGCATGTCCGCCACCTGATCCACTGAAACGCCGAGCTCCGAGGCTTTGGCCCGGTCAATATGGACCCGGTATTCCGGTTTGGTCATGTCCATGGAGATATTGATATTGCCCAGGCCGGACACGCCATCGAGGCGGTCGGCCGCTGTTTTGGCAAAATCAAAGATGGGCTTGATTTCCGAGCCCTGGACCTTGACCTCCACCTCCTGTTCGCCCACTTTGCGGATGCCCTTGACCTTCATCTGCTTGACCATGAGCTTGCCCCCGGGGGTCGGAATTTGGGCGACCATGGGTTTGATCTTGGAGATGAATTGCCGGGTGCTCACATTTCTTTCCGCCCCGGGAACCAGTTGAATGTCGACTTCGCCTTCATTGGCGATCTCGTAGGTATACAGGCCCCAGACCTTGCCCCCGGCCAGGGTGAATGTGCTTTCGATCTCCGGCAGCCCCTCCAGTTTTTTCTCCACCTGTTTTAAAATCCGGTCCACCTTTTCCACTGCGGTGCCCGAGGGCATCTTGAGCTTGACCATGACCCGGCCGTCGTCGACCTTGGGCAGAAATTCCGATCCGGTCAGATTGGCCAGCAGCAGGCCCCCGGCAAACAACACCAGTGCCGCGCTGATAATGATCCACCGGGCCTGCAGGCATTTCTGCAACAGCCGGGCGTATTTTCGGGTCAGGGCTGAAAGCACGGCATCAAATGCCCGGGCGACCTTTGACCCCTGTGTTGATTTTTCGCCCCGGAGAAAAGATTGGGTCAGCAGGGGGGTCAACGTCAGGGCCACGAGCAGGGAGATGACCACAATGCCGGCCACCACCAGCACCAGTTCCTTAAACAGCAGGGCGGCCAGTCCGGGCACGAACAAAAAGGGCAGAAAGATGGCCAGAAAGGTCAGGGTGGCGGCCACGATGGCCGAGCTTACCTCCCGGGTGCCCGCAAGGGTATAATCGGCTTTGCCTTCGGCCTTGAGCCGGGTGATGTTTTCCAGGACAACCACGGAGTTGTCCAGGATTACGCCCAGGGCCACCACCAGCCCGCCCAGGGAAAACAGGTTGATGGAAAACCCGGCGGTTTTCATGACAAAGAAATTGGCCAGGAGGGTCGCCGGCAGGGCGATCATCATGACCGCCACCTGCCGCCAGCGGCCCAGAAACAGATACACCACCACAATGACTAAGATGGCCGCCAGGATGGCCGAGTTTTCCACGCTGTGAATCGCCCCCAGCACGTAATCGCCCTGATTTTCCACGTATCCGATGCGGATGCCGGAAGGCATGGAAGTCTCCAGGGTCTCCATTCTGTCCTGCACAGCACGGGCCACGGTCACGGTGTTGGCAGTGGCCTGTTTGAGCACGTTTAACTTGATGGCCGGTTCTCCGTTAAACCGGGTGTTGACCCGCATGTCCTCGTGGGAATCCTCGACTTGGGCCACGTCCTTGACATAGACCTTGCCGCCGTTATCACCGCTGGCCACGACCAGGTTTTCGATTTCCGCGATGCTTTCAAACTCGCCCATGGTCCGGGCAATGATCTCCCGGTTTTCCACCGTGACCCGGCCGGCAAATATCTGGCGGTTTCCCGCAGAAAGCGCCCCTGCCACCTGGGCCGGCGAGAGCCCGAAAGCGGCCATGCGCTGCGGATCCAGGTGAACGCGGATTTCCCGCTCCAGGCCGCCGACGATTTCCACGCCCGCCGTGCCCGGCACGGTAATCAGGCGGTCCGAAAGCCAGTTGTCCGCCCATTCCCGGAGCCAGACCAGATCGTGCTGATCCGAAGACACCGTCATCTGCATGACCGGAAGCTGGGAAGGGTCGGCCTTGATGATCACCGGCGGGTCCATGGACTTGGGAAGCCTTCGGGAGACCCGGCCCATGGCCGTGATCACGTCCTGGTAGGCGACCTCCACATCCACCCCGTATTCGAAGTTCACCAGGAGGGTATACATCCCCTCGATGCTGGAGGACTCCAGGTAGTCGAGGTTGTCCACCGTGGCCAGCACTTCCTCGATGGGCTCGGCGATCTCGGTTTCGATCTCCCCCGGGGTGGCCCCCTGCCACCAGATGTGGATTTTGATCATGGGGTAGGTGACTTCCGGCAGATAGTCCACTTCGAGCTGGGTGAAGCTGAACAGGCCGGTGATCACAATGGCGATGGTCAAAACGACGACGGCTACGGGCCGCTTGAGGGTGGTTGCCGTGAGTTCCATGGTTTAGTTATCCTGTCCGTTTTTTTTCTCTGAATCCTGTGTTTCTGCAATGCGCACGGCCGCGCCGTTTCGCAGGTTGTTCATTCCGGCCGCAACCACCTTTTCGCCGGGCTCGAGTCCTTCGATCACCTGAATCCGGCTGCCCTGTTCAAGGCCGAGCCGGATCTCGCGCCGCATCGCCTTGCCGTCGCTGACCACAAAGACCGCCTCCCGGTCGCCCGAGGTGCTCAAAAGGGCGCTTGCGGGAATGACGATCGCTTCATTTGCGGTTTGCACCGGCAGTAAAACCCGGGCAAACATGCCGGGCATGAGCTTCGGCGGATCGGTCAATTCGGCCTCCACCGGCACCGTTCCGGTCCGGCGGTCTAATTCCGGATATATCCGGGATATCTGTGCTTCAAAGTCCCGGCCGGCATAGGCATCCAGCCGGATGGTGGCTTTCATGCCCGGCTTGATGACAGATATCAGCGCTTCTGAGACGGAAAACCGCACGACCAGGGAGGTGCGGTCCAGCATGTCCAGAAGAGCGGCCTGGGGCGTGGCCAGGTCTCCGGGATGCACGGAAACCTTGGTGATGATTCCGTCAAAAGGGGCGTAAATCCGGGTCTCATCCAGTTTTGCCCGGGCTTTGGCCAGCGCGGCCTCTGCCTTTTTGACTTCGGCTTCCTGGACGGCCAGTTCGGTTTGGGTGGGACCGGTTTTGAGCATGGAGAGTTTCTCCCGGGCCGAGATCAAGTTGGTCTGGCACTCGGTATAGGATACCTGGGCCTTTTCCAGCTCTTCCCCGCTCACACCGCCCTTTTCGGCCAGTTCCCGGACACGCTCCAGGTTTTTGCGGGAAAATTCGGCACACTCCTCCAGGTACCGGACGTTTTGTTCGGCCTGGGCAATTTCTTCGGGCCGGGCCCCGGCTTTTAAATCCGCCAGCTTTGATTCTGCCACTGCCAGGTTTGCCTCGGCTTCCTTTAACTCCGCGGAATACAGGGGGCGATCAATTTCAATGAGCTTTTCATTCTTTTCGACCCGGTCGCCTTCCCGCCAGGGGCAAAATCCCACCGGCCCTTCCACGGTGGCGCGAATGGTGATTTTGTTGGTGGCCACCGTATCGCCGGTCACCTCGACCGTGCGGGAAATTGTCTGTTTTTGCGCCGTTACGGTTTCGACCAGCGGGGCTTTTTTTTCTTTATTCTCGTTATTCTCCTTGCCGGAGCTCGCTTCTGAGGCGCAGCCGATGAAAAATACCACGGCCCACAGCACGGGCAAAAGGCGCAATATAAGCTTTATGTTGTATGTCATTTACAGTTCCCCGATAATTTCGGTTTTTGGTTATCCGGAAAACTCCAGTGCGAAGGGATCAGCCAGTCAGAAAAATGATGGGAATGGTTTATCGAAATCGCTATCGGGATCGCTATCGAAATCGAAATGTTTCGATCCCGATCCCGATAGCGATTTTGATCCCGATACAATTTCCACTGGAGTCAAACAGATAACCGGATTTCGTTTTTACGACCTGAATTTAGGTTCAAAGCCGTTTAGATGGATGCTTTCTTAACTGCAACACCCGCTGCCGCCTCCGGGAACCCCTGCGGCGGCAGCGGGTTCATCCGTCGCGTTTTTCACCGCCTGCTTGACGAGGTCCACGTCGTCTTCGTTTAAGTTGAAATCTTTGTTTTTTTCGATTCCGTATTCGGTGACCACCAGGTGCCGGTGCCGGGGAAGCGGGACGCCTGCTGCCTGCAGCGTGGCCTTGCCGCAGCCGATCTCGCATCCGTCTATGACGATCACGGATTCGGCGTCTTTGGCCGACTGGACAAACCCGGAGATACGGCCGCCGATGCCGGCCATGCAGAATATTTTGCCGAATCCCTCCGTGGTCAGTTCCACGGCGGCCCGGTTGGCCAGCTGGCCCACGTTGGAGCCTCCGGAGCAGGGCAGCAGCATGGTGGTGGCGCTTGTGGCTTCACAGCAGTTTTCAGTCATTTTTGTTCTCCTTATAATCTATGATTGACCCGTAAAAAGCTAACTATTCCGCTTTCTCATAAGCCCGCTGCAGTATTTCCAGCGGGTGAAACACCCGGATCTCCGGCATCAGGTGCCGGAACTGAAGCCGGCAGCTCAGGCAGTCGGTCACAATGGCCTCAGGGGCGGCTGCCCTGATTTTTTCGGCCAGCCGCCTGCCGAGCCGGATGGATGCTTCATGGAAACTTTCCTTAAATCCCAGGCTTCCGCCCATGCCACAGCAGTCCATGGCCCCGCCCGCTCTCTTGATCTCTAAGCCGGGAACCAGGGCAAGAATTTTTTCATAGGGACTGCCCATGTCCTGTTCCCGCTGGTGGCAGGGGGCAAAGTAGGCCATGCGGGCATTGACAGGGTTAAACTTTGTGTCCAGGCGTTCCTTGTCATGCAGTTGGTCCAGGTACTGCCCCATGTCCCGGATTTTTTCCGAAAGGCTGATGCGCGCCAGCGGATCGATATCGGAAAAGCATGAATCGTCTTTCAGGATTTTGCCGTATACGGCTTTTTGAAGCGAAACATGCCGGTTTCCGCCCCTTCCATCCGGAATCCGGATTTCATCATCTCCGGCATTTACCGATTCCTGGTAGGGCCGGGAATAAAAAGCGCCTTCTTTGAGAAGCACTTTCATGAAGAATCCGCAGGTCGGGCAGGAACAGACAATGTCGCAGCCGGAGTCCGCGGCATCCAGAAGAGCCTGAAGATTGTGCTGCACACGGCTGCGCGTGATCTTTTCCGCGCCTTCGACCAGTGTCGGCATGCCGCAGCACTGCTGGGGCGGCACATATACCGCAATACCGTTTTTTTTCAGTATGGCAACTGCGGCCCCGGCCACTTCGGGAAAGAGGTAGCCGGCCGTGCACCCGGCAAAATAGGCCGCTTTCGGGTGTTTGTCCGGCATGCGGTTCAAGCCGTTTCTGCGGGCCCGGGCAAAAAAACTTTCCGCCGGAAGCAAGGGCAATCTCCGTGCCTCCGCAATGCCGGCAAAACGTTTGGCTGCTTTTGCAGACGGGCTTATTCGGAGCAATTGATTGATCAGCGCCGGGAAACGGCCCGCATATTTTCCGGCATTCTGTAGGTCGGCCAGCATGCGGACCCCTATGGGCATGCCCTTTTCCCGGACCCGAGCGGCCTTTGCCCGGACAATGCCGGCCCGGATATCCGGGCACGGGCACAGACCGCAGAGCGTGCACATGTCTGCAAGCCGGTGAAGCGCTTTTTCCGTGGGCCGGGCGCCGGTTTGTTTTTTCCTGTCGTAAAGCCTGTAGAGTTCCGGGAAAAACAGGCAGCTCTCATCCATTAGAAAGCGGCAGGTGTCGCAGTCCGCACATGCATCCATCACCTGCCTGATAAAGCTGTATGATGATTCCTGTTCCTGGTACTCCTCTTTGGTCAAAGCGGTTAAAATCCTTTTAAATTTATAAGCAGCCCGGATTTTTTTCACGCGCTCAGGCCGGGCATATTGCCTGTTTTTCTCAGGGGCACAAACACGGCGCGCACCAGCAGGTACACCGACACCGCCAAAAAGAAGAGATCCCGGATCACGGTCAACAAGTTTGCCGGACCATGGGCGGCCTGGGTGGAAAAACAGCCGCAGTGGACATCCAGCCCCCGGATCTGGTTAAAAACCAGGGCGGCTGTAAACGCGGTCATCAGCAGGGTGCAGATCAGTGTTGCCCCGGGCAGCCATACTCCTGCAATAAGGCAAAGCCCTGCTGCCAGTTCAATCCACGGCAGAACCAGGGCAGCGGCGTTGACCGCGAAATCGGGCAGAATCTGGTAGTTGTAAACTGCCTCTGCAAAAGCCTGCGGGTGCAGGATCTTGTCATAGCTGGCATACAAAAACACCGCGCCCAGAAAAATCCTTGCAGCCGCAAACCAGGTTTTTTCTGTTTTTAAAAAATGCGCCTTATTCATTGCCCTGATCTCTGGTTTGTGTGGGCAGTCCTGCCTGTCGCCATTTTGTCCAGCCGTTTACCAGTACGCGGGAGTTTTCAAACCCCATGTCCGAAAGAAACAGCGCCAGCTCGTGGCTCAGTTCACAGTTTTCCCCGTCGCAGTAACAAATGATGGTTTTTCCGCCCTCCAGTTGGTCTGCGACTTCGATGAACCGTTCATTTACTTCCTGCCAGGGCAAACTCACTGCCCCTTCGATGCGGCCCCGGTCATACTGGCTTTTGGGGCGGGCATCCACGAACACGGCCTCGTTTTCCGCATACATGCGGCTGGCCGCTTTTAAGCTGATTGCCAGGCTTTGCCCGGAATTGTCGACAAAGCGCGAATCAGTGGACCAGTCGCCCACAAACGCTATGCCGTCTTCGCGCAACAGGTTTACACACGCCGCGAGTACGCAGGCAGCCGTAATGATCCCTGCCATCTGCCCCATTGCTTTAATCTGCCTCGTCCTGTGGAAATACATTTTTTGGTACTTTATTTTAAATTACTTGGTTTCCGGGGCCGCCTCACTGTCGCCGGCCACCGGCACGAGAAATACCGGTATGGGGCTGTGCCGGAGCAGCCCCTTGGCTGCGTGCCCGGTTATGGCACCTTCGACAAGTCCGTAATCATGACGCCCCATTACCAGCACATCGTAATTGCCGGTTTCGGCATGGTTGAGAATCATCTCCTGGGGCCGGCCGAATTCCACCATCACTCCGGCAAGGGAAAACCGGCAGGCCGGGAGCTGACAGCCGAGTTCGTCGCACATTTGTCCCAGGCGCTCTTTTATTTCTTCGGTGATCTGCTCCCGGCTTTTCTGCTTGACCTCCTCCCGGCTGGGGTAGCCCAGAAAGGCGCTGATCAGCAGTTCCGCATTGGGCGAAGTCTCCCTGATGACATGAATGACGGTCAAAGATGCTTCACAGGCGTCGGCCAGGGCCACGGCGTAGCCCAGCGCCTTGCGCGCCCCGTCGGAGAGATCTGTTGCATAGAGAATATGATTTATTTTGGGAACCATTTACTTCCTTTTAAAGATCGATTTCTTATTCTCTGCATACCACGTGACAGACCCCGGTCGGCGTTTCCACGGCATAGGGGAAATACTTGCGCTTAAACCATAGCGCCACGTTGACCAGCGAGATCAGCACCGGCACTTCCACCAGCGGCCCGATCACCGCGGCAAACGCCACCCCGGAGTTGATGCCGAAAACCGAAATCGCCACGGCAATGGCGAGTTCAAAGTTGTTGGAAGCCGCGGTAAAGGATAACGTGGTGGTCTGCTCGTAGGTGGCCTTGAATTTCATGGACATGTAGAAGGTGATCAAAAACATGGCCACAAAGTAGATGCAAAGCGGAATGGCGATGCGGATGACGTCAAAGGGCAGTTTGACGATGTATTCGCCTTTGAGCGAAAACATGACCACGATGGTAAACAAAAGCGCGATCAGGGTGAGGGGGCTGATTTTGGGGATGAATTTTTCCATGTACCATTTCTCCCCCTTGGTCTTTAATCCGATAATGCGCGAGATAATGCCGGCGATAAACGGGATGCCCAGGTAGATGAACACGCTTTCGGCGATCTGGCCGATGGTGACATCCACGGCCGAACCCTCAAGGCCGAACCAGCCCGGCAGAATGGTGATGAAAAACCAGGCATACACGGAAAAAAACAGCACCTGGAAGACCGAGTTAAACGCCACCAGCCCGGCGCAGTATTCGGCGTCCCCCTTTGCCAGGTCGTTCCATACCAGCACCATGGCAATACAGCGCGCCAGGCCGATCAGGATCAGGCCCACCATGTACTCGTGATGGCCGGATAAAAAAGCGATGGCCAGTCCAAACATGAGGATGGGGCCGATGACCCAGTTCTGCACCAGGGACAGACCCAGGATCTTGTAATCCCGAAATACCTCGCCCAGCTTTTCGTAGCGCACCTTGGCCAGCGGCGGATACATCATCAAAATCAGGCCGATGGCAATGGGAATGTTGGTCGTGCCAACGGTCACATGGTCCAGCAGGTCCGTGACGCCGGGATAAAAGTAGCCGGTCGACACACCGGCGGCCATGGCCAGAAATATCCACAGGGTCAGAAACCGGTCGAGAAGCGGCAATTTTTTAACGGTTGATTCAGCCATGAACAGATCCTCCCTATTTGATTTACTCAAATCGGAACCCGGCAAGATAGGCGTCCAGTTTTTCCTTGTTTTCCGGGTCGATTTCCGGGCAGTCCTCTGCCCCGCGGCCGCCTTCGGCCGCCTGGGCGGCAAAGACCATGCAGGTGGCAAGGCCGCATTTTTTGCAGTTGGTTTTGGGCAGCAGCTTTAAAATCTCAAACACCTGCGGTTTTTTTCGGCTTTCCTCGCTGGGGGTGATGGTATCTTTTTCCGCCCAGACCCGGTTTACCTCGTTTTTCAGCCACTCCAGGATCTTGTCCGCCTCTGCCTCATCCTTAAGGGCGTTGATGGCGATTTCGGTCGCCCCCACCTTGATGATCTTGCCGTGCACGTGGAGCATCACCGCCGGCGGATCCCTGAAATACTGGGTGCCGCCCAGCTCCGCGTTCAAGTAGGGCAGGGCGGCCGAGATGTCTTCATCCAGCCGGGCGATGCAGTGCACCGATTGGAAGCTGGGGTTGCATTCCGGCCGGAAGATTTGTTTTTGATAGGATTTGAGCAGCATTTGCAAAAACTCCTTTATAGTGCACCGCCGAATGTATAGGTCACGGTAAAATAGATGCCGATGCCGATAAATACAGCGGCTGTAATGCGGCGCAGGTAACGCTCCATGGCCGTAAGCCCCCGGACGAAACCGGCGGCGGCCCGGGTGCCGTAGGCCAGCAGCAGGGCAAAGCCGATGACGGGAAGCGCCGTGCCGATGCCGTACCACAGGGGCAGCCAGAGGCTGGATTCAAACTTTAAGGCCAGGGGAATCACACTGCCGAAAAACAGGGCCGCCGATACCGGACAGAATGCCAGGGCGAACATAAAGCCCAGAAAGATGGCCCCGATGGCGCCGCCGTTGCTTAACCGGCGGATAAAAGCTGAATTTCCGCCCCCCCAGGCCGGCAGGCGCAGGGGAATGATATCGGCAATGAGCAGGCCCACGACAATTAAGACCGGCCCGAGCAGCTTGTTCATGTATTGCTGCAAAAACATGGACACCCCGGGGATGGAAAACAGCCCGGCCACGATGATAAAGCAAATCAGTATATACGCCAGGGCCCGGCCGCCGGTGTAGGCCGCACCGGCGACCAGGGTCCCGTACCGGCTTTTGATCTGCTTGCCGACAAACGTGGTGGCGGCAATGTTGGTGGCCAGCGGGCACGGCGAAATCGAGGTCAGAATACCGAACCACAGCGCCGATATCATGGGAAGAGCGGTCAACTCCATTAACTTTTCTCCATGAATGCCTGGATTTCATTGCTTACGTAATCGGCGTATTTTTCCTGATTTCGCAGAAGCCGCCAGACTTTTTCCAGGTTTTTCCAACGGAGCGTTTCCCCGTTGTTTTGCTCCACAATGACCACGGATTTGGTGTAGAGACTGAAATCCTTGATAAAATGCCTGTTTTCCGGCTGGTCCACGCTGACGGTCCGCCAGTCGAGCCGGCCCTTTTCAATTTCCTGCTGGAAATGATTTTTTACTGCGGTTTCCGTCCACTGTTCAAGCCGATAGCAGGCGCCGCAGCGCTGGCTGGTATAGAAGTAGTAGGCGATGAATCTGGGCTGCTCATCGGTTTGCGCCGCGATCGCCTGTCCGGCGGACGGCCCGGATGCTGCCGGCCATCCGCCGAGCATCGCAAAAACCGCCAGAGCAATGGCGACGACAACTCCTGTGGCAAAACGCTGTAGTTTCATTTTTGACTCCTTTATCCCAGCCATTTTTTGACGTCTTCTTTTTTGGGCACCTTGCCCACGGATTTGACCTCGCCGTCAACAACCACGGCCGGGGTACCGAAAACACCGTAGCCCGCGATTTCCATGGTGTCGGTGACTTTTGTCACATCTGCTGCCGCACCGGATTCGGAAATGACTTCCTTGACGATTTTTTCGGTTTGCTGGCATTTCGGGCAGCCAGGGCCCAGAATTTTAATGTCCATGAGAGTTCCTCCTTTTATTGTTTTTATTTATCCATGATGCCGCCGCCCATGAGGTAAAAATAGGTGGTCGCCCAGTTGGCCAGCACCACGGTGATCCCGAATAAGACGTTGCCGAGGCTCATCAGCGCAAATCCGCTCATGATGTTGCCCACCACGCAGCCGCCGGCAATGGCGGCACCGGTGCCCAACAGAATGCCGCCGATAAAGGCGATCACCGTCTGGTCGGGCGGCCGGGGCAGAAACTGCGTTTTTCCGGACAGCCGGGCGCTGAAGGCCGCGCCGGCAACCAGGGCCACAATTTCGAAAAGCAGCCACCAGGACACTTTTTTGGCGGGCGCAGGCGTTTTCGAACCCTCAGATGCCGCCGCTTTCGGCAGCGAAGGCGCGGCAGGCGGCCCATGTACATGCTTTAATGGTGCATCCGTAAACAGCAGTTGCGCATGCATTACCCCATGAGTCACGCCCAACGGATAGTTGCGGCCGCTGGATGCCGATGACATGTAAGCGAATATCGCCAAAAGACCAATGGCAATGCCTGCCTGCCAGGGCCGCCAGGGCCGAAGCACCAGACGCTGCATCAGGGGCATATCCTGCTTGATCACAGCTGTCTGTTTTTTCTTTTGGTTTTGCTTGATCCGCCAGGCAGCCGCCAGGGTAATGGCGCCGATAATGACAGCCAGCACCCCATAAGACAGGCCGGTGACCGATGACAGCGTCACCGGTCCGCCGTCTGCCGCCTTGACGATAAATGACTTCAAATATACGGTGAACCCATGCAGCGGGCCGTATTCCACAGCCGCCACGCCCAGCGGAATACCGATTAAGCCGGCCATGGAATTGATGTTGCCCTGGCCGGATTTAAACAGGCAGCCGCTGACGCATCCCCCGGCCAGCACGATGCCGATGCCGAAAAGCACCCCGCCGACAAGATAATTGGCCCAGATAAACGGCTTGGGGTTTAAGCTCACCCAGCCCAGTGCCGAAATCAGGGCAAAACCGATCATGCTCACAGCGATAATCACCCAGAGCCCGGCGATTTTTGTCCAGTCCTTCATGAGCAGCACCTCGCTGAACGCCGATGCCCCGCACAGATCCGCCTTTTCCAGGAAAAACCCGAACAAAAAGCCCAGGGGAATGGCCGTAAACACCCACAGGCCGGTTATCAGCGACAGTCCGGTAAAGACAATAATCATAATGCCGATTATTAACAATGGCTTTTTCCAGCTTTTCTCCGCTGCTTCCGCCATACTGCCTCCCTGCCTTAAATCAGTAAAATGAAATTGCACCCAATGCTATTATCTTAAGCTCCATGCAAACTCAACTGTCATTTCGAGCGGCAGCGAGAAATCTTTTAATAAGCAAGATTCCTCGTCGCTATCGCTTCTCGGAATGACAGCAGCGGAAAATTTTTAAGTTAAAACATCGAAATCATACAAACAGCCACCCGTAAATCAGCCCGCACACCGTGGAAAACGCGATCACGATGGCGATGTAGGTCGCGGTTTTTTTCGTGCCCAGGATACCGCGGATGACCAGCATGTTGGGCAGCGACACCGCAGGACCCGCCAAAAGCAGGGCCAGCGCCGGGCCCTTGCCCATTCCGGAGCCCATCAGGCTTTGCAGAATCGGCACCTCGGTCAGGGTGGCAAAGTACATGAAGGCCGCGGAGATAGAGGCGAAAAAGCAGGTCCACACCGGCCAGATCACCGAAATCAGGTCGTGTGCCGCCCCCTGACCCATGCCGGTGAGGGCGAAAAACTGTGCCGGGCTGTTGCCCACGATGGCTTCCACGTATTTGGACGGGATAATGGCATCATGGGTGGGCCGGCCCAGGAAAAACCCGGCAAACATCACCCCGGCAAACAAAAGGGGCATGATCATCAGGGTGTAGTTATAGGTTTCGCCGACCCATTCTTTGAGCTCGTCTTTTTGGAACCAGCGCCACAGCACCGGCGCCAGCAGCACCAGCGAGATGCCGGCGATATACCAGCGGATGGCATAAATCGTTGCCCAGAAGCCCTCCTCCGATGCCGGCTTGCCCCAGTTGGCAAATACCAGGAAGATCACCATCAGGCCGAAAAAGATCAGATCCTGCCACAGCCGGCGCGGCATTTCTTCTTCCGGCATCTGCATGGCGCCGGTCTGCCGCTGCCGCTCTTCCTTTCGGTATATGCCGGCCATGGAAAGGCCGATGACAATGGCGAAAATAATGGCCCCGATGGCCCGGGCCAGGCCCATTTCCAATCCCAGCACCCGGGCGGTTAAGATAATGGCCAGCACGTTGATGGCCGGGCCGGAATACAGAAAGGCAATGGCCGGTCCGATGCCGGCGCCGCGCTGGTAGATGCTGGCAAAAAGCGGCAGCACCGTGCACGAGCAGACCGCCAGGATGGTTCCCGATACCGAGGCCACGCCGTAGGACAGGATTTTTTTGGCCTCCGCCCCGAAATACTTGACCACCGCGGCCTGGGAAATAAAGACGGCAACGCCGCCGGCGATGAAAAACGCCGGCACCAGACACAGTATCACGTGCTGCTGGGCGTATTCCCGGAGCATCAAAAATGCTTCCAGGATGGCCATTTTGACCCGGGGATGGGAAAAGGGGACAAAATAGGCAAACAGGAAAAACAGAATCAAATACAGGAATTTTCTTTTGTCAGTCATAGGGGTTCCTCTTGTATATGAGTAATTAGCAACATTTCGGTACAAAAATATAATGGGCAAAAAATTATTTGCGGCAGATGGTATCCCGCCGGACTTCCGGCAGCCGCTGCGTAATCTCAGAAACATGCGGATCATCTTCCAGCCACTCATTCAAGTGGGCGAGAATCGTTCGGGCATAAGTGCTGTCCCCTCCGTCCGCCAGCCGGTAATTGACCCACAGGCCGTCCTTCTGAAATGTCGCAAGTCCTGCGTCTTCCAATATTTTTAGATGTTTACTGGCGGTTGACTGGGCAATGCCCAGGGCTTCCTGGATTTCGCACACACACATCATCCGGCGCTGAAGCATCTTCAGGATCTTGACCCGGCTGGGGTCGGATAACGCCTTCATGATTTTAATAAACTGCTTCACTGCGCAATTCCTTGTCATTATATCGTTAAATCGGAATATAGTGTTTCATTTTGTGGGTGTCAAGGCGTCTTTTTTATTTCCACGGCTAATTTGTTCTAACCGCAAAATCCATACCCCCGGTCCTGTTAACGCTAAGGTTGGGATTCGTTTTCTTCGCTAGCGGGATCGAAATCGGGATCGAAATCGCTATCGGGATCGAAATCGATGCTGTAGACTTCCTGATCCTCTCGAACTTGGTATCCTCTTCCGCCGAGACGGCTGAGCATCGCGGCCATACGGTCGGGTTCATCCTTGCGGTTCCGGCTTTCCATCTTGTCCAGCGCCTTGCCGACAACCAGCACATCTTGAATCGCCGCGCACTCAAGCGCGGAGCCACGAGCGATTTCGAAATAACGCCTTCGGTCGGCTTCCGCGGTCTTGCCATTACCTTCGGCGATATTGAGCGGTATCGACTGGCTGGCCCGAAGCCATTGATCCCGGGCGGGCCGATAAACTCCGTTCAGGCTGTCGGCCTTCTCGTAAACCCATGCAACGTAGCCTATTGAAAGGCGATAGACGTCCAGTTTTTCGCGTCCAAGGGTCATATTTTTTCGATTTCGATCCCGATAGCGATAGCGATTTCGATTTGGATACAGAACAAATTAGCCCTGTTTTATTTCCGCCAGCATTGACAAAAGACCTGTTTTTGGACTATATTTAGTCATACCTAAATTTAGGTCATATTTATTAATGGGGGGTATTTCCATGAAAGTCGCAGACCAGATTAAACCAATTAGCTACCTGAAAGCCCATGCGGCGGAAATTATAAAAAAAATGGGCGAACACCGGGAACCCCTAATCATCACCCAGAATGGGGAAGCCAAAGTGGTGCTTCAGGACATTGAAAGCTATGAGCAAACCCGGCAGACAATGGCGTTGTTGAAAATGCTGGCCTTGGGCATGGATCAGATTGAAGCCGGAAAGGTTCAACCCGCTGATGATGTGGTTAAGCGCTTGCGCGAGCAGCCAAAGGATCAGTAATGCCTTTTACGATCCTGTTGACAGATGATGCGGCCCGGGATCTTGAAGACCTTTATAATTATATTGTTTTGTATGACAGTCTACAGAAAGCGGATTATGTCTTAACCCAGATTGAAAAGGCCTTTTCCAGCCTGTCTGACCTTCCCGAGCGGGGCCTCTCCCCCCAGGAATTGACGGCTTTGGGAATTCGGGCGTATCGGGAGATTTTTTTCAAGCCCTATCGAATTATTTATCGCATTATTGATCAGACCGTCTATGTCATGCTGATTGCCGACGGCCGACGGGATATGCAGTCCCTATTGGAACGACGACTGCTGGGCGGAACCTAAGGAAAGTATTAACTGCTTTGATAATAGGCCATGGCTTCGGGCATCAATTTTTTGATCTGCTCGATCCGTTTTTTGTCCGCCGGATGGGTGCTTAAAAATTCCGGAGGGGATTTGCCGCCCTTCTTTGCCGCCATGCGCTGCCAGAAATCCGCGGCCTCCCGCGGGTCATAGCCGGCCATGGCCATGAAAATAAGCCCCAAATGATCCGCCTCGGATTCATGCAGGCGGCTGTATGGCAGGATGACGCCCACCTGGGCGCCCAGGCCGAAGGCCATCATCCAGAGCTGTTGAGTCTGGGCAGGCTTATCCTTCATGGCCTGGGCCAGGGCAACCGTTCCGAACTGGGCCAGCATGGCCTGGCTCATGCGTTCATTGCCATGTCTTGCCACGGCATGGGCGATTTCATGGCCCATGACCACCGCCAGCCCGGTTTCATTCTGGGCCACCGGCAGAAGGCCTTCATAAACGACCACCTTGCCCCCGGGCATGGCCCAGGCATTGACCTGATCGTTTTCCACAAGGTTGAACTCCCAGTCATAGTTGGCCAGCCGATCGGCCTGGCCCTGCTCGGCAAAGTACTGCGCCACCGCCTCTTGAATGCGCCGGCCCACGCGTTTGACCATTCGGGTTTTTTCCGGGTCATCGCTTAACTTGTTTTCCTTGAGGAACTGATCATACTGCTGGAAACTCATGGAGAGCATGGACGCGGACGGCACCAGGGTCAGCTGCCGCCTTTCGGTAATCGGCACCGAGGCGCAGGCGGCCAGCACCAGAATGACAACGGTAACGAAGATAAATTTTAATCTATACATAATGAGTAATTAACCCATGTCATTAACTTAAATCTAAATTTAGGTTGAATTTTCCGCTGATGTCATTCCGAGGAGCGACAGCGACGAGGAATCTTAAGCGTAAGATTTCTCGCTGCCGCTCGATAAATGACAATCGAACCCTTTTGCGGTCTTAAGTGAATGTCATTTAGCAATATAGGGCCGGCTTAGCCTTTGGCCGCCATTTCATACGCTTCATCCAGGCGCTTGGCGGCATAGGCGACTTCTGATGCCTCATATTCATAAATGTCAAAACAGTGGGCATCCTCGCCGAGCAGCCCTTCGGGCACCATATCGCCTTTTTCTTCCGGGTCATTGATCATTTCACCGAAAAAACAGACAGACAGCCAGCGCGGGTCATCCTCGATCACATCGACCATGCCGAAGAGCAGCCGGGCGGTTTGGTTGGGGTGACTGGCCCGCAGGGAGTAGGTCAAACCTTCCCGGGGAATGAACTCAAGATTGATCGGATCTTTTTTTTTCAAATGGGCCAGTAACTCCAAAAATGCGTTTTTTGCCTGATTGGGCGAATCGGTCCACTGGTTTAAGAATGCATCCAGTTCGGAAATCTCCGTGTCAGTCATGGGTTGCGCTCCTTTTTCAATTTTTTCAGAATATTAAAAATAAAAAATAACTTTTACCACATAATATTCAAGCGGTTCAATGCTTTTAATTGCCTCAAACATTATGGGGTTTTACCAATAACTTGTTTCTGCTATAAAGATTGACAGACTCGTATATTGGCATTCGTGGAGCGACAGTGACAAGGAATAATCTTATTGTAAGGATTTCTCGCTCCCGTTCGAAATGACAGTATGGACGGAGTTTGAGCATCTTTTTGAGGGACTTTCTGCCAAAATGCCGTTGCAGCGGCATTTTGGCACATATCGATGAGTGGAGACAGGAGATGAAAAAAATATTCTTGATCGGCATGTTGTTGGCGGGTCTGTTGTTTGCACCATCAGCGGCGGCTGCCAACTGGAGTCCGCTTCAGGTGGCCTTGTGGCATCCGGCGCAGCTGGTGCCGGATGACTGGAATGTTTACGGGCTGCGGATGAATTTTTTGTACGGCAAAAATCAGAATGTGTGGGGGCTGGATTTGGGAGTGGCCAATACCACGGAGAAAAAAGTCCGCGGTTTCCAGGCGGGGCTGATTAACGGCCCCGGCGACCTGGGGGGTATCGGTATCGGGGGCATCAACTCCACCCGCCGGGTAAACGGGTTTCAGGCCGGGGTGTTCAGCGTGGCCGAAGAGGGGACAAACGGCATGCAGTTCTCCGTGCTGTTCAATCACAGTCCCGTGGTCCGGGGCATCCAGCTTCATGCCGGCATTGCCGGCAATTTTTCAGATGACGTGGCCGGCGCCCAGATCGGGGCGGGGCTGCCCACCTTTAATCAGGCGGAAACCGTCCGCGGGCTTCAGATCTCGGCCATCGGCGCAAACAATGTGAACCAGTCCATGCGGGGATTTCAGTTCTCCATTTACAATTTTGCCAAAATCATGTCCGGCGTGCAGCTGGGTATTGTCAATTACGCCGAGGAGATGAAGGGGCTTCAGGTGGGGCTTCTGAATGTGGCCAAGGACAGCCCGATCCCGTTTCTGCCGATTTTCCAGGTGGGGCTGTAAAATGAATTTAAGAACCTGCGTCAATCCCTCCGGCGAATTCGTCTACGGCCTGCACAAGCCCGCCTATCGGGTGGAAAACCTGCGGGAGAACAATTTTATCCGGCCGCTTGGCTGGTTTAGAAACGGCGAGGCCTGCGACAACCGGGTCAATTTTCCGCCCGGGCAGGTCGAGGTGCCCAATGCCGATCCGGTCTTTGAGGTGCCGAACCCCTTTCCGTTTAAAGGGGTGACTTATATTCTAAAGCGCTGGGCGGATCAGAATGCCGCGAATCCGTCAGGCATTTGTCTGCCCAGCGCGCCGCGGACTTCTTTTACAGAGACATTGCAGGACTGGGCGGATCAAAAGGTGGTGGCCGCCAGCGCCATCTCCGATCTTTTCTGCGATCTTCCGGATTCGGTGAAGCTTGCCATTGCCGAAACGTCAACCGACCCGGCGGATCTGGTCACCCTGGCCGAGCTTTCCTGCCATTTCATCCATGACAAAAAGACCGGCCGGCCGGTAGGCCTTCGGTATCAGGCCGATCAAGCCGGGCGCACCCGGCCGGTGATTTACTTTCCGCTCCTTTTTGAGATGACCGCCAATAACCCCTATCTCCCGGATGATTATAAAGAGGTCATGGTGCTTCGCCCCGGGGTGCAGGGCGACAGCGAAATTGTCGGTGAATTTCCGGATATGGGCTCGGGCCAGCATGTGTTTGAGTATCTGCGGCAGAACAGCTATATTCCCGGCGGCCACTATGCGGCAAACAACGCCCATGATGCGGTCCGCTACCGGCTTTCGGATCTGGGCGAGAGAGACATGCGGGCCATGCGCCATCTCTATTACCAGCGCACCTACGTGCGGCTGGCCGGGGAGCTGGGCGTATCCGTCGAATGCGGGCGCCGGACCCTGTCGGCCCAGGAACTGGAAAGTCTGCGCCGGGATATCGTCAACGCCCTGTCCATTCCGGAAAAGCAGGGGCGCCTCTCTGCCAGCCGGACCCTATGGGGATGGAATTTCGGGTTTGATTATGCGCCCAGCGGCTACCGGCTTCATGCCTCCCACCAGCAGATCCATCAGCAGTATGCCATGGTGCCGCAGGAGTTTGAAATCCACGGCGCCGGGGATTCGCATCTAACGCCCTATGCCTGCGGCGATTTGATCGCAGATTTTATTGAAGCCTATCGCCGGCAGACCGGCACCCGGTTTTTTGACGCCTATATCCAGGCGATCAATAATAATGAACGGATGGATGGCGGGCAAGGGGCGAATAGCCTGATCATCTATTCGGATGAAAACATTCTTCTTTTTGTTCCCAAAGCGCAGACCTCCCAGTGGGAGATCCAGCTCATGACGCTTGGGCCGGTGGGCAACATCATTGAGGCGGATCAGACGGTGCGGAAATCGCTTGATCACGGCATGCTGCTTGCCGTTCAGGTTTTAGAGGCCATGGGTGCCCGGATGATCACGACCATCGAGTATTCAAAAGCCATGGATGACCCATCAGACAACCACCAGCGGCTGATTTATGCATTTCTGCCCAGGCTTCCGGAGTCCCCGGGCGCGTTCAGCGAGGCCCAGCTTCGCTGGATCAACGGCCATTACCCCGAGGATTTTGCCGCCGCCTGCCGGGAGAACATTTCCAAATTGAATTTCTAAACGTTTTTGAAAACCCGGTGGAGGGGCAGCCTCTGTCCCCCATCCTGATCAGCTGATCCAGGCAGAAAATCCGAACAAAAAATAGAGGTTTGTCTTTATGTATTTTACATTTTTGTTTTTGTGTATTACAAAATTGTAATATCGGCTTTTGGTTTAAATATTTTGAATTTTTATAAAACATTGATTTAATTATTAATTTTTTTTATATACCGGGTTGGCATACCGGTTGCAATGCTATGGGCAACGGAGGAGAGATGACGGTCAAAACAGAAGCACATAACCATATCACCCTGGCGCAGCAGCTGGACAAACAGCGCAAATGGCTGTTTGAATCGGTGTCGCGGCGAAATACCCCGGAACTGCTCAAAGATCATGCGCGGCTGATTGATGAGTATCTGCGGAACAGCTTTGCGGCGAGCGCAATCGGACCGAAAATGCATATTGCCGCCAATCCCTATGCGATTGTCGCATTGGGCGGCTACGGCCGGGCGGAGCAGTGCTATCATTCGGATGTGGATCTGCTGTTTCTGTTCCGAAAATCCGTTCCGGACGAATCCGAGCAGCTCATCCGGGAAATCGTCTATCCGCTGTGGGATATCAAGCTGGAGGTGGGCTATACCATCCAGTCCATCAGCGCTTGTGTCCGCCTGGCCCGGGATGATCACGAGGTGCTGACCGCGCTTTTGGATGCCCGGTTTGTCTGCGGGATCTCTTCGGTGTACGCGGAGCTGATGGAGGTCCTGCGCCGGCGGCTGCTGACGCGCTCACCGCGAAAAATCATGAAATGGCTGGTGGAGAGAAACCGCCAGCGGCATGAGGATTTCGGTGATTCCAGCTATCTTCTGGAGCCCAACCTGAAAGAGGGCAACGGCGGCCTTCGGGATTATCATACCCTGCGGTGGCTTGCCGCTATTAAATACGGGCTGAAAGAAACCCGGGATATGGAATACATGGGGGTTCTCTCCCACTATGAATACAATGAGCTGATGGATGCGCTCGCCTTTATCTGGACGGTGCGAAACCACCTGCATGCGCTGGCCGGCCGCAAATTGGACCAGCTCTACTTTGCCTATCAGTCCGGCGTGGCCGAGGCCATGGGGTTTGCGGAAGCAGAGGGGCAGTCAGCGGTGGAGCGTTTTCTGAGCACCCTGCACGCCCACATGACCTTTATCAAACAGCAGCTTTTGCTGATTCTCTATGAGTCCGGCTTTGAGCAGACCGGCCGGAAAAAACCGGGCGAGCACAAGCTGGCGCAGTGGGAGGGGCTGCATCTGTACAAGGACCGGCTGAGCTTTGATTCCCCGGAATATATTGTCTCAAGCCCGGAGATGCTGATCCGGATCTTTGAGGCCAGCGCCCGGCTAAAAGTCCCCCTGAGCCGGGAGGCTTTCCGGCTGGTCCGGGAATTCCGGTATCTGGTGGATGACCGTTTTCGCACAGCCCCCGGGGTTCGCCGGTCCTTTGAGAATATTTTGCTTGCGCCGGCGCCCACGTTTAATGTGCTTGAGCAGATGCAGAATACCGGTTTTTTGGCCGCCTTGATCCCTGAATTTCAGCGGATTTCCGACCGGATCGAATACGATATTTATCATCTGTACCCGGTGGACCGACACATTCTGCGGACCGTATTTGTCATGAAAACCTTCGGCGATACCGGCGATCCGTGTCTGGATAACATTTGCGGCCGGCTTTACCGGGGGCTTAAACGAAAGAAGACTCTGCTCTGGGCGGCCCTTTTGCATGATATCGGCAAAGGACGCTCCTTAGATGACCATTCCAGCCGGGGTGCGGCCATCGCCGAAGGCATTCTGGAGCGGTTCGGGCATGCCGGACGGGAGATCGAGACCGTCAGGTTCCTGGTGGAAAATCATCTGGCCCTGGCCAGAACCGCGACCCGCCGCGATATCAATGATGAGGAGACCGCCATTAATTTCGCCCGCAAGGTTCGGGATCTGGCCCGGTTGAAGATGCTTTTTCTGCTGACCGTGGCGGATTCCGTGGCCACAGGGCCCAAGGCCTGGAATGAGTGGCGGGCGGCCCTGATCCGGGATTTTTTCCTGAAAGTCTACGGCATATTGGAAAAGGGCGAACTGGCCACCCGCTCGGCGGTTAAAGAAATCGACAAGAAGCGGGCGTTTGTGGCGGGGCTTCAGGATAAGGCATTTTCCGGCCTGGATCTTTCAGGGGTGTTTGAGCTGATGTCGCCCCGCTATGTGCTTTCCGTTGATACCCAGGATATGATGAAGCACTTGAGTCTGTATCATCAGCTGGGGAATGCGGCATTCGTCTGGGATGTCATCCGCGACACGGGCACCAACACCCGAACGGTCACCATCTGCGCAAACGACCGGCCCGGGCTTTTTTCAAAGATCGCCGGGGTGTTGACCCTGAACAATATCAATATATTCAATGCTCAGATCCATACCTGGCGAAACGGGATTGCCTTAGACATTTTCCGGGTGTCCCCGCCGCCGGATCAGATTTTTGAAGATGAGCGCTGGGAGAAGGCTGAGGATACGCTGCAGCGGGTATTGACCGGGGATCTGGATCTTTCCGCGGCCATGGCCCGAAAACAGTATGATTTTTCGTCGGCTGAGCCGCATATTTTCACCCAGCCCAATCGCGTGGTGGTGGATAATGAGAGCTCGAGTTTTTTTACCATTATCGAAGTGTTTACTTATGACTTTAAGGGCCTGCTCTATCGCGTCACCAATGCTATCAGCAGCTGCAGTTTAAATATCCGGGTGGCCAAGATCGCCACTAAGCTCGACCAGGTGGTGGATGTCTTTTACATAAGAGACGAGCACGATGAAAAGGTGCGTTCACCGCAGCGGCTCGAGATGGTGCGATCAGCAATCCGGGATGTGTTGCCGGAGAATTCCCATGGGACGGTAATGCATACGGGCAATGTACTGGCGGATTCACCGTAATCCGACAAAATGAACTTAAAAAAAAAGAAGGAGAGGTTAGCTATGAAATTTAAAATCGCCCTATGGCTTTCATTCATATTCCTGTTGCCGGTATCCAGCGCATTCGCCGCCCAGGGCATCGACACCGGGGATACGGCCTGGATTATCGTGGCCACCGCCCTGGTGATGATGATGACACCGGCGGGTCTGGCGCTTTTCTACGGGGGGATGTCCAGATACAAAAATCTTTTGAACACGATTGCCATGACCCTTGTGGCCTATTGCCTGGCCAGTGTCATCTGGGTGGCATGGGGCTACTCCCTGGCCTTTGGCCCGGATGTGGCCGGCATTATCGGCGGGCTCTCATATCTGTTTTTAAACGGCATTGATATCAATCATGTGAGCGGCACGATTCCGACTCTGGTATTCGTGCTGTTTCAGTTAACCTTTGCCGGCATCACTGTGGCGCTGGTCCTGGGCGCAGTGGTGGACCGGATGAAGTTTTCCGCCTGGATCATTTTTACGATTCTGTGGGTGACCGTGATCTACTGCCCCATGGCGCACTGGGTGTGGGGCGGCGGCTGGATGGGTGCCATCGGCGCCCTCGATTTTGCCGGCGGTAATGTGGTGCATATCAATGCGGGTGTTGCCGGACTGGTTCTGGCCATCATGCTGGGCCGCCGCTTAGGTTATGGCAAAGAGGCCATGTTTCCTTCGAGTGTGACGCTTACATCACTCGGCGCGGCCATGCTGTGGTTCGGATGGTTCGGCTTTAACGCGGGCAGCCAGCTGGCTGCAGACGGGGTCGCGGCCTCCGCCTTTATGGTCACCAACACCTCCGCGGCCATGGGGGCCCTGGCCTGGATGTTTGCGGAATGGGTCGGCACCAATAAGCCTACAGTGCTGGGCCTTGCTTCGGGCATTGTGGCCGGGCTTGTGGCCATTACCCCGGCGGCCGGGTTTGTGAATCTGCCGGCCGCCCTGGTAATCGGGCTGGTAGCCGGCGTGATCGGCTTTTTCAGTGTCTCCAAGTTAAAACACAGGTTCGGCTATGATGATACCCTGGACGCATTCGGCGTGCACGGCATCTGCGGGATATGGGGGGCACTGGCCACCGGCATTTTCGCCAATCCGGCCATTACCGAAGGGGCTGCCGGCCTGATTTACGGCAATCCCATGCAGGTGGTCATCCAGGCCGTCTCTATTGTGGCGACCATCATTTTTGTGGCCGTGGGTACATGGGTGGTCGTGCTGGTGACCAAGCTTTTAACCGGCGGCATCCGGGTGGATCAGGAAAGTGAAATTGCCGGCCTTGACAGCTCATTTCACGGGGAGCGGGCCTTTGAGATGTAGGCTAACCGGGTAGACAGCCCGGGATAAAAAACCCTTTAATTCAGAAGGCCAAGCGTTTTAATAAAGGAGGAGGTTTAGGATGAAAAAGATCGAAGCCATAATCAAACCGTTCAAGCTGGACGATGTGCGGGAGGCCTTGAACGAGCTGGGTCTCCAGGGGATGACCATCACCGAGGTCAAGGGCTATGGCCGGCAGAAGGGGCACAAGGAGATTTATCGGGGTGCCGAGTATCTGGTGGATTTTATCCCAAAGATCAAGCTGGAAATGGTGGTGGGCAACGACCGGGTGGACCAGGTGGTGGATGCCATCCGCAATGCGGCCAATACCGGTAAGATCGGCGACGGCAAGATTTTTGTCCTGCCGGCGGAGCAGGCCATTCGGGTGCGGACCGGTGAGACCGGGGATGATGCGATCTAGAAACTGGAGACTAGAAAATATGTTAAGCAATCAGGGTTTTAGCTAAACAATAAACCAACAAGTAGAGGAGGTATGACCATGACAACCCCAAGTGACGTTGTGAAGCTCATAAAGGACAAAAACATCCGGGTGGTGGATATCCGGTTCATGGATTTCCCGGGCGTGTGGCAGCATTTTACCGTTCCGTCCACAGAATTTGAGGAATCAAGCTTTGAAGACGGATTCGGCTTTGACGGGTCAAGTATCCGCGGGTGGCAGCCGATCAATGCCAGCGATATGCTGGTGGTGCCGGATGCCGGCACCATGAAAATGGATCCGTTTTTTGAGGAGCCCACCATGGTGCTGATCGGAAATATCGTGGATCCGGTGACCCTGGAACCCTACTCCCGCGACCCCCGGCATATCGCCCAGAAGGCGGATGCCTATCTCAAGCAGTCCGGCATCGGGGATACGGCTTTTATCGGCCCGGAAGCGGAATTTTTTATCTTTGACGATGTACGGTTTGAATCCGCCCGGAACCATTCCTTTTATATGGTGGATTCGGAAGAGGGCATCTGGAACAGCGGCCGGGATGAATTCCCGAATCTTGGCTATAAGCCGCGCCATAAAGAGGGCTATTTTCCGGTGCCGCCCATGGACAAGTTCCAGGACATGCGAACCGAAATGATGCTGACGCTGCAAGATCTGGGTATTGATGTGGAGTGCCAGCATCATGAGGTGGCAACCTCCGGGCAGGCGGAGATTGATATGCGGTTCAAACCCTTGCTGGAAATGGGCGATCAGCTGGTGTGGTTCAAGTATGTGCTGAAAAACGTGGCGCGCAAGCACAACCGGACGGTCACATTCATGCCAAAGCCCTTATTTGAAGATAACGGCACCGGCATGCATACCCATATCAGCCTCTGGCGGGACGGTGAGCCGCTTTTTGCCGGCGATAAATATGCCGGCCTCTCCCAGGAGGCCCTGTATGCCATGGGCGGGATTTTAAAGCATTGCAAGGCGCTGTGCGCATTCGCCAACCCCACCACCAATTCCTACAAGCGGCTGGTGCCCGGGTTTGAGGCGCCGGTGAATCTGGCCTATTCCAGCAGAAACCGGAGTGCTGCGCTGCGGATTCCCATGTATTCCGCATCGCCCAAGGCCAAGCGGATTGAGTTCCGGACGCCGGATCCGTCCTGCAACGGGTACCTCGCATTTTCTGCCTTGTTGATGGCAGTGATCGACGGGATTGAAAACAAGATCGATCCGGGAGATCCCCTGGACAAGAACATCTATGACCTGCCGCCTGAGGAACTGGCGGAGATCGATTCCACCCCGGGTTCCCTGGATGAAGCGCTGATTGCCCTGGATGAGGACCATGAGTTTCTTTTGAAGGGCGATGTGTTCACGCCGGATGTGATCGAGCGCTGGATTGAATACAAGTCGGAAAAAGAGGCGGATGCGGTAAGGCTCCGGCCCCATCCGCATGAATTCTACCTCTATTTTGATATTTAAACTCAATATGTAAGTCTATTGGATGATAACGCCCGGACCGGGCGGGGCTGGATGGACAGCCCTCGCCCGGAGCCGGGTTTTTTTTATTTCAGCGCCTCTGACTGCGTTTTTTTCAACCTCTGAAAATGCTTGACAACCGAATTTTTCTCAGTAATGTAAATTACAGCAACACCGTCACGATATCCACTATCTCCAACTCTTGCGCCAGGCAACCCGAATTGACAGATGAAAACCAATGTCAATAACTTTAGCATTCCTTTCCTGTCGTTTAAAGAACGAGAGAGCCGAGAAGTCTTAACAAATTATGCAATCGTAAGATTTCTCGCTGCCGTCGCTCGATATGACAACCGAATCCATTTTCGATCTAAAGTTAACGACATTGAGATTAAAACTGCAAACCATAGGAAGGAGGCAATTATGGGTACGGTTAAATCAAAAAAGGGGTGGTTTTTCAGGCTGCTGGTATGTATGGGCATTATTTTGATGTGTTTTGCATTTATCCCCGGCTGCGATGATGACGACGATGATGATGAGGATGAAAACGGCCGGATCACAAGCAATCTGACCGAAAAAGAAAGAAGCTATCTCTCTGGCGGTGAAGCAGATGAGGCCAATGAACAAACATCCAATGAACTGGTCGCCGAAGGGTTTGGCGCCCTGGATACGCAAACGAGCCAGGGGGTGCTTAAGGCCAAAGCCTATTTTAAGCTGGCCGATATCAGGGATCCGGACGATCGTACCAAATTTCTCCGCGCAATAAGCGGTGTGGCAGCCCTGGGTTTTGATCTTGAGACGGATGACAATGCGGGGGAATTAAAGGATTTGGGGGATGTGGTCGAAGCCCTGGGCGGCACTACGAGAACGGGCGCATGGGAGAATCTGGAGATCACCCTGCCGGATCGGCTTCCCGATACCACACCGAATGTTCGCGAGTTTCTCGATTTTTATGAAGATGTGGTGGTTTCCGAGGCGGAGACCGCGCTTTCGCTCCTGGATGATATTACCACCTCTTTTGATTATACATGGACCGAGCCGGTTTCAGGCAGTGAGGTGGAAAGCGACTACGGGGATGTGCTGTTCGGCAAAGCTATTTTGAAGGCGAATCTGGGGTTTTACTATACTTTGAAGGCCTACAATCTGGAGCTTGAGTATACGGACGTGGAGTCCCTGGCCAATGAGGAGACCACCATCGAGGCTTTTCTGAGTGCCAATCAGTCATTTCTAACCCTGGAGTCGCAGAACAGTATTGATTCGGCAAGAACCTATATCATTGAAGCGGCGGATGACCTGCTGGATGCGATCGAATGGATGGAAATGGAGACCGATAATCAAGAGCATGATTTGATCTGTCTGTGTGATGTGACCCGCGAGGAAATCATCGAGGCCAAAGCGGTGATCAATCAGGTTAAAGCAAGCATCCAAAACGGCCGGATCATTGACTTCGAAGATGAGGACGAGGGGGTGGATATAAGCTCGGAAATTATCCTTCAGCCGTTTTTTGCAGGCCTTGACCTGAGAAGCCTGCTGCCGTCGTTTTCCGGCAATGAGCCGGTGGGTTTCCTGCCGGATCCGACATTCGGCGGAATTCTTGAATCCATTGAAGGCATGCCGCCGGTTTTTTTGAATGATGATGCGGATGGCTCCGGCACTGCGGATATATTTGAATAGGTCTGGTCCCGGGCGCAGGGCACGGGGGGGGTGACGGGTTTTAGGTTTTGGGTCTTAGGTATTAGGCAAATGAAATCAAGAAGTTATGGTCGGCACGGTGGCCGACCCTACGATGAATCGGGTTTTTCCCCATTCGTAGGGCGGGCCACCGTGCCCGCCTGAAAAATAGATAGAACAAATTTACCGTGCCTCAGTGCCTTTAAAGTTATTTTTAGCTCGGCCCCGGGCGCAGGGCCCGGGGAGGAATACTTCTTCTAAGGAGTTCAATAAATAGCCCTCATGAAATCTATTTTGCTTGCTTTGATCCTGGCTGCCATGGCCGCATGCGTGGCCCTGGCGGTGCAGTTTCATCCCGGCAACGCGTCGACTCCGGCCCCGGATGGGCGGCCCTCGACTGAAACCAAATATCCGCTTTACATCACGGGGATAAAAATCACCGATGTCAAGGATGGGGTGCTTCAGTCGGTTATTTCAGCCGATGAGTTAAAGATTAACAAGCGCCGGTTTTTTATTTTTCAGTTCAACCCGGTGACCGAATGCACCGCGGATCATCTGGTAATCGAAAATTATGCGGCTGATGACAGGGATGTTTTTGAAAGCATTAAGCATGGCCTTCTCTCTGATACCGCCAATCCTTTTAATTCCCGGCAGGCAGAGGATTTCGGTCTGATCACCCGGGGGGTGGTGAACCATCTGGTTTTAAAAATTTTCCGGAAAGATCAACTGATTTTGCGCGTGGAAGCGGACAGGGCGATCATCGATTTCAAGACAGGGGCTACCGAATTGTTCAAGGTCAGGCTTGCGGATAAAATCGCCAATCAGACCCTCCACAGCCGGTTCGCTGAATTGGACAACCGGACAAAAGTCCTTCAAATCAAAGATACGGTCTATCAACTGACGGCCGGTCATTTACTCGCCCAATGATCGGCTATCCGGCGCCAAACAGCTCCCCTATCCGCTGGTTGGCCCAGCTATTCAGGCCCATATCCTTTATAAATCCGCAATATCCCCCATAGGGCTGTTTTTCAATGGAAAGACAAAAGGGCTTGGTTATGTCCTTTAGATCGGCCACGGGAATAATCGGATCATCCTGGCTGATGATTATGGTTTGGGTATGAGCATTCCGGAGGAAAGGCGCGGGCTGAAACAGCGTCATAGGATTAAGCTTTTTGTTCCGAATTCTGTTTTAACAATCTGATAGAACCTGTAAAATTGATAATGCCATGAATTGGCAGTGTCTAAAACAGATGTTTGAATCACTTTGTCGAAAAGGGAAGACGTGTTATTATTACCTAGATTGGGCGTTCTAAATTCATTGGATGTGTTTGGGGTATGACTGAAAACACTGAAAACAATGGGAAACAAAAATGGATCGATCGGCTGAAGGCTTTTTTTAAAAATCTCCAGAGCGCGCGGCCAAAGCCTGAAGAAACCGATTATTTTCGGTATCAGCAGACGGAAGCGGAATATCAGCAGGAGCAGGCTGAATGGCTCGAATCGGTTGAGCGGAAAAAAGTGGAAAAGCAGTGGGAGACAAAGGATGCAGACCGGAAAAGTGATTGATTATATTGTGAACTGGTTAAATACCTATTGTGATGAGGCGGGCATGAACGGGTTTGTGGTGGGGCTCTCCGGCGGCATCGATTCCGCCGTTACCTCCACATTGTGCGCCGAAACCGGCAGAACGGTCTACGGGCTGATCATGCCGATTTATACGTCGACGGATCAATTGGAACTTGCTGATGCTCATCTTAAATGGCTTAAGGCCAATTTTCCGGATGTGCAGGGCGCTTCCGTAGATCTGACGCCCGTGTTTCAATCCATTGAAAATACGTTTCCCACTGACCTGCAGGACGGCCTGACCATGGCCAATACGCGCTCCCGGCTTCGCATGGCGACCCTTTACGCCTATGCCACGCATTACCGCCTCCTGGTGACCGGCACCGGCAACAAGGTCGAGGATTTCGGGGTCGGATTTTTTACCAAGTACGGCGACGGTGGCGTGGATATCGGCCCGATCGCGGATTTGATGAAATCCGAGGTATACGAAATCGGCCGGGATCTTGGAATCATTGACGGAATTCTTAAGGCGCCGCCAACAGACGGACTGTGGGCGGATAACCGCAGTGACGAGGCCCAGATCGGGGCCACCTATGATGAATTGGAATGGGCCATGCGGTTTGAGGAAAGCGGCGGCGATGAAAGCCGGTTAACGGAGCGGCAGCATCAGGTGCTATCCATCTTTCGAAAATTTCATCAGGCCAACCGCCATAAGATGGAGCCGATTCCGGTGGCAGAGATTCCGGAAGCCTACCGCTGATATTCGAACAGGAGAAAACCCATGGAGAAACGGGAAGCCCCCCAAATGCCGGAATGGATCGAAGAGATGCTGCCGGCGGACCATTTGCGGTACAGCGTGGCGGTGGATGCCCCCCAAAGCCTTCATATAATGGAAATCGGCAGCGGATTTCCCGTTTTGATGGTCCACGGCAACCCGACCTGGGGGTTCCTCTACCGGCAGATTATCAATCAATTGGGGATAAAGTGTTTCCGCTGCATCACGCCGGATCTCATCGGTCTGGGGTTTTCCAGCAAGCCCCGTGAGAGCAAAGCCCACACCCTGGCCAACCATGCCGAATGGCTGGGAGCTGCCATTGATGCCCTTTCGCTGGAGGGTTTGATTTTTGTGGGCCAGGACTGGGGCGGCCCTATCGGGCTTCGGGCGCTGGCGGACCGCCCGCATCTGGTCAAAGGGATGGTGATTTTAAATACCGTGGTCGCCCCGCCCCGGCCGGGGTTTAAGCCCACGGCCTTTCACCGGTTTGCCAATATGCCGATCGTCAGCCATCTGGCATTCCAATGGGCGGGTTTCCCTCAGAATATGCTCCACAAGGTTCAGGGCGACCCGAATAGCATTTCGGGAAAAATCGCTAAAGCATACCAATATCCGCTGAAAAAAAGAAAGGACCGGACGGCCCCGCTCGCGCTTGCCCGGATGGTTCCCGGTCATCAGGATCATCCGTCAATTCCTGAATTGGCCCGCTGCCGTGATTTTGCCCAAAATTTCAAAGGCCCGGTGGAAATTGTCTGGGGCAAAAAGGATCCGATTCTGGGCCGCGCTTTAAAGCGCACCAGCGAGATCCTGCCGGATGCGCCGGTAACAGAGACCCGGGCCGGCCATTTCCTTCAGGAGGAGGTGCCGGATCAGATCGCTGAAGCGATTTCACGGGTGTTTGAAAAAGTAGAAAAGGAATAGCAGAAGCCACTCAGCGGCCGAGGTTTTCGATAAAATCCGCGACTGACTTGCCGATATCATCCGGGGCGTCCTCCTGGATGAAATGCGCGCCCTTTACCGTCACTTCCTTTTGATTCGTCCAGGATCGGCAGTACTGGCGCTGGGCGCCGATTAAAATGGATCCCGGCTCCGCATTAATGAAGAGCTTGGGCACAGGGGCATCTTCCAGCCACTTGCCGTAAGATTTGACGATTTCCGCCACATCCCGCGGCTCCCCATATATGGGGATTTCCCGCGGCCAGGTGAGAGTGGGCCGCCGGTCCTCGCCGGGGTTGAAAAACGGCCGCCGGTATTCGGCCATTTCAGCTTCAGTCAGGTTTCGAAGGATGGCTGAGGGCAGGATTCTTTCAACAAACACATTGTTTTTAAGCACCAGCTCCTCGCCCTCCGGGGAGCGGAGTTTTTTAAAGATGTTCTGCGCCCCTTCCGGCCAGTCTTCCCAGTTAACTGGCTGAACAATGGCCTCCATGTAAGCGATTCCCCGCACGGCATCGGGATTGCGAAATGCCCAGTCAAATCCCAGGGCAGATCCCCAGTCATGAATGACAAACACGATATCCTTCCGGATGCCCAACTCAGAAAGGAAGCCGTTCAAAAACTGACGATGCTCCACAAACTGGTAGGAATCAGGTCCGCTGTTTTCAAGCTTGTCGGAGTCGCCCATCCCGATCAAATCCGGGGCGATACACCGGCCGAGGCGGGTTAAGTGCGGGATGACATTTCGCCATAGATAGGAGGATGTGGGGTTTCCGTGCAGCAATAAAATTGGCGGACCTTCGCCTTCATCCACATAGGCCATATTATAGCCCATGACTTGAACTGTTTGCTTCGGATAATTTTTTTCAGACGGCAGCATGATCAGCCTCCCTTGATATTTTACATCCCCATGAATTTGCCGGCAATCTGTTTCATGATTTCATTGGTGCCGGCAAATATGGGCATCACGCGAACATCCCGGAATGCGCGGGCGATGGGGCAATCCTCGGTTAAGCCGAAATCGGCGTGCAGATCCAGACATCTCTGGGAGAGTCTTTTGGACAGATCGGTGCACCAGTATTTGGCCATGGAGGTCTCGATCACCACGTTTTCGCCCGCCATATGCTCGGTGATCAGCTTGTCCAGAAATGTGCGGCCGAGTTTGACCTCAGTGGTCATCTCAACAATGGCAAATTGCACGGCCTGGTTTTTGGCAATGGGTTTTCCCGAGGCGTCCGTATGATTCCGGCAGTAGTCGGTGGTCCATTCAAGGATCATCTCGGCTGCCGCCTGGCCGCCGATAGCCGTGACCAGGCGCTCCTGCTGGAGTTTTTGCATGAGCATGTAAAACCCCTGGCCCTTTTCGCCCATGAGGTTTTCTTTAGGTATCCGGCAGTTGGTGAAAAAGAGCTCTGCGGTGTCCTGGCTCCAGAAGCCCATCTTATCCAGGTGTCGTCCCCGCTTGAATCCGGGTGTGCCGTCTTCGACCAGGTAAAGCGACACGGCCTGATACGGATTGTCCACCGCCGGGTCCTTGGCCGCCACAATGACCAGATCCGAATTGATGCCGTTTGAGATAAAGGTCTTGGAGCCGTTTAAGATGATTTCATCCCCGTCTTCCTCTGCGGTCGTGGTGAGACTGGCCAGGTCGCTGCCCGCATCCGGTTCGGTCATGGCCACTGCGGTAACAATATCGCCGGACACGCAGCCGGGGAGATATTTCTGTTTTTGTTCTTCATTGGCGAATGAGGCGATATAGGGCACCACCACATCGCTGTGAAGGGGGGCGGAAAGCCCGGTATGATTGGTCCGGGCAAGCTCCTCGGAGACGATTACCGAATAGAGAAAATCTCCGCCCATTCCCCCGTATTCGGTGGGGACCCAGGGGCAGAGGAATCCCTCCTCGCCCATGCGTTTCCAGATGGATTTGGGCACAATTCGCTCTTTTTCCCACTCGTCCACATAGGGGGTGACTTCGGCCGCCATGAAGTTTTTCAGTCGTTTCCGGTACTCGTGATGGGCGTCGGTATAGTTTAGTATCTGCATAAGGATGGCTCCTTCATTTCAATCCATCATAGTTTTAATTTGCCAATGATGTCATCGGCAATAATATCCTTCTGCACACCGGGCGGGCCCTGGAAGATTTCCGCATGTTTGGCGTCCCGGTGAAAATGCTCTACTTCGTATTCCGTCATATAGCCGTATCCGCCCAAGAGCTGGATGGCCTCGTCGGTTACCGCCATGGCGGCCCTGGCAGCGGTTAGTTTGGCTATGGCCGCATCCCGGGGGATGTGTTTGCCCCGATCAAACCGGCTGGCCGCATAATAGGTAAGGTAGCGGGCCGCCTCGATCCGGGCGGCCATATCCGCGAGTTTGTGCCGGGTAACCTGGAACTGGGCCAGTTTTTTGCCAAACTGCTCGCGCTCCTTCACGTAGGCAAGGGCCCGATCCAATGCTCCCTGGGCGGTGCCCAGAGCCATGGCCGCCACCTGGATGCGGTTTTCAATGAAAAATCTTTCCAGCTGGGTGTGTCCCATGCCCTCATTGCCGATCAGGTTAGAGAGGGGCACCCGCACATTTTCAAACCGAACCGGTGCAAACGGAACCATCCGGCCGCCGAGTTTTTCGGCCCGGGGCCCGGTTGATATGCCCTCCCGGTCGGCTTCCGCCAGCAGCATCGACATGCCCTTGTTTTTGGGCTCAACCGCGGTATCGGTGGCACATAGGACAATATAAATATCCGCCTGATCCCCGAACGGCACGAATGCCTTGGCACCGTTGATGATCCATTCGGCGGTATCTTTTTCCGCTGTTGTTTGCACAGTGCTCACGTCATAGCCCTGCTCGGGTTCCAGAAACGCCCCGGTGGAGATCATTTCACCGCTTGCAATGGCCGGTGTGAATTTATCGTTTAACACACTGTCCCCGAACCGGACCAGGCATTCTGCCGCATAGGCGGAAAACTTGAGGGCGGCGCCAAGGGTGGAATCTTTCTGGCAGAATGTTTCTGTGACCAGCACATCTTCAAAAAGCCCAAGACCGCCGCCTTCATAGGCTTCGTCAAAATGGATGCCGATAAAGCCGAGTTCGCCGGCTTTTTTCAATATATCTTTTGGAAATGCCTGGGTTTTAGCCTGCTCAATGATCATTTCCTTATCAAATTTGCCCCTGGCAAATTCCCACGCGGCTTTTTTGATCTCTTTCTGGGGCTTGGATAGTTTAAAATCCATGGAAAACGCCTCCTGCGGTTAAAAACTGTGACGTGGCCGTCCTGAAAAGAATGTATGATGCCTCATATGCGAGGGTTTGTCATCCCAGCAGTTCATACAAATAACTGCTTCCATCAATTGATGGATAAAATTATAAATCTTTAAAATAAAAGTCAAGAATGAAATTGGGGAATGAATCGGTCACTAGTCGGGGGCGGGCAGGGCCTTCTGCTCAAAATTGTTCATCAACTCCCGCATCTGTTTGGAGATCTCCATATACCGTTTGTTCAAATCGCCCCGGAAGTCAACATGGATCTTTTTGATTTTATTCTGCATTTCTTTTAGCAGCTTGACCCGCTTTTTCCAGAGCTTGGCGGCGTAGTCGATGTTGTCTATGGAGTTGGTCATCAGGGATTTGGAATACCGGTTCACCAACTGGACGAAATCGCGGTAATTTTCTTCCAGCATCGAGGCGATTTTTTCCTTTTTCAGGGTTTCCTGGGTGATGGTGTGAAAGTGGTGGCCGGTGATGCTCATGGATACCGCCTCGCCAAAGATTTCCCGGTGCTTGAAGAAATTGCGGGTCAAAAATTTGAGATACTCCCACCCATACGGGGTAAACGGCTGGCGGGCAAGGGATTTTAAAAATATTTTGACCTCTTCATACCGGATTTTGCGCTGAAAATAGCCGGTGTATTGCATATTGTCGAAAAATCGGTTGCATCGTTCAAAATACATCTTTAACCGGTAGTCATAGATGCTGGCCAGGATCTTTTTATAACCTTCCTTAATCTGCTTGCCGTCCATCACGGTTTTAAAATTGGTGGAGAGCACATGGGTGTTGTTGCCGATGGAGGCGCCCAGCATCCGGCCTTCGGACTTGAGCCGCTCATAAAGGCGGGTTCCGGGAAGTGCGGTGAGCAAACCGATCATGGCTTTGGGGATCGCGTTCTCCTGGATAAAACGGATCTGACGATCAAAGATGTCGTTCTTGTCATGGTCAAAGCCCACGATGAATCCGGCCATGACCTCGATGCCGTGCTTCTGGATATTCTGGACCGCCTGGCCCATGTCTGTTTTCAGGTTTTGCACCTTGCCGGTTTCTTTAAGCCCCTCCTCATCCGGGGTTTCAATCCCGATGAAAACTTCGTTGAAGCCGGCTTCCCGCATGCCGGTCAAAAGGTCCTCGTCCTCGGCCATGTTGATGCTGGCCTCGGTGAAGAAATGGAAGGGATGGCCGCGGTCTGTCTGCCACTGTTTCAATGCGGGCAAAAGTTCGGCTTTCACCCGTTTTTTGTTGCCGATGAAGTTGTCATCCACCAGAAAGACCCCGCCGCGCCAGCCCTGGCGGTAGAGGGCATCCATTTCCGCGCTCATGGCATTCGCGGACTTGAGCCGGGGCTTGTTGCCGTAAACGGTCCAGATGTCGCAGAACTCGCAATGGAAGGGGCACCCTCTGGAATACTGGACCGCCATGGAGCCGTAGGCATCCATTTTTAAAAGATCAAACCGGGGGGTGGGGGCTTTGCTGATATCCGGATGCGCAGGCTTCGGATACACATGTTTGGCGGTTCCGTTTTCCAGATCAGAGAGAAACCCATGAAGGGTTTCCTCCACCTCCCCCAGAACAAAATGGTCCACGCCTTGGATGTCTGCCTGGTTGGAATTCGCATAGGGTCCGCCCAAGACCACTTTGGTATCCATCCGGTTGCAGCGGGCAATCACGGATTCAACCGAGTCCTGCTGGACAATCATGGCGGATATAAATACGGCATCCGCCCATTCAATCGCCTCGTCCGGTAAAGGTTCGATGTTCATGTCCAGCAGTTTCAACTCATAATCCGGCGGAAACAGGGCGGCTACGGTGAGAAGCCCCAGCGGAGGCATGGCGCTTTTTTTACGGATAAACTTCAGCGCATACTTAAAACTCCAGTATGTGTTGTTCGGTACCTCCGGGTAAACCATGAGGATATTCTGATAGTTGGGCATCGCGTGTTTCCCCCTTTAATTTAAACTATGCTTTATATTAAAAAAATATAACCATGCGAAGCGAATTTGTCATATAATGATTGGCTTCCGAGCGGCTGCTGATGGTTACTTATTTCCGAACCTAATCCAATATCTTCTAAGTAACTTATCGGGTATTAGGTTTTGGGTATTAGGTATTAGGTTAATGAAATCAAGAATTTATGGTCGGCACGGTGGCCGACCCTACGATGAATCGGGTTTTTCCCCATTCGTAGGGCGGGCCACCGTGCCCGCCTGAAAAATAGATAGAACAAATTTACCGTGCCTCAGTGCCTTTAAAGTTATTTATAGGCTCGGTCCCGGGCGCACGGCCCGGGGGAATACTTTCTAATTAGGTCTTTATAAAAGCTTCTTTTGACGTTAATGTTAAATTTATAATTTTTTCAAGTAATTTTGAATTATAAACCCATCTTGTCCGGGTTTGTCAAATTAAAAAACATGGCGATTCGTGACTGCCAGATAAACCCGGCAGTCTGAATGCCTTGTAAAAGTCCAATTGAAGCACAATGAGTCATATGACAGAACTTTATACCATCGGCCATTTGTCACATCCCTTTAACCGGTTTGTGATCTGCCTGAAGTCCTATGGGTACGATCAAGTCTCTTGCAAGCGGGGAGTTGCATTTTCTGCATAAGGCAAATAAATTAAAAATCAGGAAACGGGTATTTTTTGTATGGAAAGGGGTTTGCAATAATGCGGGTGATGACCTTTAATCTGAGATTTGAAAATGAGCGGGACGGGGAGAACGCCTGGCTTTATAGGCGGGAAATGGTGGTTGAGCTGATAAACTATTATCAGCCGGCCATTTTGGGCACACAGGAGGGCAAATGGCCCCAGCTGATGTATCTAAAAGAGCATTTGACCGATTATGCGGCCCATCTGCCGGGTCGGGAGCCGGATGAAAAATCCCAGTGCCCCACGCTTTTTTTCCGGAAAGAATGGTTTGCGATCGAATCCGGCCGGGACTTCTGGCTGTCCAAAACCCCGGAAGTGCATTTGAGCAAGGATTGGGACAGCGCTTTTCCGCGCATGATGAGTTACGCCGAAATTGCCGGCATTAAAAGCGGGGCGCGGCTGATGGCCGGGGTCACCCACCTGGACCATATTGGTGTGGAGGCCAGATACCAGCAGGCCCGGATCATCTCCGAATGGGTGGCGGAGCAGACGCTGCCGGTGGTGCTGATGGGGGATTTCAATGATGACCCGTCTTCCCGGGTGCATGAAATCTTAACCGAACCCGCGCGCAATCTGCGCGATACCTGGGAAGTGCTCAAAGGCCGGGAGGATGCCGGCAGCTACACCCATCACGGGTTCAACGGGATTCCCCAGCACGCCCGGATGGACTGGATACTCGTGTCCCCGCATTTTGAGGTAATGGATGCGCAGATAATCCGGGATGCGTTTAACGGCAGCTACCCCTCGGATCATTATCCATACATGGCGGATTTAAGGATGGTTGGCATGGAGGCGTAAGCTTGACGCTCTTGTAAAAAGCGATTAATGCCGTCGTCACCGTCTTAAGACGAAATTAAACAAACAGCCCTAAGGTACTTCCATCCTTTAAATTCACATACCCCTCCTCGCAGATGCGGAAAAACGGGATGGCGGCCGTGGTGAGGGTGGCAAGGGTCAGGGCCGGATCCCTGAGTGAGACCCCGAGTTCGGCAAGTGCCTCGTCAATTGCCGCGGCCTGCTCTTCAACGGCTTTTGCCGGCTGATCGGATATGACCCCGAAAATCGGAAGCGGCATCTCAGCCAGGATATGGCCCTGGCTGCATACCACGACGCCTCCGTTTAACGCCTGAATCCGGTTGACCGCAAGCGCCATGTCCGCTTCATCCGCCCCTGCCGCGATGATATCCGCGGAATCCCAGGTGGCGCTGGTGGCAAAGGCTCCGGATGCCAGGCCCAGTCCCTTTATGAGCCCCACGAACATATCGCCGGGGGTATGGGCCCGGTCAATGGCGGCGATTTTTTGAACATCATCATCAGCCGGGAGGTTGATCCGGCCGTTTTCCGCAGGCAGCTCCATCAAGCGTTCCCGGGTAACCAAGTCGGTCACCAGTTCAATGACGCGCACCGTATGAGTGCTTTTCAGAGGGTCAGCGCCAATTTCAAAATCCTTGGCCGCAAGCCGCCTTGGCAGCCGGACGGTCTGCCGGCTTTCTGATGAAAAGACATGCGATTTTGCCGCAGTTAATGCCTTTCCGTTCCGCGCGATGATTTCGCCGCTGGAAATCACCAGTTCCGGTGAAATGGTTTCCATGTCCGGAATAATGGCCATATCCGCGTAACGGCCGGGGGCAATCGCGCCTACAAGGTCGTCAATGCCGAAATGCTCGGCCACGTTCAAGGTGGCCATCCGGATCGCGTCAACCGGTGCAAACCCGCAGTCGATGGCTTTCTGGACAATATGTTCCATATAGCCGTATTTTGCCAGTTCAGCGGGCGAAAGACCGTCCGAGACCAGTACCAGGCGCCGCAGGTCCACGCCGGCATCTCTGATTTCGGCTATGGCCTCAAGGTCCCGGCGAACGCTTCCTTCCCGGACCATCACGTAAAAACCCAGGCGCAGCCGGTCGATGGCTTCCGCGGCCTGAATGGGTTCGTGGCAGGAGGAAATGCCGGTTGCGGCATAGGCGTTTAGCTTTTTCTCGCCGGCACCTGCGCTGTGGCCCTCAAGGGTTTTTCGGTGCTTGCGGGTCAGCTGGAAGGCGGGTAGATAGGCCTCCGGGGATTGCAGGATGCCCTGCCAGTAGGATTCCCCGAGTCCCAGAATTTCCGTTCTTTCCAGTAAAGATTCGAGATCGGCCTGCCTGATGGCGCGGGAGCGGCGGCTGATGGAGACCATGGCCGGTGCAGTGGCAAATATTTTGACGGGCTGATCCGCCAGCGCGGCCAAAAGCTCGTTTACGCCGTCAATTCCGGCAACCGGGTAGGGCTCGAAGATTTCGGTGACCATCGTGGTGGTTCCGCCGGAGAGCGCATTTTTCAGAAATTCTTCCGGGGTGGTCATCCATAAGATATGGGTATGGCCGTCAATAAAGCCGGGGATTAACGGCTTGCCGCCGGCATCAATGACGTGCGTGGCCGGCCCGATCATGTGGGCGGCGTCGGGGCCGGTGTAGGCGATCCGTTCTTCCTTGATGCCCACTGACCAATTCTCAAGGAGCTCACCGGTAAATACATTAACCACTGTGGCATGGATGATCACCCTGTCTGCGGGTTCAGCCCCGGCTGCCACCTGCATGAGGGATTGTGTGATTTGAATGTCCATTTTACTTCTCCCAAAAAACGTTTTATGCCGCAGCGACGGCATTTTTGCAGAAAGTAACTTTTGATTTGTACGCGCACTAGTATTCGCAGCCGGTCTTTAAATTCCCGAGTACGATTACGAGTACGAGAACCGTCCCGCTTGCGCGGGACTGAGTACGATAAGATGTTCAACCCAACCTCAGTTTAGGTCCAACTTAACCTCCTGCTCTCCGTCATGGACCATTGCGAACCAGGGATATCGGGTCAGGCTTTTATAGATGCTTTGTTTGTTTAAGCGTAAAAAAATATAGGCCATTCTTTCATGAACGGGCAGCCGGATGGATCTGAGCATCCAGGCGGCCAGGCGGTCAATGGGCTTTCGGCTGGTGAGTCCAAGGTTCTTTTTAAGAAGAAGCCGGTATTTTTCCACATCGATACGCCCCTGGTCCGGATCATAGCTTTCCGCCAGGAGCCATCCGGACTGCCAGGCCGGCTCGATGCCGGCGGCTGTAATGGGATGGGCAAGCCCAAGCACGTCGCCCACGCCGATAAATTCAATGCCCTCCCTGTTAAAGGCCAACCGGTTCCGGTCGGGATGCCGGGCCACCGGGATTTTCCATATCACGGGCCGGCCTGTTTCCCGCAGCCCCGAATCGTTGTAAATATTGAGGGCGTGTCGACGAAATCTTTCATATTCCTTATATAACCCGGGCTTGTCGAGCAGCCCGCCGGTGCCCATGGTTAAGCGGCCGTGGTTTTCGAGAAATATCCAGCCGTATCCCTGGATGCGGCTGTTAAACAATAAAAGATGGCTGCCCGGGTTGTACTGAGGACCAAACTCACCCTCGGCTTTATATATCAGCGCGTATTCCCGGTTATGCCATTCTGACTGGATGATTTTGCGGGTCAGGCCGCTGAATCCGGTGGCAAGAACCGTTTGCGGGGTCAAAAGGGCGGCATCATTTAAATTGACGCGTTTAAAGACGATATCGATATTCGGGTGGTCTTTAAGGCTTGTGATCAGGTCTTTCTGCAGGTGATACCGGGAGGTGACGACAAAAATCCCGTCCAATAAAACCGGCGGGGCTTTCTGAAATCCGCATTGCAACGGGCGGACCGGTTTGTCCGCGCCGGCGGAGCGAATGCCCAAATGATCATTCAGGTACCGGGCAAACTCCCTGCTGATCGCCCCGCCGCAGGGTTTATCCCAGAGTTTGGTTTCATACACCGTGACTTGGCAGCCTTTGCTGGCCAGGTAAAAGGCGGCAGACAGGCCGGCAATGTTTCCGCCGATAATGGCAACAGGATGGGCCATCAGAAACCGTCCGCCCCATAGCCCCCGCCGCTCAGGCGGTGAATGCGGATTCCGGTTACGGTAAAACCCCCGAGGGCTGTCCGGGCCGCTCTGTCAGAGCCTATAGGATATATAAAATCCGTAAATATTCCGCCGGTATAAATGCCGATGATCATGGGTCGCCGATTTGTTATGTTTGAGATGGGCCGTATGGCAACAAATTATGCCCTTTCAGGATGGTTTTGTAAAGCGTTTGCCGTTTTCCGGACACGGCTAATTTGTTCTGTATCCAAATCGAAATCGCTATCGGGATCGGGATCGAAAAAAATATGACCCTTGGACGTGAAAAACTGGACGTCTATCGCCTTTCAATAGGCTACGTTGCATGGGTTTACGAGAAGGCCGACAGCCTGAACGGAGTCCATCGGCCCGCCCGGGATCAATGGCTTCGGGCCATCCAGTCGATACCGCTCAATATCGCCGAAGGTAATGGCAAGACCGCGGAAGCCGACCGAAGGCGTTATTTCGAAATCGCTCGTGGCTCCCCGCTTGAGTGCGCGGCGATTCAAGATGTGCTGGTTGTCGACAAGGCGCTGGACAAGATGGAAAGCCGGAACCGCAAGGATGAACTCGACCGTATGGCCGCGATGCTCAGCCGTCTCGGCGGAAGAGGATACCAAGTTCGAGAGGATCAGGAAGTCTACAGCATCGATTTCGATCCCGATAGCGATTTCGATCCCGATTTCGATCCCGATAGCGAAGAAAACGAATCCCAACCTTAGCTTTAACAGGACCGGGGGTATGGATTTTGCGGTTAGAACAAATTAGCCGTGGTTTTCCGGATCGGAATCGGAAGGTGTGGCCGGATAATTGGTATTCTTTTTGCATTTCACTATACATAATTCTAAAAGATATTTGGATGTTTACTGATAATTCTTAAATGGCAAAGAAAGGAGAAGCACCATGCAAAAAGGGGAAAATCTGGTCATTGTCGGTTGCGGCGGTGTTGGCGGCCCGGCTGCCATGCTCTCAAAAAAACTGATGCCGGATATCAATATCACGGTTATTCGCGAGGAAGATCGCTTTATTGTCAGGTGAGCGCTGCCGCATGTGGTGGCCGGTCTGGCCGCAGGCGAATCAATTGTGAATCCTGATAAAATGTTTGCTGACAGCGGCATTGAAATGGTTGTGGATCGGGTGGAGGATATTGATGCCGCCCAAAAACAGCTGAAAACTGCCGGCGGAAAGGCGATCCCCTATGATAAGCTGATTTTATCCCCGGGGTCGAAACCGTTTGTTCCTCCGATTCCCGGCGGTGACCTGGATGGCGTGGTGACCCTGCGCTCGCTTTCGGATGCCGAGAACATCAGGACATACCTGGATACTCACAACCCGGTAAAATTGGTATTTGTGGGTGCCGGTTTTATCAGCCTCGAGGTGGCGGCTCTTCTCAAGCAGGTGCCGGATAAGCAGTATGGGATTGAAATTATTGAATTAATGGATTGTCCGCTGCCATTAATGCTTGATCCGGAACTCGGCAAAATCATCCATGAGCATCTGGACGGCAATGGGTTCAATATGCGCATGGGGCAGAAGGTTTCCAAAATTATCGGCCAAGACGACCGGGTATCGGCTGTGGAGCTCGATTCCGGCGAGCGGGTGGACGCGGATATGGTGTTTATGAATGTGGGGACGCGGCCCAACCTGGAGCTGGCCAAGCACATGGGCCTTGAAATGGGCCAATACGGGATAAAGGTTAATGAGTTTCTGGAGACCTCAAACCCGGATGTCTTGGCGGCAGGCGACTGTATTGAGAATTATCATTTTATCACCCAAAAACCGGTGCCGATCCAGCTCCGCGGTCCGGCGGTGATTCAGGGCCGGCTTCTGGCCAAGCGGCTGGCCGGATATGATATCCCGTTTCCCGGGCTGCTTGGCAGCAGTGCGGTTAAACTGTTTAACAAGTATATTGCCGCCACGGGGTTTAATGAAACCCAGGCCCGAAACGAGGGGTTTGATCCGGTGTGCGCCACCGTGCAGTCCGGCAGCAAGCATGCCATGATTCCCGGCATGCAGCCATGGACGCTGAAACTGGTGTTTGACCGGGATTCCCACAGACTTATCGGCGGGCAGATTATCAGTGATAGTGAGGCGCCGGTAAAGGAGATCGATGCCGTGAATGCCTTGATCGTGGGCAGGCAGACCATATCGGATCTTGTAACGCTGATGTGCGCCGGCAACCCGGATTGCTCCTCTGAGCCCTCCAAGGAGCCCATTACCATCGCAGCAGAGCAGGCACTCCAGCAGGTCCGGCCGGCGAGTTCAGTGAGAGGGGTTTAAAATCGGGTTAATGGTAACGTTACATGAATGTTGCTGGACCGTTACTTCTAATAAGAATTTTTGGGTATTAGGTTTTGGGTTTTAGGTATTAGGTGTAAAATTAAAGTGTTCAGGTTTCAGTGTTCAGTGTTCAGGCTTGCAAAAAATTTGGCTCGCTCGCACAATATTTCCTGAAACCTGAAACCTATTGTTCCTTTTTCCCCTCAGTGCCTTAGTAGGCCGGGTTTCCATACCCGGCTTCTCCGATCATATCCTATCGTTCAACCATACGATAAATTGGTTCCGTTTTTCAGGCAGGCACTGTGTCCTGCCCTACGCAAGGGGAAAAGCCGCCCGTCGTAGAGTCGGCCACCGTGCCGACTGTTCGTGCAAAAAGCCCATAATCTTTGGGTTTGCCATCAGAACAAATTTGTCCTGAGCTTTTCATCTCAACGCTTGCATTTTTCTCAATCTATGCCGTATCGTCAGGAGTGATCAGAACGTTGGTAAAACGACTTCATGTTTCAATAAGTTTCAAACTTTTTGAAATGGACGGAGCGACATGGCGAAAAAAAAGAAAAAAAAGCATAAACCCGAAAAACATGCCGGATATTTCATAGACCCTGAGGATGTATTGGCCAACCGGGTTTCGGTGAGCATCCATGACCTGGCCGATCTGATCCACCAGGTCAATCCAACCGGTGAAACCCTGGCCGCTGCGGAAAGCCGGGAACGCTATCAACTGAAAACCCGGTTGCAGAGCTATCTGGTACGGTGTTTTCCGGATCATTTGGAAGTCATACAACCGGATCCACGGAACCCGGACCTGGTGAGCTTCTATATCCTGTATTCCGGAAGGGATGCCTGTCATGCGCTTATCTCCGAATTGGAAGAAGATGCCCGGTCGTGGGCCCTGCGCTACATTGATGAAGACGACGGTGCCCCGGCTGCCAATGAATCCGGCAAAATTGCCGTGGTCCCGGAAGCGCCCGGGCCGGACGACAGCAAAGCCGGTGCAGGCGATGCCGATATTTCGGAATGGTCCGTGGAAGCATTAATGGCACAGGGAAAAAATGCCCTGGATCAATTTGATTACGATACGGTGGGAACCTGTTTCCGGCAGGCCCTGGAGAAGTCCGGCGGGGATGTGACCCCGGCCATTGCGATTACGGAATTCTATGTGGACTATGTGGCCGCCTATGATGCCGCACTTGAGGTCACCCGCATGTTCGGCGCGCCGGCCCGCAAGAACAAGGAGATCAAAAGCCTGCTGGCCTTGGCCGCCGCCCGATCCGGCCGGATTGAACTGGCGCTCGATTATGCAGACGGCCTGACCCAGCCCCGTAACATCGAAGTCTATCTGAGCGCCGCACGACATTATCTGGAAAATCAGGACCCGGACCGGGCGGAACAAATGCTCGGCCGCGCCAGGGCATTTGATCCGGCCGGGATTCATGCGGAAATCGATTCATTGCAGGCCGAAATCCATCAACAGTATGCTCAAATGCTTGAATCGGAAGCGCAGAAGATGATGCAGGCCTGGGATGCGGGCGAAATCGATGCGGCGGTTCAGCTTGCAGACCAGATTCGCCGGGTATTGCCGCAGCACGAAACCGCGCGCCGGATCCGCCGTGAATATGATCGTCTCCAGCGCCAAAATCGCTTCGATGAGCTGATGCAGCAGGCGGATCTGGCCCGGGACAACCGGGACTTCAAGCGGGAAGCGGAATACATCCGGAAAGCACTCAAAATTAATAAAAACGCCGAAAATCTATACAGCCGTCTGGATCAGGCGATCAAAAACGACGAAGCACAACGCAATGCCCGGGCCGTGGCGGACGTTGAAGTCCCCTGGAAGGCGGGCGACGAAAAAACCGCTTTTCTGCGCTATCTTGAGGCCAATGCCCGGCAGCGCCAGTGCGTGCGAACGGAATTTGCGGATGGTCGATTGGAATGGCTGGAGCAGATCCGCACCGCCGGTCCGCCTGTCAAGCCCAACGAAATGGTTGATGCCGTATTTTGTTTACAGCAGGCATTTGCGGATTTTGAAACCGGGGGCGATCCCGCCGGCATTTCCAAATCCCTTGCCGCCTATACCAAAACGCTGCAACCGGTAGAGGCGGCCCGGAAACTGATGATCGATCTGGAAAGGCAGGCCCGGACCATTGAATGGCAGCGCAACAAAGAGCGGTTGAACCGGATCGAAAGTGCATTGCCCGCTATGGACGTGGATTCCGCCAAAGACCTTTTCAGCCGGATCCGTTCCGGGCAGCTGTCGGAAGACGATTATCACCGGTATGAAAAGATACAAGCCCGTCTGCAGCAGATGGAAAACCATCAGATACTGGAACGGCGGTATGCCGACGCGGTATCTAAGGGCGATGATTTTCTGGCAAGAAATACCGCTGATCAAATCGCCCGAATCGATGATCCGGAAAATGAGGGCGGCTGGCAGGACCGTATCCAATGGCATACCGCGGAAATACACCGGAAATGGAGGCTCCGTGAAGTGGACATGGAGCGCGTTCCCTTGTTTTATGCGGCTTTCGGGTTCAGTACCTCTGAAATTGACAAGCCGTTCAAAATGAGCCCTGATGGCCGTCACCTTCTGATGATAACGTTACATGGCCGATCGGGCTTTTTGAGATGGTATGATATCGCCAGCCGGAAATTTACCTCAGGATGGCTTTTTCAAACCCCTCGGCCCATGGACTTTCCAAAAATCCAGCTCCAGGACAATACGCTGATGATCTCTGACCTTTTTGGGCGGGTACTGGAAATTGAACTCGACCCCTTTTTGATCCGGGGCTGGTATGATTTCGGGGGCATGCTTCGGTCAACGGATGTCTGTGAAGATACCTGGATATTTCCCCGGAGCCGGCGCTTCTGGATGGATGTCCGCGAGCAGTCCGATGCCCCAGCGGAGTCAATAAACATCTACGCGCTTGAGGATTTCCGAAAATGCCGCACCATAAAGTTAACCAGCACCGTTGGTGTGCAGCTTAATACCGGCTGGGACAATTATGTCGGCATGCAGGATGAAAGACGGAAACTGATCCGGATGTATAACGAGTACGGCAAATTCAGCTTTGTCATCAACCAGCGCGTAAGCGGCCCCTGCGACCAGATGGCCATTCATCCGGACGGGCATCGGTTTATCCTGTTGTCCTTCAGAGATGAGTTTTTCGAAAGCGACCCGGATGACCCCGTGGATTTAGAAGACTATGAACTCTGTCTCGAAATTCAGTCACCTGATACGGCATCGGCTGCATGGAACCCGGTAATGCAGATTAAGGATTCCAACGGGGAAGCGCCGCACGAAATGCTGACTTCTTTGAACGAAAAGCTGGTTTTTATCTATTTCCACGATGACAGGGGCCGTCAGCTCATGTGCCTGCACCCCCGGGAAAACACCTTTGACATTCTGTATCAGATACCCCTGCCTTCAAATATATGTCTGGTCACCGATGCGTTCATTGAGCGTGTCGCCGCGGTGCAGTATACTAAGGAAAGGTTCGGCGTTCAGGTACTGGGAAGACAACGGCCGGTTTTTGAAACGGATAGGGAAGAGACCATTGACATAAATCGTATGCCCCGTTTCAACACCTTCGGCTTAACATGCGGCGTGCCGGGCGGAAGAATCGAAACAATGGCAGAGCAATACATCAGAGAAGTCGAAGAATCGCCGCATGGGGTTCTTATCCATCATCTGGCAAGATTAAAGAAAAACGGTTCCCCCGATGACCTGGCGGCATATGGTCTAGCTTTGCATTATGTGCCCGGTTTATCGGGTTTTAAGCTCAGCCTGGATTTAAGCAATTGGATGGCTGAGCATTATCCGGATTATTACCGTAGCCGGATACACAATGCGAATTCAGCGGTCAAAAATGCGGATTGGCAGCAGGTGATGGCGTTGCTCGAGCCCATCCCCCGCTATGATCTGGATGACGAACCGAGCGCCCGGCATATTTGTCATTTGCTGGGTATCGCGTATTTGGGGGCGGAAATGCTTGAACAGGCGCTTGACGTCTGGCGTGAAGGCACGGGTTATACGGGCGATTGTGACTTGAGCGACCACATCGAATACGCGGAATTTGCGATAGACTACCGGGATAGCGCAAAACCGGTTCCCAATGGCGATGTCGCCCGGGCGGCCGGCCGCTTATTCCAGCTTTACGAAACGGTAAACCATTATCGGCGGGTGGGGGACTGGATCGCGGTAATTGATGCCATTGAATCCGAAGGCGGGCAAGTGCAAGTGTTGAGAGATAATCGCTTAATGGCCCGGCTGGCGGAAGCTTACCTGAACCTTCCGGATGAATCCGCTGATAATCGGATTCTCGGAAAGCCCCTGATCTTATCCGTTTTTTGCACAAAAGATCTCAAACAGGAGGGAAATGTGATCCTTCCCCCTTTTATCGAAACCCCCTCAAATGAAGAGATGGCGGAGCTGGCAAAAAGGGCGGCGGCAGCCGTCAACTGACCGGCTTTGCCGGGCAAACAAAAAGCGGGTTATGCCGGCATAACCCGCTTTTTTTAAAAATACCGCTTCAGCGTAAAAATCCCTTTTTACGCATACTGATGCGTGCCCAGCACCACCGGGATACCGAATTTGTTCTCAATATCCCTGGCCAGCTCTTCCGGGTCCATATAGGGGCAGCCCGGCTTGGCATTGACCATGCAAGAACTTAAATGGATGGCGTCGGGTTTAAATTCCAGGGATTTTAGCGTCATGCCCATATTTGACATGATTGGCCGGCCCGGACAGTCGCACATAAGAAAGGCCACAACCTGGGATTCTTCATCAAAAAACCCTTCTCCCAGTGTTGCCGCTTTTAAGCACCGCCATTCTCCGGGACAGCCGTATCCCTGATCCGCATATGAACCGCACGCGACAATTGCCACTTTTTTCATTTTCTGCTCCTTTCGTCTATCGTCTTGAGTTATATTTTAAATGCTTTTGAGTATATACTCACAAAGGTTTTGAATAAAACATGATAAAAAGCTCTTGTCAAGCATCTTGGTATCTTCAAAAGTTAACACTGAACGGCCGGAGATATCAATCAAACTTTAACATTGATCCATAGCCCGGTATTTGTGTAAATCCATAGTATGCCGGAATTTTAAAACCAAAATCGAATATAGGAGAAAGGGCATGCGGATTGATATCCCCGGATACGGCGAACTGGCACTAAACCATCTGGTCATGGACTACAATGGCACCCTGGCTGTTGACGGCAAGTTGATCGACGGGGTGAAAGACGCATTGATCAAACTTTCCGAAAGTTTAAGCCTTCATGTGCTGACGGCGGATACATTCGGCATAGCTAAAGAGGGCCTTGAAGGCATTCCATGCCAGCTGACCATCCTGCCGAAGGATGACCAGCAGGGGGGCAAGCTTCGGTTTGTTCAGGAACTGGGCGCCGCCCATGTGGCGGCCATCGGCAACGGCCGCAACGATCAGCTGATGCTAAGGGATTCCGCACTGGGCATTGCCGTGATATTGGGAGAGGGGGCGTCGGTGCAAGCCCTGCAATCGGCGGACGTGGTATGCCCATCCATTGTGTCCGCGCTTGAACTCACGCTGAACCCGCTTCGGCTGACCGCCACTCTTCGCTCATAGGATAAGCATTCATGCAAGCGGTTTGGATTATTATCGCCATTTTTCTGGTATGCATTTATGTGATCAGCCGCATTGATCTCCTGCCGGATGTCATCCCCATTATTGGCTGGCTGGATGATACGTTTCTGGTGGGGCTTCTGATCTACTTCCTGCGCTACCGAAAGCTGCCGGGGTTTATGTATTTTCTGCAGCGGCTGCTTTTTAAAAAATCGCCCGGGCGTTCCGATCAAACATCAGGCCGGGGGCAAACTGGCGGCACAAAGAATCAGGAGGGCCGGCCCCAAAATCCCTACGCCGTGCTTGGGTTAAAGCCCGGGGCGAGCCGGGAGGAGGTCCAGGCCGCCTACCGGGAGCTGGTGCAGAAATATCATCCGGATAAGGTGTCCCACCTGGGCGAGGAGTTTCAGGAAATGGCCCAGCAGAAGTTTGTTGAAATCCAGAGCGCCTATGATCAGCTGATGGGAAAGTAATTTATCCTCAATTTGAACCTCTCTGTTTAGATTCCAGGTTGACTTGTATGTAAATTATAACGCATTAAATATTATTGACATTTTTATGTATTCGCATATATTCTTAATGAATACATAAAAAAGGGGGAGCAAGATGAAAGCAACTACTGTTCGGATAGATGATAAGGTCTTGGATCGGGTTGATGGTTTGGCAATAGAGCTGAGCCGATCCAGATCCTGGGTTATCAATCAAGCGATTAAACAGTTTTTGAATTATGAGGAATGGTTCGTCCAGGAGGTTAAGGACGGTCTGAAGGAAGTGGAAAACGGGGAAATCGCAAATCCTGAAGAGGCTGCCGCTCGATTCCGCTATAACTGATTTTTTATTAACAGGAATTATTACACAAACTGACAGAGCAAGATATTACACCTTCTATTGTTGGGCACTCTGGCATATAAGCACATATGAAATAATTAAGCGTCATGAGGATTATGTTAAATAACCCTCTCAAGCCTACTCAAACTTTCGGATAAGCTCGTTAAAATAATTCCATTTCCCAGTCAGGTGCTGAAAACGGCCGGCAACGATTCCAGGGGGAAGATCAAGGTCTTTAGCTAGTTGGGTGATTTCAGCTTTGGAGCGAATACGTTTAATTTGCTTATCCCATTTTCTCGGAATAAGTGTTTCCGCTGCAAATTCATTGGCCCGGCGTTCTTTCGGATCATCATTTGTTCCATCGTTGATATAAAGGTATTTTTTTTCATCATGCAGCACATGGCCGGTTTCATGGAAAAATGAAAACCAAAAAATATCTTCTCTTTTATATCGAATATTGAGCAGGATCATGGCTTTTGAGGCGGACAGCCATTTCGTTGCCCCTTGCCAGGGCACCTTTTTCATCACCGGCACGAAGGCTATTGCAACACCGGCTTCGGCACAACGTTCGATCATTTCCCGTGTAAAATGCCCGGGTTTTTCCTTGGTCAGACCACGAATATGCGACACGACTTTTTTGAATTTGCTTTTATTAAAGGGCTGGCATTGTATTTCGTGCGCCTGTAGTTCTCCTAACCGAATCCAGGTTGCTGCAGCTTCAACGCGTGTTTCAAAACACTCGGACCGCCTTGCAGCCACGGCCGGAGATTCCCAGATACCCTTCCACGCGGAAACACTACTTACTCCATAAAATTTCAGGACTTCTTTTAAAAGCATCAACTCGTCTTTTTGGGGCTCAATCACGCCCCTTTCAATCAACTCTTTCACCGGAATTCTTTTAAGCCAGTTAATGTCAGCTTCAAGCTGTTTTTGTTCCTGAATTTTCGCAAGCTGTTCTCGGTATTGAATTTCCAAGTTGTTCCAAAAATGAGCGGGCACATCCGTTGCAAGTTCCAGTTTATTGGCCGTTTCATATGTAATGGGCTGATCCCCTTTTAAAATTCGATTTATGGATTGAACCGTCAAGCCAGTGCGCAAAGCAAGCTCATTCTGCTTCATACTGAGCGAATCCATCACCTCTTTTAAGGTTTCACCCGGCAGAACCGCATAATCCGGCTCAAATTTATATTGTTTTTTGGCCCGTACCATTTGGGGTCCTCTTTAATGTGTATCGATAATTGCGATAATTTCGATTTCCGTAATTTTTTCTAAATCAAAGCCACCATCTGGCAGCCGTGGCAGAGGTTCATTCGCAGGAATAAACAAAAGCCGAAAAGGATGTTCAAGGTCAACAGAGAACTGATTCTGTCGATTTCCTGATAACTGATGGCATCGTGCCGGAGGTAATCTCGAAATATCTTTTAGCGAATTGGCGGCGTTAAGTTCGAACATCCGCTGCCGTAACTTTGCTGCCATCTTAGCTCCATGAATTTTTATGGCTTCTTTTTGGTTGTTGCATATTTTTGCAAGCCGCTTTGTTTTAAAATATATTTCCATGAGGCATATAATGCAAGAAAAAGTTAACATGATGTGTTAATTTTTTTTAAAAATACAAATCCCAACATATTATTCTTATTAATCAAACTCCGAATCATCAAAGCCCAGTGCAGTGCTGTTCTCCCGGGCGGCCCGTTGCAGATTTTCATCAAAGCCCTCCGGGAATTCGGCGGTGATATCCAGCCGGACAGTTACTGTTACGCCGGGTTTGGCGGCAAACAGCTTTATTATTTCATCGTGGATCTGATCAAAGGCCATGCGGCCAGTATGGGGATCAAGCTTGACCGTTCCATAATATCGTGTTTTCTTTGCTGCTGCCGGCTCATCCTCAGGAATCTCGGTTTCGGTTCCAGATCCACCAGCCCCAGGTGCTGAACCGCCTTCCGCCCCTGGTTGCCCATCAGAAGCCCCAGCGGCCTCTTCCGTAGCGGCGGCCAATGCGGCTTTCGCTGTCTCCAATTCAATGATTAGCGAGCGTTCATCAATGACGGCATTGGTGCGTTTGCCCAGCTTCAAGCCTTTATAACTGTCTCCATCCTTGCCGTCGGCGTAGCCAAAATAATCTCCGCTTTCCACACCATCACAAATGGCTTGCTGCAATATATCAGCTGATACCAATCGCGGCATATAAAGATAATCGCACATATTCTGCCACAGCGTATGGGTTTCTATGTCGCGCCGGCCTTTGTCCCAGAACCATTTTTTCAGGAGTTCATACAGATGAATCGGCGACCATTGCCTGATGATAATTTCTTCATCTGCCAGTTTATCCTCAATTCCCTGGATCATGCTTTTGCTGGAGCCGTTTAAGGGTATGCCTTCAAATGTCAGCTGATCCGGAATGCCATCTTTCTTTATGGCCTGATGCGGGCAAAGCAGCCAGCGATAGCATTCACTGACCATTCGGTTTAAACCACTTTCTGCTCCTGCCAGCTGTTTTTCAACCTGCTTAACCTGGAGTACGTCGAGGTTAAGTTTAAGGTTTTCCACATCCTCCTTCATAGATTTCCAGGCCAGATAGGTTTTGACCTGATCCCGAAGTCGGCCAATGCTGTCTTCATCTGCTGCCAGAAAAATCAGCCGATTCTGGTGCTGTCTCGGCTGGTTGCCCCGTGTTTTAAGTATCTGCTCAGCATCCCCCCGGGCCAGACCGGCCTTCTTTGAATGAGGCTTTTCAGGTGAAATGACGCATAGCCTTAGCTCAAAATCATCAGGAATGTCTGCTGCCGGCGTAAACACATGAATGCCCCCGAAGCACCCGCGATTGAGCATTTTGGACATCCGGGAACCAATTTCGGGGTTAACCGTATTGGCCCGGTTTTGAAACCGTCTCTTACGCTCCTCCATCTCCCTGCGGAGATTTGGGCGCACGTCAAACCAGTAGCGGCCATCCGCGCTGTTTAGATAATGCAGGCGGTCGGCTAACCGCTTTAAGGCGTCTCCAATGGTACTCACCGGCACTTCGGGCTGCACCGCCCCCAGATTGATCCGCTGGATGTCAATGCCGCGTACCATCTGGGCACTGACACTGGGGGCACTACCCAAGAATATTGTGCGGGCCACCCGCCTGGCGGCCTGGGCGCTGCCCAGTCGGGGGTCTTTGGTGTCTATCTCTGTGGACTGGGCATTTTCCCCGTCTATATCTTTATCCATGACCGGGTCCCATCCCTGGGGCAGATAATAAATGCTTTCGTTTTTTACATTGCTGTCATAATAGGGAAGCGATCCTGGCATGATCATTAAATCCCGGTTGCCGTCCTTCCATAGCCGGTAAATCACTTTGGCCATGAGTTTCAGCACGCCGCGCGTTCGCTGAAATCCGTCCAGGGAAGACCAGTCTTCATATAGCCGTTTAAATACTTCCGGATGAATGGGGTAGGAATTGCGAAGGCGCCGCAGGTAATCACTTTCATGGGTTTGCAGGGGAAAATCATCTGCCTGATTGGTATACATGTCAACAAAACTGCGGCAGACCGCTTCCATGCTCTGGGTGTCGGAAATGGGATTAAACAGCCGACGACGAACAATTTCAAAGGCCTCTTCCGTGCCCACCGGCTTCCATAGGGCCTGTATCCGGCCGAAAAACTTCTCTAACGCATCAAGGGATTTTTTCCCCTGGGTGCTGCCAACTTCAGTATCTGATTCTGGGAGCGAAGCTAGCAGCGCGGCTTGGGGCACCGCGGAGACCGCCTCGGTCAGGGCGTTAATAAAAGAAATATTGGAATCAAAGGTGCCGCCGGTATAAGTCTGCCCTTCCTGAAATTGCCGGAAATAGGAAACCAGTTCATCGACCAGCAGCACGCAGGGAGCAGATTTTGACAATAATGAAATCAGAATCTCTTTGCCCGGGGATGTTCCCCTGGCATCAGAGTCCGCCACCATCTGATACCCGGCTTCACCATAAAGCTGAAAGGCCATTTCCCCCCACAGACAATTGATGGTCAGGCTGCCTTGTTTTTTGGGCTGAGAAGGCGCCAGGCGGTTACCGTCAATGACCGCGATATTGGCTTGGGGCAATTCAGTAGCGCCGGCTTCATCTAAAATCCCGGGAACCCCCCGCAGATCAGCCGGGTTGGCCTGTCCTTGAGCCAGGTGGTATACGCCCAGCAACGTATGGGTTTTGCCCCCGCCAAAAGCTGTTTGCAGTTGTACCACTGGATCGCCGCCTTGCCCGGTCAGTCTCCGGACAACCCCATCCAGCAGCAGACGCATGCCTTCGGTGATATAGGTGCGCTCAAAAAAACGGACCGGGTCGCCGTACTCCGGGCCGGCCTTACCCTGGTGGACACGACTTAAATCCGCCGCAAACTCGGCATCCTGAAAGGTTCCCTTTAATACATCCGCATGGGGTACGGCGATTTCAGTCCATGGTTTAAGTGCCATAATCTGACCTCATTAATTAAAATAACTCTGTCTGTTCAGGCTTTTCACCGCCATGTTCTTCGCTGGCCCTGACAATGCCCGGCCAGGAGGAAATCAGTTCGTTATAGGCCAAAGCCTCTTCCGCCCAATTTTTACGCTCACACAGGGTAAACAGCCGATAGGCCAGCTGCCGGATGGGCTCGGTACGTTCGCGCATTTGAGCCAAGAGTTTCCCTGCTGCCGCTTCACCACCGCTTCGCAGGGCGCGGATCAAATGATGGGTGGACTCCCATACCGGGTTGCGACGGTCCTTTTGCGGGTCCCAGTCAGATGGGTAATCGGCAAAAGAAAGCAGCTGCACCTTGCCTTGGCCGGATTCCACAACACCGGCAGCAGCTACTCCGTCAACACTTGTACCCTTGGCCCGGGCTAAAACATCGGCTTCCCCAAAAGGGGCGGCTTTAAAACCATATTGCATAAACCAGTCAATGCAGAAGCGGGTGTCCGCATCCAGATCCCCTTCAGCCGCATTAAAATAGGCATCAATCTCCCGATTGATTTGGATTAAGGCATCCCGTACGCGCATAGGGGAGCCGTCCGCCTCTAGCACACTTGCGTATTTGCTGTAAACCGCCATGCCCGGTCCAATGGCGGCCTGGGCCAAGTCTGCGGGTTGAATCGGGGATCGCCCGCCTTTGCCGCCAATCATAATCTCCAGGGCTTCGGGCATGGTTTCTTTCAATTCACGCAGAAAATCCCTGCGGGAAATGGTGGCGGCGTTTTCAGGTCGTTTACGGCAGACAAGGATAATGCTTGATGCAAGGACATTTGTTCCGGTTTTCAATCCTTGGTCACGCTCCGTGCGCAATGGCCATGTTCCGCTAATTGCTAACCCCGCATTCATAATAGCATCGAGAAAGGATTCCCATCCAATCGATACAATATTGGCATCCTGCTTAAATGCATAATAGATGGTTATCGGGCATGAAGCATGGGCCAATTCTTTTAGTCTCCCCATAGCTTTCTTCATTTCTTCAAGAAAAAATTTTTCCGCATTATCTTTGTTGCCATGCCTGTATGGAGAGGCGATTAATTCTTCTTCTTTAGGGGTTGTAATTACCGAAAAGATATCGTTAAAAAGTCCTTTTAACGCTTTGCGCATCCAGACATAGAAATAATCTGATAAATCCGCATAGCTTATGTTGTCATAGTACGGTGGGTCAGTTGATATGATCTTGTCTTTGCTGGTTTCTTGGTTTGTGGCATTCGCTTGGATGGCTAAGCCTTTCCCTTTTCCTGGTATTGAGCGGTCAAGGCATTTTGAAATCCATTCAATAGCTCCTGTCCAGTTCCCCGTCGACTTTGAAAAGGGATTACCTTCTGCGAAGTCCCATACCATTGGAATAGCTTGGCGTCCAAAAGTTTGGACAATAAATTCACCTCCCCAAGGTGTTAAGCTTGACCAATAATTAGCGCTTCGATCGACAGCAAACGCCAAATAAACAGCAATCGCATCACCGTAAGCTTGAGCTTCCTCTTCTTCATTGTGTAACAATCTTTTTTGATCGGTATAACTTTTTGCTTTGGCGTCTTTTATAACTTTTTCCCTGGTCTCGGCTATCAGATTGGAAAATGTATTTAGAGCAACAAGCTGGCGGGATGTAAAAAGAAGGCCAAATTTATTTAAACCATAATTTAGAGTCCAAAAATTTCGGGCATCATCAGGTAAGCTTGCTGTTGGTATCCATTCAGGCTTTGCTGAAGTGGCAATCCTTTCTATTTCATTTGTTGCAGGAAGAAAAATTTTCTCTCGTTGTCCCTCGGCAACAACAGCCAAAAGTTTTTGCCCCATTCTTTCGGCCACGCCTTCAGCCTTAATATATTTTCCATCAATGGGCGAATCTGAAAGTATGCACTTGAAATTGGCCCCCCTGCTTAACTTGGTTCCCTCCTTGGCTTCTTTGGGAAGGTTTCGAATCTTGATTTCAAAATGGTATTCATCTCCGTTAATGACCGGCTTCAGCCACGCCTCTTTCCCTTTTTTTGCGGACAAAACAAAGGATTTGACCAATGGCACATCCACATGGGCAAAGGCCGGGTTAGGGCTTTTTACAGTACGCGCCCAGATCCAGGCAATGACCGTAAGTTTCTGTCCGACCATGTGTTTAAGATCATCACGATCTTGGGCCATTTTTTCAGTAATTTCCACCGTTGGATAGAGGTGACCGATTTTTCTAAACGCCTCATCCCGCATCCACTGGCCGTAGTAGCGCACATCTTCGGCCAAGCCCTTGGCACCTGTCCATTTCCCCTCAAAAGTGGTTTGGCCTTTTTGCGCTTCCGGGTTCACCGGCGGCCGGCCGGCAAACTTAGGCGGGATTTCAATCATGGCCTTGTTGATCATCACCGCCACAGGGTTCAAATCTGAAGCGTAAGATTCAAGCCCCAGTCGCTGGGCTTCCAAAGGGATGGCCCCGCCACCGGCAAAAGGATCGTGAAAGGCCGGCAGCATGTCCGGATCGAAGCCCTCCTTGCCCTTGTTCATATCGCAGGTTTCCTGCCAGCTTTTTCTTATCTCTTTTCGCGCCTTTTCCAGAACCGTTTCATTATTGGTGTTTTCCCATTTCACCAGTTCGCGGATAATATCAAACAGCCGTTCCCGTTCCTTCTGGGCATCCTCTTTTGTCTGGCCTGGGTATTTACCCCAGCCACGCTCCCCTCCGGGATCATTGACCAGTTGTGCAAACAATACAGCTCGAGCCGCTGCCAATGGCCGCCTGGCCCACCATAGGTGCAGGGTTGAGGGGTGGCCATGCCGGATGGATTTTTCACGGGCGGCTGCCACATTGATGTCATCAAGAGGAAGGGCCACTTCAATCAGTTTTTTGGGTGCTTTGATCATTGTTCCTCTTTTCTATAAAGATTCCGCCCGGCTCAGCAGGTCTGAGATTTTGTAATTAACACTGGTAACCCCCCAGTCCAGATCCATGGAAAAGGGCGAGTAGACATAATGCGGGCCGACCCAGGTATTATCCTCGTTGACTAAGACAATAGCTAGCACGAACTTTTCCGCTTGGTTCATGGCATACAAGATTTCATTGCGTGTCACTGTAATGGTATCCGCACCCTGGATGCGGCCCTTAACCTCGATATGGCGGTCCGGGTGGCCGGGTTTATACGCGGAAATATCCCAGCCGCAGTTTTCCGCGGAAACGTCTTTGGTGACATATCCGTTTTGCTGTTCATGCACAATAACCGCCTGCATGGCTATCTGCTCAATCTCGGCCCGGCGCTGCGCATCTGTAGAAAAAGTATCTGGAACGGTTTGTTCCCCCCGTCGCTGATCCAACAGTCCCTGGGGTATGACCAGGGCTGCCCCCACCACTACTGGCGGGCTGGGAATTAGGTCCCTCCGGGTGTTTAATTCCTGGGTACGGATTTCAAGCCGATCCCGCAAATCCTCGGCTCTTCTTCGGGCATTTTCCGGCTGTATCTGGGGTTGTTTGCCTTCTGCTACGGCATCCCTTAATTGCAGATACCGGTCCTGCCAATAGTCGATTTCCTTTGCCAGCCGGTCGTGGACAGCGTTCTGGATTTTTTCAACCTCTGCTTCCCGGCGCGTCTTTACCTCCTCAAAATGTTTGGGCACGATCTTCTCATTGGCAAAGTCCAGGGCTTTTTTCTCAACATTGTCAGCAATCCAGTCGCCCTGCAAAATATCGTTTACAAGGGACAAATCATCATCAGTGAGTGGCTCCAGGTCCAAATGCGGCGCCCAGCCGGCGTTGGACACGGAGCCGTCCGGGTTGAAGGATACAAATTGCAGCCGGCGGGAGGCAATGCGCCGGTCTTCCCGGCCATAGACCGCTTCCCGCACGGAATGATCCAGCAGAACCAGCAGTCGGGGCTCCAAGCCGGGATCAGCTGGATCGCACAGGACCGTCCCCTGCTTTAATTGTTTGCCGTACATTTCCCGCATGATATCCGTAACCGCCGACATTAAAGGATGGCCCGGATGGATGAGGCTGGCCATGGGTTTACCGTAGACGCGAATCTTTTCCCGCTCAAAACAGACCCGTTCATAGCGATCCACCACCGGATTCCGGGTAATATTGATCAGCCGGTCGCGCTCCCGGATTTTCCCTGGCACATGGGTAATTTCATAGCGGCCCTGTTCCCTCTCCCGGAGGATGCCGTGCAGGTTTTTAAAGGCTTCCATAAAAAAAGCCCGAATGAAAAGGGGTTGCAGCCTTCGGGCCTCGGCTTTTTCCATATCTTCTTTAACGGCAAATAGGCGCTCCGGCGTCATGACTTCCTGGGACAGGGCATTGCGGTCAAGAATGGACTTTAAGCGCTCGCTGTCCAGGGCGCCCTCCACTTGCTTTTCCAGGCGGGCACGGATTTCAGGATCATCACCGTAGCGTATGGCTTCGATCAGCAGTTCTTTTAAGGATTTGTTTTCAAAAGCCTCGCCCAGAATGTCAAATACCCGGCCACCCAAGGCATTGCGTTCGACCTCCAGCTTCTCAAAAAGGCGTTCAAATACCTGGCCTTCCCGGGTGTCGGTGGCAACCATATTCCATAGGTGACAGACTTCAGTTTGGCCGATGCGGTGGATGCGGCCAAAGCGCTGCTCAATGCGGTTGGGATTCCAGGGCAGGTCATAGTTGACCATGAGATTGGCTTTTTGCAGGTTAACGCCCTCGCCGGCAGCATCCGTGGCGACCAGCACCAGCGCCTGGGGGTCATTTAAAAAGACTTCCTGAATTTCGCGGCGCTTATCCCGATGGACACCCCCATGGATTGTCACGACAGCGTTTTGGTCCCCCAGTACACCGCCCACCCGCTGACAAAGATAATTAAGGGTGTCTTTATGTTCCGTGAAAATGATCAGCTTGCGCCGGGCGCCATTAACATCCCGCATCAAGGGGTTGTCCTGTAAAATGGCGGAGAGCTCTTCCCATTTTCGGTCCTGCCCGGAGTGGACAACCTGCATGGCCTGGTGTTCCAGCGCTTCTAAACTTTCAATTTCCGCCTGCATTTCCGCAATGGTTTGAGATGCGGTAGCTTCGTCAACCAGTTCTTCGGCCATATTTTCATATTCGGTGCCGGTGAGTTCATCCTCGTCAAAATCATCAAAAGGGGCACTTCCAAACCCGGTCAGGGTTTCAGCAATGCTGTTACTCACATTCTGCTGTTTTTGTTCCTCGACGCGCTTCTCAAGTCGCTGGCGCCGACGTTTTAATGACTGATAAATGGCTTCCGGAGAGGAGGCCAGCCGGCGCTGAAGGATGGTTAAGGCAAAGCCGACCCGGTTTTTCCGGGAGCCGTCCATGTTCTCGGCCTTGTTCATTTCGTTTTTGACATATTCCGTGACCGCCTCATACAGCGTATATTCCTGTTCCGACAACTCATATTGCGCCGTGTATGCGCAGCGTTCCGGAAATAGAGGACAACCGTCGAACTTGACCAAGTCTTCCTTGATCATTCGGCGCATTACGTCCGTGGTGTCTACCTGATGCACACCGTCCCGGAATTTGCCCAAAAATCGATCATTATCTAAAAGCGATAAAAACAGCTGAAAGTCGGTTTCTTTGCCGTTATGCGGCGTAGCCGTCATCATCAAAAAGTGGCGGGCTTTTGAGGACAGGAGCTGGCCAAGTTGGTGTCTTTTGGTATATTTAACCTTATTGCCGAAATAACTGGCAGACATTTTATGGGCTTCATCCACAACCACCAAATCCCATTCCACCAGGCTCAGCTTTTCCTGGATGTCTTCGGCACGGCTCAATTGATCCATGCGGGCAATCAAAAGGTTGCTGTCCATGAAAGGATTGCCGCTGTGGGAGGTTTCCATTTTTCCCCGGGTAAAAAGTTCAAACACTAAACCAAACTTTTCAAACAGTTCATCCTGCCACTGCTCCACCAGGCCGCCCGGCGCAGCAATCAGTATGCGCTGGGCATCACTTCGCATCATTAATTCCCGGATGTAGAGGCCAGCCATCACCGTTTTACCGGCGCCTGGATCATCGGCCAGGACAAACCGCAGAGGATGGCGGGGCAGCATGGATTCATAGACGGCAGTGATTTGATGCGGCAAAGGAATGACATTGGATGTGTGAATTGCCATCATGGGATCAAACAAGTGGGCCAGATGGATGCGCAGCGCTTCTACGCCCAGCTTAAAAGCGCCGCCAGGGGCATCAAACTGCCAGGGGCGGCTGTCCTCGGCCGGGGTCAAAAGATCTTCATCGTTGCGGAAGAGCATTCGTTCGCCCAGGGTGCCGTTCTGATTTTTATACACAACACTGACGGCATTCTCGCCGGCGCTATCCACAGCAACAATCCGTACTGGTCCGGACTGCTCGATCCCGCTGATCAGGCTGTCTTTCTGTATATCTTCTATCTTCATTACTGTTTCCCTGCAAACGCCTCAATTAAGGTGAAAAAGGATTGTTATACCTAAATGCGCGGGTTGTTTCCGAGGCCGATTTTGAAGAGTCATAAGGCGTCCAATGGATTCGGAGTAAATGCCCGAATTCATTGCTACCTGATTTGCTGAGAGAAGTCAAGGAGAGGGCAGTAAAAATCGCGGTGCCGTTAAGCGTATGTGAGTATCGTGAGTCGGATTTAACCCTTGCTCGAAAAATGTCATGATGACAAAATTGGAAAAAGGGTGGTGGGCGACTCACGTGACTCACAGGGGGAGAGAGACCGGGCTCAAATTGTTGCTCAGCACCTACGCTGAGAAGGGAGCTTTGCTTCTAATTTGGACGATCCCGGGGAGGGGCAGTTGGGGTCGGGTGTTAAAAAAAGCGGGGCATTGAAAAATAAAAAGCCATTTTTTAACCTCGGCGTGATTGTGTCGGCGGGTTTGTGCTGATATGAATACATAGCATAAGCAAAAAACAGGAGAACAGGGCGATGAGGGGATGGACAGAAGACGAGATCAAAAACAAGGAACTGATGGCTCCATGCGGCTTGTATTGCGGTACTTGCGCCGTTTATATCGCCACGCGGGATAATAATGAAAAGTTCAAGGCGGTTATGGGCAATCTTTATGGCTCAAAGCCTGAGGAAACCGAATGCCTGGGCTGCATGCAGTCCAAAAAGCTTTATGCCATCTGCCAGTTGTGTGAAATCAGGAATTGCGTCAATGCCAAGGGCTATTACTCCTGCCACCAATGTGATGAATGGCCCTGCAAACTTATAGAGAACTTTCCGATATCCACAGGCCGCCGGGTCATGAAGCGGACAATTCCCATATGGCGGGAGAAAGTCGCGGAATATGGGGATGAAAAGGGCAGTGAAGAATGGGCGCGCCATGAGTGTGAAAGATATCATTGCCCGGAATGCGGCTACCCGCTGTTCAGAGGCGCTCAGCGCTGCCGTAGCTGCAAGGTTGAGGTTGCCGATGTTTTGGATGGGACGTTTGAACTAAAGACGCCGGAATCAGATAAATAAGCCCGGCCATTGGGCGCAGGTTTAAAGATCAGGCTTCAAGCAATATCCACAATCTTCTGAACCACCCCAGCATAAATCATGATCCGGTAATACCAGAAATAACAAATAATTATGAATACTTAAAAAAGCGCCGAATTCTGCCTTTTGTCATTATAAATCATCAAAAATCATTATGAATCACTGTAAAGATCCACAAAAACATCCACACAGGGGGCGAGTTGTTAAAATTTATCCAGCAAATCGTTGATCCTCGATTTATGCTCAAAGACAACAGTTTTTATTGAGGGTGTCCGAATTAGCTCTTCAATAAGAGCTCGACTGCTGGCTTTATATTCGGACATTATCCAGATAAACTCGACAGTATAGTCAGGCATCATTTTTAAAAGCGGTTGCCTGGCATCTTTTATTGTGGTTTTTTCATCAGGAATCCATTTGGCCCCATGCTTGGCTAATAAATGAATCATCTTCATTTTTTCCCGCGCCTTATCCGTATCGAGATTCCTAAGAGGTCCAAGACCATAAGGGTGGCGATCCCAAAGATCGGTCATTGTTCTTAAGCATCTTTGAATTAATAAGGTTCCCCCATCCTCACGGGCACTTGGGTCAAAACCATTTTCGAGTAACATTTTCAGCAGATTTGCATTTTTAGAATAACATGCATATTCCAGGAGTTCTGAAGCCTTGGGGTGCTCAGGGTTTAATTTGATTTGCTTGAGTTTGAAAATTTCATAATGATCATATAATGCTGCATATTCTAAAGCACAAAGCATTTCATCTTCTGGATCAATTTCAACTTCATCAAGTTCCGGACCCGCTGCATAGGGATCAGCCCCTGCCCATAGCATTAGCGATACCCATTTCAAATTGCCTTCTTTAGAATGATGACGGAGGGCAATATTGGCTTGTTCTTGAAATGTTGGGAACCGTTGCTTGTGGCGCTTTAAAACTCCAAGTGCAGTCCGAATTCTATAGCATAATGCGACGGCCAAGGGATAATCTGTTTCCACATCAGCGCCGTGTTCGATGAAATACTCCATAATTTTTGGATCCCAGGTATCGAACACTAAAACCATATCAATTGAATGGACATCAGCCCCGTGCTCCACGAGCAGCTTTATGATATCTAATCGTCTTTCAGAAATGGCCTGGTCAAGAGCGTTGTAACGGTCATCCGAGATCACTGCCCCGGCTTCAAGCAGAATTTGAACTAGACTATGGGAGCCCTTATCAATGGCTACCTCTAAAGGTGTCTTTCTTCTGTTGCCTTTTTCCGGTTGCTTTGGGTTTATGGGTTTTCCAGCTTTAATCCAATCCTGAACATCAAAAAGCTTGCCGGTTTTGCATAATTCATTTAGCTCTTTGATTACCTCATATGATTCAGTTGGTTTCATAAATGCTCCAATTATCCAAGAAAAGAAAATGGATCGCGCTCATATTCAGTCTCAGACTGCAAGCTTTCAATATCTTCGTCAATAATAGAAGGTGGGCTTGGAGTTAAAGGATCAAGACGATCCGCTTGATCCTGTGCCCATTTAAACCATTCTTCCCAATCACAATCTGGGGTATAATGGCATTCCCCCCTGGATAAACTCTTTTCAACAGCGGCGATAAATTCATGCAAAAGTTTACTTTTTCGCCAGTTCTCAGCACTACCAACAAGGGCATCGATCCGGTTCTGTTCCTCGTTAATTTTGCGCTGGAGTTCCTCTCTCCTGCGTTTTTCTTCTTCACGCCGTTTAATCATTTCCTGACGTTGGCGTTCGCGTTCTTCTCTCTGGCGAGCTTTTTCTTTTTCACTAACTGCAATTTTTATGAGGCCCTTAATGAATTTTTCAAGTTCATCCTCAAGTTGTTTTCTCTTGGTATCCCGCCAATTTTTTTGCAGATTATCACCGGTATAAAAATCGAGTACGGAAAGACAAAGATTGCCGGAGGAGACTTTTACTTGATGGTATCGACTGTGGTTGAAGCGATAATAACCATCTAACGTAGGATCGGATCGCTTTTGTTCTGTTTTAAGTTCCTCCCGTATCCCGAATTCCAATTCAATGTCATCAATATTCACAACTGTATTGCCTTTGGTAATGTATACGTCGAATTGTAAGTCATTTAAGTTTTTTATCAATGAATCCATAATCCGTAAGGCTCTTGGCAAAACTTTACTGGAAACCTTGATATTTAGACAATTATTCGATTTTGCTTCAAGCAAGCCGTTTTCATTGGGTTCTGACTGGTTAAGCACTGCTGCTGCTTGTTCAACTAGTGGATGCGGGGAAGCGAGCCTTTTTGCAACGAGGACCGGACCTATATCGTTTTCCGGAAGATATTGTTGTATCGAATGATTTTCTTCAAATCGTTTATTATCATATAGGTTGGGGTGTATTGTGATTTCTTCATTGCGGCTTTTATTCGGCAAAGGAATTTTTTCAACCTCAATCCCTGCTGCTTTTTTAGCCCAATATCCTCGGGGCGGTCTTGGGATGTCATATTTTTTGCATATTTTAGCAAGCCCCACATCCGATAAAGAGTATTCTTTTGCCAGCTGTACAATGGGGGTTTGCCACACCTTTTTGTATAATTGATGCCGAGTGATCGTTATCGTTTTTTCCTCCATAGCAGACCTCCCAGATAAATAAAATTCAACATAATAGGTTTGAGCTAATTCTATATACCGATTTAATTTCCAACTTGCGGGCGTTTCATAAATTCAGCTAAAGCGGATGGGCGAATATGAATAATATAAAGCTCTGTCCAGCTTTCAAGTTGGATGGCCAGCCAATCCGCTTTTTCCTTCCCTGATGTGCGCATACCTTTCCACCAAAGAGCCGGCTGCCGCATAAACCGCCTCGTGAAGGCCTTTGGCAATGGACAGATGGGCGCCAAGGGGCAGGTTCCCGGGAGGCCATGGGTCAGCTCGCGGTTTTATCCGGATAGAAGCAGAGGTGATTTACGGGACAGTGCGGGCAGTCGGGCTTTCGGGCCATGCAGATTTCACGGCCGAAGTAGATCAGCCGCAGCGAAAAATCATTCCACTCAGGCTTGGGAATCGCCTTCATGAGGTCGTATTCAATCTTTGTGGCATCCGTGTTTTCAGTCAACCCAAGTCTTTGCGAAATCCTTGACACATGGGTGTCCACCACAATGCCCGGGATGCCGAAGGCCGCACCCAAAACCACGTTCGCGGTTTTGCGGCCCACGCCGGGGAGTTTGACCAAATCTTCCAAATTTTCTGGCACAATACCGTTATATTGGTCTATCAGGGCTTGGGCGCAGTTTTTCAGGTTTTTGGCCTTGTTGTGGTAGAATCCGGTGGAGCGGATATAGCTTTCGATGGTTTCGATCGGTGCATCGGCAAAATCCTTGGGGGTCTTTAAAGCCTGAAAAAGTTTTCCGGTTACCTGGTTGACCTGCCGATCCGTGCACTGGGCGGAAAGAATCGTTGCCATCAGCAGCTGAAATGCATTTTCATGCATGAGCTGTGTCTTGACATCCGGGTATCGGGTATTTAATATCTGTCGAATTTTTTGGATGCGTTGATTGGTTTTGGGCATAAGCTTTGTCCATACTTCTGTAAAATTGATTTTGGCTGACACACTCAGGAAGCCTGAAGGCTTCCTCTACATAGCGTATGTCATTCGCGTGAATACTTATTATGCGGGCGATAATGGCGCACCCGATGTAGATACTATGAAAGCGACCTTTAGGTCGCCGTTGCAAAGATTGCAAGAATTTAAAATGAATTTCAATAAGAAGAAAGTAAAAGCCCTGGGCCTTTGTTCCGGCGGATTGGACAGCATCCTGGCCGCTTTGGTGCTGCGGGATCAGGATATTGAGGTGCAATGGGTCACATTTGAGACGCCGTTTTTTACCGCGGAAAAAGCCCGGAGAACCGCCAGTAAAAATAAAATCCCCCTGATTGTCAAGGATATTACGGATCGCTATGTCCCGATGCTTAAAAACCCGCGCTGCGGCTACGGCCAGGGCATGAATCCCTGTCTGGATTGCCACGCGCTTATGTTTCGGATCGCCGGCGAAATGATGCCGGAAACCGAAAGCGATTTTCTTTTCTCAGGCGAGGTTCTGGGGCAGCGGCCCATGTCCCAGACCAAGCCCAGCATGCGGTATGTGGAAAAGCATTCCGGGTATGACGGCTATATTCTAAGGCCCTTGAGCGCTAAGCGTCTGCCCGAAACCCGGATGGAAAAATCGGGGCTTGTAAATAGGGAGCTTTTATGCGCGATTACCGGCCGCTCCAGAAAACCCCAGATTGCCCTTGCCGAATCATTCGGGGTGACGGATTATCCGGCGCCGGCTGGCGGCTGCCTGCTGACGGATAAAGGATACGCCCGCCGGCTGCAGGATCTATTTGACCATCAGGCGGACTTCACGCGCGAGGACCTTGAGCTCTTAAAATACGGCCGCCACCTGCGCGCCAACGAGGCTGTTAAGCTCGTGGTGGGGCGTGATAAATCGGATAATAAAAATATGGTGTCATGCTATCGGCCGGAAAGCGATGTGCTGATTCAAATGGCCGTTCATCCCGGGCCGGTGGGCCTGCTCCCGCACGGGGCGCCGGAAGAGATAGTGCATTGGGCGGCATCGGTGTGTGCGGGCTACAGCAAGGCGCCGGCCGGCGAACAAACAGCGGTGAAGATCCACATGCCGGACGGCACAAAGACGATTGCGGTGCCCCCGATCCCGAATGAGCAGGTACAGTCTTTGATGATTCCGTAAATAAATGGGTATTGGGTATTGGGTATTGGGTATTAGGTGTTAACCTAAACCTAAAACCCGATAAGTTACTTAGAAGTATGCCCCCCGGGCCGTGCGCCCGGGACCGAGCCTAAAAATAACTTAATGATATAAATTTGTTAAAAATTCAATCTCTGCTGATTCGTACTCGTACTCGTACTCGTACTCGTGCTCGTAATCGGCTTTTGATTTTTTCGAGTACGATTACGAGTACGAGAACCGTCCCGCTCGCGCGGGACTGAGTACGATTAAGTTACTCAGAAGCTGTTGGGTGGATTTTGAGATAGCGGAATTGACAACCGGTTAAGGTGTTGTTATAATCTCCAACATGAAAGCCCTTGAACTCGTTAACACGCGCATTATTTATTCTGAATCGGCATTTGCGGAGTTGGTTTTGTGGCGTCTTCCAAAGCCGCTGGGTGGGTGTTTGCATGAGTTCAAATACAGACTGGCCTATGTTGTGGGTGGCCAATGTGTTTTGCGCTACGACAACGAGGCTGGCAAAGGTGACCACCGGCATTTCAATGGAAAAGAAAGTGCCTACAGGTTTACGACACCGGATCAATTGGTCGCTGATTTCCAAAGTGACATAAAGAGGTGGAACAATGAAAACCTTAACCCTTGATGTAAGAGCGCCTGCCAATTCAATGGCAGATTTTACACAGGCATGGAAGACGGGCCACCCCCAGGAATCCGCGCGTATAAGTTTTTCGTCCCCGGAATTGATTTGGCGTGTGCTAACAGCAAACCGCTGGAAACTTCTCAAGGTGCTTTGCGGGGCAGGCCCCGTATCAATCCGTGAAGCTGCACGTCTTGCCGGTCGGGATGTTAAGGCCGTTCATGGGGATGTCACCGCACTGCTAAACGCCGGGATTCTTGATCGCACTGATACCGGGCGCATCTTTTTTCCATACGAAACTGTGAAAGTCGAATTCGCGTTACATGCAGCCTGATAATCCGTCGGCCTGGCGGATCACCTCCCGGTGTCCGCGAAGGACTCGCCGGGCCAGCTTAATTATTCCCAATTTTCCGGTCATAGAGTGTGTCTTGCCGAAGCATGATTCTCGCCAGCCGCCTTTCCCCTCAGCTGGCCGCAGGCCGCGGATATGTCCGCCCCCTTGCTCCAGCGGATGATGGCCGTGTAGTGCTGCTTAAGGAGTTCTGACTGAAAGGCCTCGATCACGGATTGATCGGGCCGTTTGAACTCGCTTTCCGGATACTCGTTAAACGGGATCAGGTTGATTTTGGCTTTGACCGGCCGCAGGAGTTTGGCCAGGCGCCGGGCATCCTCTATCCGGTCGTTGATATCTTTGATAAGAATGTATTCAAAGGTGATCTTGTCCCGCGGTGCCAGGGAATACTCGATACATGCACCAATCAGATCCTCCAGCGGATATTTCCGGTTAATCGGCATCAGCATGTTGCGGGTCTCATTGTCGCTGGCATTTAACGAGACCGCCAGCCGGATTTTGCTATCCCGGGCCAGATCCTTTAACCGGGGGACAATGCCCGCGGTGGAGAGGGTGACGCGGCGGTGCGAAAGCTGCAGGCCGATCCGGTTGTCAGTCATAATGTCAATGGCCTGCCGGACATTTTCATAATTGGCCAGCGGCTCGCCCATGCCCATCAGTACGATATTGGTCAGCCGGGGGCCGTCCGGGGGGAGTTCATCCAGCACGCCCAGGACCTGATCCAGTATCTCCGCTTTGGTTAAATTGCGGGTCAGCCCGCTTTTGCCGGTCATGCAGAAACGGCAGCCCATGGCGCAGCCGACCTGGGTTGAGATGCATAGGGTGTAATGCTCGCGCTCCGGGATCAGGACGCTTTCAATGGTGTTTCCGTCTTTTAAGACGAACAGGTATTTTTGTGAGCCGTCAACAGAGGTCTCAACCCGGCTGATCATGGGCGGGATGATTGAAAAATGGGCGTCGAGCAGCTCCCGGGTGGGTTTCGAGATGTCTGTCATTTCGTCAAATGACCGGGCCCGGCGCGCATAGAGCCAGCGCCGGATCTGTTCGTTTCGGAATTTGGGAAGCCCCTGGGCCGCAATCCAGTCGGCCAGCCGGGCTTGATCCAGATCTTTTATGTTTTGAGTCGTGTCCGCTGCCATTTAATTTAACGTCTTAATCTTACTCTTGCTCTAATAAAATTGATTACAAATACCTTAAAAATGCCCTTTATTCTTTTGTAATAAGGATTATAATTATATTAAGTTAACGGACAATTAGTCGGCACGGTGGCCGACTCTACGATGCATGTGGCCGTAGGGCAGGCCACCGTGCCTGCCTAAGAAAAGACAGAACAAATTTGTCCTGGCAGAAAATATAATCTTCTTGACATAGCATCGAAATAATTTTAGAATCAAGAGTTTAGTTAAAATTCCGGGAAGAGTTATGTTTGATAATCTAAGCGAGCGGCTGAATTCGGTTTTTAAAAAGCTAAAGGGCGAGGGCAAGCTTTCCGAGAAAAATATCGAGGACGGCCTGCGTGAAGTCCGGATGGCGCTTCTTGAGGCGGATGCCCACTACAAGGTGGTCAAAAAGCTGATCGCGGAAATCAAGGAGCGGGCCATCGGCCAGGAAGTGCTCTCCAGCCTGACCCCGGGCCAGCAGGTAATCAAGATCGTCAATGACGAGCTGACCGCTTTAATGGGCAGCCAGCACGAGGATTTAAACCTCTCCGGCCCGTCACCGGCAACCGTGATGCTGGTGGGGTTGCAGGGTTCGGGTAAGACGACATCCGCCGGAAAGCTGGCCGTACATCTGCGAAAAACCGGCAAAAAGCCTTATATGGTGCCGGTGGATGTTTACCGGCCGGCAGCTATCGATCAGCTGACAAAGCTTGCCGGTGAGTTGTCCGTACCGGTCTATCCGTCAACCACGGATATGGATCCGGTGGAAATCGCCCGCAAGGCCCGGGAAGCGGCCCGGCAGGAAGACTGCGATGTGATGATCCTGGATACCGCGGGCCGGCTTCATATTGATGAGACGCTGATGGCCGAGCTGGCTAATATCAAAAAGACGCTTGAGCCTTCGGATATTATGCTGGTAGCTGATGCCATGACCGGCCAGGACGCGGTCAACATCGCCCAGTCCTTTAACGAGGAACTGGATATCGACGGGGTGGTCCTCTCCAAAATGGACGGGGATGCCCGCGGCGGTGCGGCATTGTCCATCAAGGCGATTACCGGCAAACCGATCAAGTTCATCGGTGTCGGGGAAAAATCAAACGCCCTGGAGCCGTTTCATCCGGATCGGATGGCTTCCCGGATCCTGGGCATGGGGGACATGCTTTCCTTTATTGAAAAAGCCCAGAGTGCCGTTGATGAACAAAAAGCGGCGGATCTGGAGAAAAAACTCCGCAAAAGCGAATTCACGCTGGAGGATTTCCGGGATCAGATGGCCCAGGTTCGGAAAATGGGCTCATTAACCGACCTGATCAAGATGATACCGGGCGCGGGAAAAAGCAAGCAGCTTAAAAATATGGATGTTGATGATGGGGAACTGGTTAAGATTGAAGCCATCATCAACTCCATGACCAGGCAAGAGCGCCGGCAGCATAACATTATCAACGGCAGCCGGCGAAAAAGGATTGCAAATGGCAGCGGGACCAGTGTACAAGATGTTAATAAGCTGCTTAAGAATTATTCTCAGGTACTTAAGATGCTCAAGAAAATGAACAAAGGCGGTATGATGAAAGGACTCGGCCGCGGGATGATGCCTTTTTAAAGGAGTGATAAGCGATTATGGCAGTGAAAATCAGATTGGCTAGATTTGGCGCAAAAAAACGCCCGTTTTACCGGATTGTGGTTGCTGATGAGCGGTATCCGCGCGACGGCAGGTTTCTGGAAACCGTGGGGACCTACAATCCGATGGTGGAACCCTCTGAAGTCTCAATGAAGCAGGATCGGGTGCAGTACTGGCTCGGCCGGGGGGCGGTTCCTACCAGCACGGTTAACAGCCTGATCAAAAAACAAGGAGCTTCCTAAGCCTTGCTTTATTAGAGTTGTACCTGGAACGTCCTCAATTCCCAGAATCGATTAAAGGAGTCGGACCATGACCATGAAAGATCTGATCACGAACATTGCAAAGGCACTGGTGGACAATCCGGATGAGGTGGTGGTGACCGAAGTTGAAGGGGACCAGACCTCGGTTTTGGAGCTGAAAGTGGCAAAGGAGGATCTGGGAAAGGTAATCGGAAAGCAGGGAAGAACCGCACGCGCCATGCGGACCTTGTTGAGCGCCGCGTCAGCAAAGAACCGAAAGCGGACCGTCCTGGAAATCGTCGAAGACTGAAGGGATGGAAAAGGGCGGTGACCTCCACATCGGCACAGTGGTGGGGGTTCACGGGATAAACGGGTATGTGAAGATCGTATCCTTTGCGGAAAATTCAGAGCCGTTTACCCGTGGCGGACAGGTTTACGTTGAAACAGGTAAGGGCAGACAGGAAGCTTATATCGTCCGGGATTGCCGGCCGCATAAGAATCTTCTGCGCGTGGCATTTGAGGCGATTGAGACGCGGGAGGCCGCGCAAGATCTGATGGGCGCGGAGCTTTTTATCAATCGCTCGGAACTTCCCGAACTTGAGGACGACACATGGTACTGGCACGATTTGATCGGTCTCGCGGTATATGAGAATGATACCTATATCGGGCAAGTCGATCATGTTTTTGCCACCGGCGCCAACGATGTACTGGTCGTCAAGAATGAAGACGAAGCCGAACGGCTGGTACCGGTGATTGAATCCATTGTCCGGCAAATTGATCTTGAGAAAAAGACCATACAGGTGGATCTGCCGGAAGGTCTTTAGGCAGGGTCGGACAGATGGATTATCAGGTATTGACAATTTTTCCCGAGATTTTTGATTCGTTTCTGGCCCATGGCATTATCCGGCGGGCCATGGCCGATGAGATTATTACGGTCGCGGTCACAAATATCCGGGATTTTGCCAAAGGCCGGCACCGGGAAACCGATGACAGGCCTTACGGCGGCGGGGCCGGCATGGTGATGAAGCCCGAGCCGCTGGCCGCTGCCATTGAAGCGGCAAAAAGCCGTCAGCCCACGGCGAAAACGATTTTGCTCTCCCCGCAGGGAAGGCCGTTTCAGCAGCAGATAGCCGGGGATCTGGCGCTGCACGACGGTCTGATTTTTATTTGCGGCCGCTACGAAGGCATTGACGAGCGGGTCTGCGAGGCATATGTCGACGATGAAATCTCCATCGGCGATTATGTCTTAACCGGGGGGGAGCCCGCGGCCATGGTGGTCATTGATGCGGTCACGCGGCTGCTGCCGGGGGCTTTGGGATGCGAGGATTCGGCGGAAAGGGACTCATTTTCGGAGAGCCTGCTGGAGCATGCCCATTACACAAGGCCGCCGGTATTTAACGGGGAGCCGGTGCCGGAAATTCTTTTGTCCGGCAATCATGCGGCCATTGAAAAGTGGCGGTTTGAGGACGCGCTTCTGCGGACTTTGATCAAACGCCCGGATCTTTTGGAAAACCGGGCGCTCTCAGAAGCGGAAAAAGAAATTTTAAAAAGGTGGTGCCGCCGTATTGAACAATTTGTTGCCGAGTAGCGTATATCTGGCATTGCTGCACCATCCGGTCAAAAACAAGAACGGGGAAACCATCGCATCGGCGGTCACCAACCTGGATTTGCATGATCTGTCCCGGCTGGCAAAAACTTATGGCGTCACCGCCGTTTATGTGATAACCCCCCTTAGGGATCAACAGGCGCTGGTTCGAAAAATTATATCCCACTGGCAGGATGGCTGGGGGGCCTCATATAATCCCAAGCGACGGGAAGCGCTGAATCTGGTCCGGGTTGCGGACAGCCTTGAATCAGTGATCGATGAAATTACAGCGATAGAGCCTTTGCAGCCGGTTCGGACCATCGCAACGGGGGCTGCCGCAAATAAGGAAGGATTGCCGTTTCACCTGCTGCGGCAGAAACTGTCATCCGAGGCCGCGGCATATATTCTGATGCTTGGCACGGCCTGGGGCTTGACAGATGATGTAATTGCCTCAGCCGATTTCGTGCTGGCGCCTATTCGGGGCAATACCGGTTATAATCATCTGCCTGTGCGGGCGGCTGCCGCCATTATTCTGGACCGGGTGTTGGGAAGGCAATATTAACCAGGAATACCGATCAGACGTTTGGGTCTGATTGAATAATTAACAGGGGTTTTTGTCATGGAAAAAATCAAACAGCTTGAAAAAGAACAGCTTCGGCTCGATTATCCGGAATTTTTTCCCGGAGATACCGTCCGCGTGCATGTGCGTATTCGTGAAGGGGAAAAAGAGCGGGTGCAGGTGTTTAAGGGCGTGGTGATCAGCAAGCGAAAAGGCACCACCAATGCCACATTTACCGTGCGTAAGGTCTCCTATGGGGTGGGGGTGGAACGGGTATTCCCCTTGAATTCACCGAGCATTGACAAAATCGAAGTCGTGGCCCACGGGCGGGTGCGGCGCTCCAAGATTTACTATTTGAGAAATCTCAAGGGCAAGGCCGCCCGGATCAAAGAGCTCAGGCGATAACGACGGCCTTTTACGAAGCCGTCATTTTTGAACCCGGCAGACAAGTGGACAAATCCAAATGGCGCCGGATCAATGGATGCATGAATATCAGGCCCGGCAGCGCGGTTACAATCGCATCGCCGGAATTGATGAAGTGGGCCGCGGGCCGCTGGCGGGTCCGGTGGTGGCGGCGGCTGTCATCCTGCCGGAAGCGCTGCCGGATTTGGGCATTACGGATTCCAAGCGGCTTTCCGCCAAAAAGCGGGAGGCCGTTTATGAGGCGGTTTATCAGCAAGCCAGCGCAATCGGCGTGGGGCTTGTGGATGCGGTTGAAATTGACCGGATCAATATCCTGCAGGCCGCTTTTACCGCCATGGCCATGGCGCTTTACAATCTCTCGCCGAAACCGGACTTCATTCTTGTCGACGGCAATCAGGCATTGCCGGTGGATGTGCCGCAGGAAACCATTATCAAGGGCGACCAGTTAAGCATCTCCATCGCGGCCGCCTCCATTGTCGCCAAAGTCACCCGTGACCGGATGATGGATGTCTATGACATGGATTATCCGGAGTATGATTTTGCCGCAAACAAGGGCTATCCCACCCAGGCCCATAAATCCGCCATCGAGGCATACGGGGCGTCGCCCATCCATCGCATGAGTTTTAAAGGGGTGGCCGCTTTCTCTTCTCAATAGCTACGGGTATCCCCATCAGATGTTAAACCGCAGACAAAAACTGGGCCAAACCGGGGAAGCGATGGCCGAGCGGCATCTCAGGAAAAACGGATATCAGATCCTTGAGCGCAATTACCGGAACAAGCTGGGCGAAATCGATTTAATCGCAAAGGATGACGGCACCCTGGTTTTTGTCGAAGTAAAGACAAGGCGTTCGGATACCTACGGCAGCCCGCGGCTGGCCATAACGCCCCAAAAACAGAAAAAACTCTCCATCACCGCGCTCGCCTATCTTAAACAGACCCGGCAGCTCAACTCTAAGGCCCGGTTTGATGTGGTTTTGATCAATACCGCCGTCAATCCGCCGGAAATCGAAACCATTCAGAACGCCTTCTGGCTCTGTTATGACTGAGCACCCCACAGGTACCGCCCCGGGCATTATCTATATCGTGGCCACCCCCATCGGCAATCTGTCAGATATTACCCTGCGGGCACTGGACGTGCTAAAGACAGTGGATCTGATCGCCGCGGAGGATACCCGCCATACCCGGAAATTGCTGTCGCATTACGGAATCTCCGCAAAGCTCATCTCCTGCAATGAGCATAATGAGCGCAAACGGGCCGAGGAGCTTGTTCAAAGATTGACTGCCGGGGCCTCAGTGGCGCTTCTGTCTGATGCCGGCACACCGGCCGTATCCGACCCGGGCTATCGGGTGCTTACGGCCGCTATCGCGGCAAATATCCGGATTGTTCCCATCCCGGGCCCTTCGGCGGCTGTGGCCGCATTGAGCGCCTCAGGTCTTGCCTCTGACACCTTTCTGTTTGTGGGGTTTCTGCCGCACAAATCCGCGAAACGGCTTGCCCGGCTAAAACAGCTTGCGAATGTACATGCCACCGTTATATTCTATGAGTCCCCCAATCGGATTATTGGACTTTTGCAGGAGGTTGCGGCGGTTTGGGGCAATCGGCCGGTGGTTTTGGCCCGCGAGATGACCAAGCGTTATGAGGAGTTTATCCGGGGCCGGGTTGAGGATGTCAAGATCGATCTGGAGAGCCGCTCAGATATCAAGGGTGAAATTACTCTCCTGGTCTCCGGTCAGGAATCAGCGGCGGAAGATTTTACGGAGGCGGTCAAAGAGGAGATCGGTGCGGCCTTAAGAGACGGTGCCACGGGCACCGCCCGTCTTTCCCGGGACCTGGCCGGCCGTTACGGCATGCCCAAAAATCAGGTTTATGAAATGATCCTTCAAATGAAATCGGAAATGAACGAAGAAAGTGGCGAGAAAGGAGATGGAGCCAATGGATAAGCTGGATGCCATATTTTCACCCGAATCGGTCGCCGTGGTGGGCGCCTCGTCAACCCCCGGCAAAGTGGGGCATGACATTTTTGCCAATGTGCTGCGCGGCGAGTATAAAGGAACCCTGTATCCGGTCAACCCCAAGGCGCGCTCCATTTTAAGCGTTCGCTGCTATCCCACGGTCAAGGATATTCCGGACCCCATTGATCTGGCCATGCTTATTCTACCCCCGAAAGTTGCGCTTCAGGCGGTGGATGACTGTATTGATAAGGGGGTTCGCGGGATTGTAATCGTCTCCGCCGGCTTCAAGGAAGTCGGCGGTGAAGGCGCTCAGATTGAGGAGCAAATTGCAGCCAAATGCCAGGCCGCCGGGGTGCCCCTCATCGGCCCCAACTGCCTGGGTGTTATCAATCCCAGCCTGGATGTCCGTTTGAATGCCAGCTTCTCCACCCGGATTCCGCATAAGGGCAATATTTCTTTTATCTCCCAGAGCGGCGCGCTTTGCACCGCGGTGCTTGATTTTGCCGCGGACCGGGGCTTCGGGTTTTCAAAGTTTGTCTCCATCGGAAACAAGGCGGATGTGGAGGAACTCGACCTCTTGAAATACTATCACAAGGATCCTGAGACCCATGTGATCATGGTCTATATGGAAGAGCTCCGCATGCGGGAGAATTTCATCGAAGAGGTAAAGGAAATTACCTCCGGCGACCGGCCCACGCCCATTCTGGTGATCAAATCCGGCAAGACCGCGGCCGGCGCCAAGGCGGCGGCATCGCACACCGGGTCCTTAGCCGGCACAGAGGCCGTATATAATGCCATTTTTAATCAGGCAGGGATCATCCGGGTAGACACTGTGGATGATCTGTTCGATTATGCCGAGGCTTTTTCCGCCCGGCGGATGCCCACCGGCAATCGGGTGGCCATTATCACCAATGCAGGCGGTCCGGGAATCATTGCAACGGATATGACCGAGGTGTCCGGACTCAGCCTGGCAAAGTTTTCCCAAAAAACCGATGAGGCCCTGCGCCAGCATCTGCCGCCCACGGCCAATTTCAATAACCCGGTGGATGTGATTGGGGATGCCTCCAAAGACCGGTACGAGCATGCCCTGGAGGCGGTGATTAAAGACAATGGGGTGGACGGGGTGCTCATGATTTTAACGCCCCAGTCCATGACCGATGCCATCGGCACCGCAGAAGCCATCGTGAATGCCTATCAGAAGACTAAGAAGCCGATTGTCTGCAGTTTCATGGGCGTCGTGGACGTATCGGCCGGCGTCAAGCATTTGCAGGAGCACCATGTGCCCGTCTACCGCTTTCCGGAAAATGCGGCCCGGGCCATGGGAAAACTCTATGAGGCCACGCGCTGGCTGAAGCGCCGGATTCTGCCGCCCTATGATATCGACTTTGATTCGAAAAAGGCGCGCGAGATTGTGGATGATTGCCTGACATCCGGCAAAGCCATACTCGGCGAATATGACGGTGCCCCGCTTTTGGAATGCTATGGTTTTAAGACATGTTCCATGAAGCTTGCCCAGACGGCCAGGGAGGCCGGCCAGGTTGCGGATGACATGGGATATCCGGTGGTGCTCAAGGTGTTTTCCCAGCAGATTCTCCATAAATCCGATGCCGGCGGGGTCAAGGTGAATCTTAAAACAAAGGAAGCGGTGCAGAACGGGTTTACCGAAATTCTTGAAAACGCCATGACCTATGCCCCGGATGCGGAAATTGACGGGGTGCTGGTTCAGAAAATGGCGCCTCCCGGCGAGGAGGTGATCCTTGGCGTGAACCGGTATCCGGGCTTCGGTCATCTTATCATGTTCGGCTTCGGCGGGATTTATGTTGAGCTTTTCAAAAACGTGGTCTTTCGGCTGGCGCCCATCGGCCGGAACAATGCCCGCCGTATGATCCGCAGCATCAAGGGCTATGAGTTGCTGACCGGCTTTCGCGGAAAACCCCAGGCGGATATCGAGGAGATCGAACGGCTGCTGGTGGGATTGTCCCAGCTCGTGACCGATAACCCCGAGATCAAGGAGCTCGATATCAACCCGCTGTTTGTCCATGAAGAGGGGGCCGGCGCCACCGTGGCAGACATTATCATTACCCTGGAGCCCGATGAGTCATAGGGCGCCCGCGCGGGATAGAAGCTAAAAGAAACTTAATGATATAAATTTGCTAAATATTCAATCTCTGCTGATTCGTACTCGTGCTCGTACTCGTAATCGGCTTTTAATTTTTTCTATCTATTTTTCAGGCGGGCACGGTGGCCCGCCCTACGAATGGGGAAAAACCCGATTCATCGTAGGGTCGGCCACCGTGCCGACCATAAATTCTTGATTTCATTAACCTTACACCTTAAACCCTATACCTTAAACCGTGAAGTTACTTAGAAGAAGATGAAGAAGTGAAAACCCCCCGGCTTTATCCAGTGATCCGTCCGGTCCCCACCGCCGGCCGAAATCTTTCCGGAAAAGCACAGGTGGACTTTTTAAGAGGATATGCCCGGCAGGCGGTGGCCCATTCAGCCAAATTGCACGGCTTATCCATTCGATCATTTGACACAGACCCAAGCGGTGCTCCGATACCTGTTGACGGTATCTACTGGTCGCTCAGCCATAAACCCGACTATGTCGCCGGTGTTGCCGCCAAACACCCCACAGGAATTGATGTTGAGAAAATCCGGCCGGTTGAAAACAGGCTGTTTGATCGGGTGATCAATGCATCCGAGCGAAAATTACTGGATGCGGACCCAAACTTCCTATTTTTCCGCTTCTGGACCGCCAAAGAGGTTGTTTTAAAACGGATGGGCGTGGGTCTTGCCGGTCTTTCCAAATGCCGGGTACGGCGGATCATCGATGACTCTCAGCTAGTTGTCGATTATCAGGCAGACAGTTTTACAGTGACCCAGACCTTTTTCGATAACCATATCGCCGCTGTTTTAAAGACGGCTCAGGATACCATCGAATGGCACCTAAATTGATTATCGAATGGCACCTAAATCGGGTTAAACCTAACCTGAATGGGTTGCGCAGGATCGTGCGTGATAAAAGAGGTAATGTATGAAAAAAGCCATAAGCGCTGCATTGACCGCCGTGTTCCTTTTTTTCGGATGCTCGGCATTTAGTCCGGGCGTAAACAGCGGGGACGGCAATAGGGTTTTGTTCGGAAATATTTACGGCACCGTTACAGACGGCCAAACCGGCAACCCTGTGCCCGATGCGCTGATTTATGTGACGGATCAGCCAGTGCGCTTTGTATCGGAAAAAACAGATGGCGCGGTGTTATCCGATCAGGGCTGGATTCGCGTGCCGCCGCCTGAACCCGCGATCCGCCGTGCCACCAGTCAGCCGGATGGCTCCTATATGGTCAACCGGATTCCGTTAAATGAAAAATATGGGCTGTATACGTTGGTGATAAAGGCAGAAGGCTTTGATAATACCGTCATTGATCAGGCGCCGGTGCTGCCCGGGGCCTCAATGGCCTTAAATATCAACTGCCGGCTGACGCGAACCGGTAGGGCCCATTTAATCCGGGTATTCAAGGGGCATGAAAATGTGGATATCAACTACAGCGATGAATTAAAACAGCCGCCGCAATAAAGCCGCATTTGAGTTGTCATGGACGGCACCAGTCAATAAAAAATTGCCTTATCCGGGGAAGATCGTATTAACCTAAATGGGGGCTGAATGAACCGCTTTTTATTACTTGCTGTTATCCCAGGCATCTTTTGCCTTTTATTGGCTGCTGCATCACCAGCATGGTCGGAAAACGATGATGGCCGGGTTTTTTATGGTAATGTTTACGGGACCATCCAATCGGCTGCATCAGATACCCCGATATCCGGGGTCGGGGTGTATATCTGCGACGTGCCCCTCACCAAAGCTGCCGAATATCATCAGGATGCGGTGCAATCAAACATCGGTCGGGTGATTCTGCCGGATTCAGCCGCGGCTGTTCGAAGCGGCCGGAGCGCATCCGACGGCACCTATCTGGTAAATAACATTCCGGTAAACGGCAATGCCCAAACCTATACCGTGCTCATTTGCCCGGAGAATGCGGCGACGGTGGCTGTGGATCGGGTACGGATCCTGCCCGGCGCCGCAATGGCTCTCCAGGTTGATGTTAAGATAGCCGGGGGCGAAACCGCCCATGTCGTATCCGGCCTTGAAACCTCAGAATGGATAACCACCAACAATTACCGCCATCGATTAAGGGAGATCCCGCCGCCGCCTCCCATGCCGCCCGCTGCTGATCGAGTGACCGGCGTTTACCCGGAAGCCGCTTATAGCCTGACCATTTACGCCACCCGTGAAGGGCTGGTGGGCGGCACCACGGCCAACGGCCACGTGATCGAAGAGCGGGATCATTTTGTGGCGCTTCCGTCAACCCGGGTGCTTTGTTCAAAAGGCGGGTATGAGTATCAGGTCAAGCTCGAACATAACGGGTATACGGAAACCGTCCCGGTTTGGGACATCGGCCCCTGGAATATCCATGACAACTACTGGGATGCAGAAAGCGAGCGGCGGATTTATCAATACTTAAGCCACGGGGGTGAGGCCGGCGGCCTGGGCCGCGGCCTGCCGGAGGCCCAGGCCGCCTATCAGAATGATTTTAATAACGGCTATGATGAATACGGACGCAAAGTCGTCAACCCGGCCGGCATTGATCTGGCTGACGGTACTTTTTGGGATGCCCTGCGGATGCGCGATAATGCCTGGATTACAGTCACCTATCTTTGGACCGACGATGACGATACCGCTTGGATTGCCTGTTTTATCGAGGCGTTGATGGAATAGGGGGGGGTGAAATTGGATTTTTTACGAAGCCGTCATCTTTAATGCCTATATCCGGATTCAACCCGGGGTTTGACCCAGGCTTCATTGAACCAGAGCGAGAGAAAAATAATCCCTCCGCCGATAAGCAGGCGAAAGATGTCGATGTCCCGGTTCCAGATGACCAGATTCACCAAAAGCCCCGCCGGCACCAAGGCATTGTTCATAATGGCAAGCGCGCCGGGATCGACCCGGGTAGCGCCTTTGTTCCATAAAAAATAGCCGAGCCCGGAGGCCGCAATGCCCAGCCAAAGTAAAACCCCCCATTGCCCGGGAGTCTGGGGGAGTTTATCCAGATCGCCCCATATGAGCAGGCCGATCGCGGAGACAATCAGCGCCCCTATATAGAAAAATCCGAAAACCGAGTGCTGCGGCAGGTTTTTATGCCCGGCTGCCGGCCGTTTTTCCATCAGGTATTTATAGCTCACCTGGCCCGTGGCAAAGCAGAAATTGGCCCCCTGAACCAGCAGAAAACCCGCCAGAAAATCCGGGCTCAGCTGGTTGTAGCGGAGTATGGCCGCGCCCAGGACCGCCAAAAGCGCTGTGGCCAGGTACCATAGGGTAAACCGCCGCTTGAGCATATCATAGAGCAGGGTGACATATACCGGCGTAAAGACCGTAAAGAGCACGACCTCAGGTACTGTTAAAAAACCAAAGGCGTTATAGAAGAACAGATACATGGCGCCCAATTGAATGCCCCCGATCAGCATCAATTGGACGGCCAGAAATAACGGGGTCTGCCGCCATTTAATGACCGGCAGAAAAAACAGGCTGGCCAGAAAAATGCGGGAGAAAACCGCAAAATAATTGTCCACCTGGCCGGCCAGGTAAACGCCGATCAGGCTGAATGAAAACGCCCACAGAATTGTAACGAGCCAGAGGTATGCCACTTGTGTCTATCCTTTGGGAAATTCTGCTTGATATTATGGGATATTCAACAGCTTACCTGTACCGATGGCCATGACAGAAAAGCTAAAATTTGGCAATATGCATTTGGGCCGCGGTCAGGGTAAATTTGTTCTATCTATTTTTCAGGCGGGCACGGTGGCCCGCCCTACGCGGCAATGCCGACATTTTGTAGGGTCGGCCACCGTGCCGACCTTACATGCGAACAACCCCATGGTTGTGGGGTTGTTCGCCAGAACAAATTCACCGTGGGGCTGCGGTTTGGGCGGCTGGCGGGAAGCCGGTTATATCCGGGTCAAGATTGTCATGGCTGGCTTGTCATCCAATGTCTGAGCCTTTGATAGACTGCCGGATGGCTGAGCAGATCCATGTGGTTCATATTCCGGCCGATCCATTGGCGGGATTCCGGAATGGACAGATTGAGGGCGGGGTTTTTATGGACTCCGAGCGCGCTGTTTAGTGTCACCAGGCCATCGCCGACAATTCCATCCCCCCATTTGCTTGGGGCTTTGCCGGTAGTTGCAGCAACGGCATAACAGGCTGCGCCGTCCGGCAGGGCAACGGGCATGCGCTGATCCCCTGAACAATCGAATCTGTCGCGGTGCATCCAGTCTTGATCGGTTATGTTTCCATACCGCATGTCCGTGACGCCGGCGCTCCGGATTTTGCCCAGGCGGGCAAAAGGGGCGCTGTATGGGCTTGTGTCCATGAGTATAGTGATCCAGTTTCCGCCTTTTTCAAGCACTGCCCCGTGATGGGGCGTGCCCAGAAATATTAGTTTGCGGAGCCGGTGCAGCCAAGTATGGCCGGTTTGGTGGGCATAATGGCAGGCGCTGCGGGAGACAAGCCCGCCCATGCTGTGCGTGATGATAAAGAGTTCCAGCGTCCGGGGAGATAATTGGATAAGGCTTTCCAGTAGATCGGAAAAATTCCGGCCGTTTTCAGAAATATGAAGCCCGGTATTATAATAAAGATATATGGGCGTCACGCCGAGGTCCCGCGCCAGCATGGCGCCATGGTCATGGCCGTCTCGCTGCCACTGCCGGTCATTCATGCAGGATCCGTGGACCATGATGGCCAGTTTTCCGTTGGATTGTTCAATCGTATCCAAAAGCGCCTGCCTGTCCAACGGGTTGCCGTCGATGCGAAACTGCATGGGGATGGCCAGCGGATTGTCGCGGGCAGCCAGATGATCGCCCAAAACCCCGTTTAATGCGGCAACAGCCGCTTCCCTCCCGTGCGACGGGGGCGTCTCTCCGATCCGGACGCTCAGCCGGTCAAGCAGGATATCCATGCCACCGCCCACCCATTCGGTCACCGTGTGGATGTTTCGGTAAACCATGCCGGGGATGCCCCTTGTCCGCTCTCGATTGCCAGAGGATAACACGCCGCCGAAGCTTAAGATGGTCTGGTGCAGGGATTCCACGATATCCGTGACGCCCAAGATGGCATCTATGGTCAGGTCTCCGATGCCGCGAAGTTCGGTGGTGATATTGCCGGGCGATTTTTTCATCAATCCAGGAGGCTTTCTTTCAGTAAGGCACCCGGCCTACTCATCATCCGGGGTTGAAGGTTCCGACGCGTTTTCCGTCTCATCGGTTTCAACGGACTCATCGGTTTCAACGGATTTCTTTTCCTGCTTGCGCTGCCGCTTTTCCTCTTTCTTTTTTTTCTTTTCCAGTTCCTTCTGGCGTTTTTTGAACTGGTAGTGCGATTTTGCCATGGAATTTTCCTTTCTGGCGATTGGCCGGACAGAGATGCGCGATAAAAACGGGAATGGGCGTCGCGGCCCGGATCATGATCATGGCGGCCATTAAAAAAGGCATCCCCCGATTTACGGAAGATGCCTTTATCATACGAATTGCTTTAAAAAGCAGATTACTCGGCCGTCACGTTGGCAGCAGCAGGGCCTTTTGCGCCCTGCTCGATGTCAAAAGTCACGTTCGCCCCTTCGTTGAGGGATTTAAAGCCGGTCGCGTTGATTGCACTGTGATGCACAAATACGTCCGGTCCGTCTTCCTGCTCAATGAAGCCAAAACCTTTGCGGTCATTAAACCACTTTACTGTTCCGTTTGCCATGTTTACATCCTCCTTTCAGATAAATTCTCAAAATCTTAAACTGGAGGATGATACATTGGGTATGCAGCTTGGTCCTTCAGAAAAAAATCGACCTGCCGCTTAAAAGGCAGAGCCCGTGTTGATTATTACTAAAATAACATCTTTCCGGATAAACGCAAGCGATATTTTAAAAATAAATATAAGGGGTTCCGGCTCCCCGGTCTCAATAACGCCCCGTAGCTCTGCAATATTGAATTATCTCTTTGCGTTAATGGCGGTTTTGGTTTTCTTTTTGCCCGCTGGTCTGACCGAATTCTTCTTGTTTACCGCTTTTTTGGGGTTTGGTTTGCCGCTTTTGGCCGCTTTTTTAAAAGCCCCTTTTTTAGGAAAGGGTTTTTTGGGTTTGGCGGCCTCTCGTTCGGGCGCTTTTTCCGGCATCAGCATCGGAGCCTCTCCCTGCACCATTTTTGCCAAAGCCGCGGCGATATCCAGGGCCGGCACATCATGTTCCTGGCGGAACTGATCCATCAGTCCGTGAAAGAATCCAAGATCATTGGTGGCCAAAGTGTCCAGAATGGTCTGCTTGAACTGGGCGATGCGCTGATTGTTGATCATTTCGGTGGTCGGCAGTTCAAGCTGCTCAATCTCCTGGCGGGTGACGCTCTCAATGGCCCGAAGCATCCGACGCTCCCGCGGGGTGATAAAGAGAATCGCCTCTCCGGAACGGCCCGCCCGCCCGGTCCGGCCGATCCGGTGGACATAGGCTTCCGGGTCATACGGGGCATCGTAGTTGATTACGTGGCTGATCCGGTCCACATCCAGGCCCCGGGCGGCCACGTCCGTTGCCACCAGAATGTCCAAATGGCCTTCTTTCAGTCGGGAAAGGGTCTTCTCCCGCATGCTTTGCGATATATCCCCGTTTAATGCCGCGCACAGGTAGCCCCTGGCTTCCAGTCGCTTGGCCAGTTCCAGGGTGGCAATTTTGGTTCTCACAAAAATAAGCATCCCGTCAAAGGGTTCGGCTTCAAGGATCCGGGTCAGGGCATCCAGCTTGTGGTTTTCCCCCACGATCCGGTAGCGCTGACGGGTGGTGGCCACCGTCATGGTCTGTGACTTAATGGTGATCTGCGCGGGATGCTGCATGTATTTTTTGGCGATATTTCTGATGGGCTGGGGCACGGTGGCGGAAAAAAGCGCAATCTGGCGCTCCGGCGGTGTCTGCCCCAGGATCCATTCCACATCATCGATAAAGCCCATGCGGAGCATCTCATCGGCCTCGTCAAGCACCAGGGTCTGGACGGCGCCAAGCTTTAGTGATTTCCGCCGCATGTGATCCATGATGCGCCCGGGGGTGCCGACGACGACATGCACGCCCTGCTTCAGCCGGCGGAGCTGGCCGCTGTAGTCCTGGCCCCCGTATATGGGCAATACCCGGAAATTTTTCAGATGGGCGGCGTAGCGATAAAAAGATTCGGAGACCTGGATGGCCAGCTCCCGGGTGGGGGTTAATACCAGCGCCTGGGGTTCTGGATTCTTTAAGTCGATCCGGGACAGGATGGGCAGGGCAAAGGCCGCGGTTTTGCCGGTGCCGGTCTGGGCCTGGCCGATTAAGTCTTTTCCGGCCATAAGCTCGGGTATGGTTTTGGCCTGGATGGGCGTTGGCATTTCATAGCCGGCCGCATCCAAGGCTTTTAATAAGGGGGTGAAAATCTGTAGTCCGCCAAAGCCTGTGGCTTCGGCCGCTTGAGGGGTCAATGTCATGATATAATTCTTCTCTCTTTCAAAATGGAGTTATCCCTGCGATAGATGTTAACGGGAAATCATTGGCCTTTTTAACAACCTGGGTTCTCTGGACTTTCCGGCTTTTGCCGGATGATCAAGGGATGCGGGAGGGAAAAGCGGATATTTTGCCGTCAGCAGGGTAGGGACTGCTTATTTGATTCGAATGGCTTTTGCAACCTTTATTTTGATCTATTTTTTTTACCGCCTGTGTCTTTTCGGCGGGGGCTTTTTTTGCGGCCCGCGCTTTTCTTTTCAGCCGGCTTCTGCGGCAGAATCAGCCAGTTGTCATCCGGTTCGGTGCAGGGCAGGGGGCGCTCCATGAACTCCTCGATCTCCGGAATGTAAAAGGAGTCCTCTTCGTCTGCGAAGCTGATGGATGTGCCCGCTGCGCCGGCCCGGCCGGTGCGGCCGATGCGGTGAACATAGTCTTCCGGATCATGGGGCAGGTTATAATTGATCACATGGTCCATCGCCTCGATATGGATGCCCCGGGCCACGACATCGGTTGCCACGAGCACGCGGATTTTGTCGGACTTGAAGTCCGCAAGCCGCCGGCTCCGTTTCTCCTGGGGCACGTCCCCGGTGAGGATCTGGCTTTTGATGCCATGGCGGTTTAACTTGTCAGCCAGCCGCCTCACCCAATCCTTTCGGTTGCAGAAGACCAGCACCCGGCTGAGATCCTGCTGAACGATGATGTTGTAGAGCAGGGCGAATTTATTGTCGCTCGTCACAATATAGACGATTTGATCCACCGAATCCACCGCCACCTGTTCCGGCTCAATGGCCACATGGGTCGGGTTTTGGGTCCAGCTGGCCGCCAGGCGGGTGATGGGCTCGGTCAGGGTCGCGCTAAAGAGCATGGTCTGCCGGGTGCCCTTTTGGGGAGTGGCGTAGATGATTTTTCGGACATCCGGGATAAACCCCATGTCGAGCATCCGGTCCGCCTCATCGATGACCATGACTTCCACTTTTTTTAAATTAAGTACCCGGCGCCGGGAAAAATCAAGCAGACGGCCGGGGGTGGCCACAACAATGTCCGCCGGCCGGTCGGTGAGCTGTTTCTGCTGCTGCTTGAAATCCATGCCGCCGAAAATGGCAATGATGTTTAAATCGCAGTGCTTTGCGAGCTGTTTGGCCTCTTCGGTGACCTGCATCACAAGCTCCCGTGTGGGGGCAATGATTAATACCCGGGGCGTGCCTGATTTTCGCTTCTCCGTCATGGGGTTGTTTGTCAGGTGCGTGATGATTGAAATTAAAAACGCCGCGGTTTTGCCGGTACCGGTCTGAGCCCGGCCGAAGGCATCCCGGCCCGCCAGGGTGCTGGGCAGAATTTCAGCCTGGATGGGCGTGCAATACTTAAAGCCCAAATCATCGATGGCATGCATCAATGCATCCGGCAGGTCAAAGTCATGAAAACGGGTTTGGTTGGGATCGACCGGCACTTCGAATTGGGCCCGCTGCCATGTATCGGCGGCATTTGAATCGGTGGCTGTCGGCTCTCCTGAATCTGCGGCTGGGGTTTTGTCTGGGACTTCTATGTCAGAATTTTCATTTTCGGTTTGTGAGTTGTTATTCATCTGGGGTTTTGTCACACGTCTCCTGTCAATTAATTGTGATTTTAAAATTTATAAGTTTAGCATAAATAATTAAATCTATCATACATTTTTATAAATAGCCATGAATTATTTAAAATCAAGCCGATGATGTAAATTGCCTGACCTGAGCGACGCTATCCGGTGGATATTTTCTTTAATTGATCGGTGACAGCCGCGATAAGCCCGGGCTTTAACGCTTCGACCCGCTGGGTTTGGCCTTTCCGCACCGCCCGGAAAAACTGGCGGCAGGTCTGGTTGAGGCTGCCCGGCCAGGCGGCGGTATAGCCGGATTTTTCCCCGGCTGCGCCATTTATGCCGAACTGCGGCTGGTCGCGCCGGCTGTGCGCCCAGTTGATGACATGGGAAAAATAGATCAGTGCGCGGTCGATCAGGACAAACAGCAGTTGATCGTTTTGGGCGGGCCCCACCCGGATTTTTGCGCGTCCCAGGGGCAGCCCCCGGATTTTGGCCTTTGCCATCCGGTCCGTTCCGAATACCGCAGACCCCGCGCCGATGGCCCCGCCCAGGGCGGTAAACACGCCAAAGCTTAAACCCGCCAGCGCAAAATCAATATTCGCCCCGATTAATCCTCCGCCGGCGCCGGCTGCCGTGGCCAGCTGCCAGCGGTTTAACCCCAGGATCTGCCAGGTGCGCGAAGAGAATAGGTCTTCATTTAAAATCGACTGCGGCGGCAGCTCCAAATTGAAGATATTATGCTTGAACCGCTTTCTGATGCGTTTGTGCGCGGTCTGCTCCATTTTTTGGATGTCCGCCTGATATTTTTCCGCCAATTCCTGACGCACTTTGCTGATATGTTCCGCATCCCGGCAGGATTTTTTAACCTTATGCCCGGCCGCAGTTTCCACAAGTCCGGTGATGATATCCGCGGTCTCTGCCATGCGCTGGGCCCAGTCCTGCTTGAATGCGTCAATCACATAGGCGAGGGCGGGCTGCCAGTCCGGATCAATCATTTTAAGGGCCTCCAGCAGTTCGATCCGCTCGGCATAGGTGGCCCGCTGGGCGTCAAATATCCGGATGGCATTGAACTCTTTTCGGGCCGCTGCTTTCCAGTCTTCCAGGTAGGCCATATGGGTTTTGTCTTTGGGATTAATAATGGCCATTCGGGGAAGTCCGGAAAGCCTGAGGATCTCCATTTCCACCTGATCGGTCTTGCGGACCGGCCGGGAGCCGTCTGTTACAAAAATAATGCCCGCCCCGTCGGCAACCGGCGCCAGCAGCTCGCATTCATCGCTAAACTCCGGGTCATTTTGGTGGGTGCGGATGAATTCGGGGATCCGATCGGCCTCGGCGCCTTCAAAACTCTGCATCCAGGCGAGGGTGCGGCGGGGCTGTTGAAAGCCGGGTGTATCAATAAAGCGGATGATTTCCACCCCGTCAATAATTACCGGATATTCCCGGCATTTGCGGGTTTCCCCGGGCGTGGGGCTGATGCGCACGCTGTCGTCTTCAGCTAGCGTGGCCACCACCGATGATTTCCCCTCATTGGGATGACCGAGTATGGCGAAAACAGGGGTTCTATCCGTCACTATATTTCCTTCCAAAGGCTATTCGCCTAAAACCTCGGCTCTGACATACGGATCACCGAGTTTGGCAATGGCATGTTCCCAGATCATCCGGTCCGTGTCCGCCGGCGGCGTAAATATGGTGTGCGCCCCGGGCTTGCCGATCAGGCCGATGATCAGGCTGGTTTGGATGCCTGTTTTTTGGCGGATAGCGCCAATCCAGGAAAGCGTTTCCTGAATCGGCGGCTGCCACGCCTCCTGTATAATGACCCCCCGAATATCCGCCGGATTTAAATCGTCCGGAAGTTTCTCCTTGATCGCCCGGGCATCGGCATTCGGATCAAATCCGCAGATAATGGCGGTTTTCATGTCAAGCCCGAGCCGTATCTGAATTCGCTCCCTTAACTCATCATCCGGATATAGTCCGGCAAGGTCTTCCGGGATCAGTACGGCGGCCGGATCCAGGGCCGCCTCGGAAATTTTGGCGGATTTGGTGTCGGCTGATCTGTCATCCGACTCTGCATCGGATGGCTCGGCCCCCGGTTTTTTATAAGCCCGGCTCCGGGTGGTGATGCGCGGGGTTTTCATGGCTGAGAGCAGTTGGTCGCAGGCCGCATGTTGGAAGGATAGCCGATTTATGGCCCGGTGCTGCCGGATCATTGTAACCGTAAATATCAAAACCCGCGGGATCAAACCATAGAAGAGGACCGCAAGCAGCAGAAACGGCCACCAGGCCACAAGATCCGCATTATTCAGGTGCTGCATGCCTTCTTTTAGTACAAACTGGCTGCCTTCGATTTGCGAAACCGTGGGATGGGAAATGGCCGCCGGAAGAAACCAGGACCAGGGCAGCGCAATGGTATCCACAATGCGGTAGACGGTTTCCGCTGCCGGCTGCAGGGTGGACTGCCAGCCGAAGGCCAGATCCGTGATGGTAACCCTTAGCAGCAATACGCCGATGATGCCGGCATTAAAGCATATGCCAAAGATCTGGCCGATGATAAAAATGGGCCGGAACAGAATCGGGCCATAGATTGTCCGGCTCTGTCCGAGCATGCCGATCACCGCCTCGATCCGGGTCCGTCTGTCGGCTGACAGCGCGTTATACCGTGAATTGATGAGTTTATTGATAAAGCGCCGGAAAATGCCGATTAATAAGGGGTAAATCCCGCCGATGGATATGCCGGGGGCGATTTTGCGGAAAAGGCTTGATGCGCCGAGCAGGAGAAGCAGAACCAGCTGCGGGGCAATCATTACCCACAGGCAGGAAAAAATATTAATTGGATCGTCTCCGGCATAGGCCAGGAGCGATCCGCAAAGGCCGGCCCCGAAAAGAATGCCGAAAATACCGGTTATCCAGCGGGTCAGGCCAAGGATTTCCGCTGCCGCCGCTCCCGGCAGCACGGCCGGGTCAATGGCGGAGCTCTTGATTTCTTTGCGTTTCCGGGACAGCCAATACCTGAAAAGGGCCTTCCGGCGAATCGATTCCGCCTTTTCGGCCATATCCGGATGGTTTTCGATAAACGCCTGATAGATCTGCCGGTCCGCATCGCCTGTTGCATCATCCAGGTTTTGGCGGAAACGCTCCCGCAGCAGGTATTCAAAATCGATTATATCAGGGACGCGCCATTTCATGCGAATGTTTCCCGGGCAAGCTTTATGTTGTTATACACGGATCGTGCGCTTGCCGGTCAGTTTTTGAAGTTTCCCCAAAGTCTTTAAAAGCCTCTTTGGCGGGCCGATGGGTTTTCCCATCAGGCGCCAGGTGATCAACTCAATGATCATGTTGCGCTTCTCTTCCATGGGCTTCATATAGGCGAAGTCGTACTTTGCCGGCCCTATCTTGAGCCGGCCCAGCAGCCATAAAGAGGTGCCGGCCATGGTGAGCTGATCCGCCCAGGTTTCCACGTCATCCACTAAAAATCCCAGCTGCTGCACCACAATGCGGCCGTCCGGATCCAGGCTCCGGGTATAAAATTCCGATCCATCCAGCGGTTCCAGGAGTTCAAGCTCAATGCCCTGATAATAGGCAAGCCCGAGTCTGCCCTGGATGGCTTTTTTATCCCCCCGTTCCATCCAGAATACCGGTGAGCCGGCGGCAATAAAAAACGGCCCGATGCCTTGGGCTTCCAGCTCTTTGGCGGCGGCTTCCACATCTTCCACCAAGAGCCCCAGCTGATGGATCTGGGGCAGCCCGTGCGTTTTTCTGAAGTCCGCCGCCAGTTCTTCTACCGCCTGGCGGAAATCCGTTGCCTTCAGCAGATCATCAAGATAAATCATGGCATCGTCCTATACTTAAAAGTCGCAGTTTGGCTTCCGATAACAACAGAAAATACGATACGAGAATTACATAACATTTTATAACGCATTGCATCAATGATTAATTCGGAAATGGTTCCGGCCAAAATTAGAATATTTTTGATTGATTCCTCTGGCGTTCATATCTTATAACAACCACCAAGGCCACGCCAATAACGAATGAATATCAAATAATTCTAAACACTTTGTATGAGGCCAGATTCCTCATCGGATAAATGTTATGCCAACGAGTAGCCAGCGTATCGAATATTACCGTCATGCCGTCGCCCTAATTCCCGAGCCCGGTAATCAGGATCCGGGCGCGGCCATCTGGGTGAGCAGAGAAAAGGGCGCGGCCGGTTCCATGAACTGCAACTGCCGGGCGTATAAAGAAAACCGCACCTGCGCCCATATCCAAGAACTGTCTCAAATGATTCCGGAAATCGGCAGCGCGCCGGATTTTGACACCCCGTTTCGACAGAGTACCTGGTGTGAACTGGCGGCTGCGCTGCATGCGGCATTCCGGGTGGAGCCCCGAAATCTGAGTGTTTTGAATCAGAATGGGTCAGATGAGGAGCGGGAATTGCTTTGTCTGGCCCCGCCAGCCGGCGGCTGGCAGATCGTTTATTTTCCGGGCCATCGGGTTTCCGACGGCAGTATCACCGAGCGGGATCTTCTGCTCCAGCGCTGCGACCTGCATCCGGAAGAGGCCGATGCGCTGCACCGGGGCCGGATTCTTGGCACGCTGGCGCGCATGACGCTCACCGAATCTGAGGAGGATATGGCATATGCAGGATTTCAGACCCGTCGGCAGGCCTTTGAGTCCGGTTTTTGGTATCGGTTCGCGTATCATTGCTACCGGCTCAGCGGGGATGCCGGGGTTATGCTCAAGGCGGAAAGCAATGAAAAAGACGGTTCAATAGTCATTCGCTGCCTGTATGACAGCCAGCCGATGTTCGATTTGACCCTGCCCCGGGACCGGGCCCATCGGGTTATTTCCAAACTCGGCTGGCATCTGGAAAACCGCGATGATTTTCAGTTGTATCCCGAAGCCCTGGCATCCATTGCCTGGGTAACCGCAGACGCCGAACACAACCTCATCATCACCCTCTACTTTCGGCTAACCCTGCCGGACGGCGGCACTGAACTGATTGAACGCAGGAAACTGAGCAAATTCTGGTATAAGGATGCTGTTTACTTTCCGGAAAAAGGTTTTTTCGCCACCGTCAAAAAGCCTGATCCGCTTTGGGAGAAATTTGGCGGCAAATACCGTAAAAAGATCAAGAAGCACCGGGTGCCGGAAGTGCTGGATCGAATCGGCACCGACCTGTTTCGCCCGCCGCATATTGTGGATGACAGCGTCAAACAGATGCAGGTGCACACGGTCTGTCACTCCATTGACCTCTCCCCTGAGGCGCTTGATCGGGATTGGTGCTGGCTCTCCATTGATTACGGGTTTGGCGGGGATGCAAAAGTAAGTCTGGCCGAGCTTTATCAGGCCAAAAAATCCGGCAAGCGGTTTCTTCCCGTATCCAATGGCTGGGTGGATGCCCGGGCATTTAATCTGGATAACTTGACCGGTCAGCCGGCCAATCCAATTCTCGATCAGCTGGAAAATCCGGCCGATGCCTTGAAGCTTAGCCGACTGGATCTGTTCCGGCTCAAGGCGTCCGCGGATGCGGAACTCACGGTTTCAGGGGGTGATTCAGCGGAAAGCCGGGAACTCGCCGACATATTGGAACTAAAGCCTCCGGCCGCTTATTCCAAACCGGACGGCATGGCATCGGATTTGCGCAATTACCAGAAGGTGGGGACGGAATGGCTCCTGTTTCTTTATGAGAACCGATTCGGGGGGCTGCTCTGCGATGATATGGGCTTGGGCAAGACCCATCAGGTGATGGCCCTGATGGCCTGGCTTGTGGAAAATCGCGGGGAATCCGCTCCTTTTCTGGTGGTTTGCCCGACCAGCGTGATCTCGCACTGGGAACGGAAGATAAGCGAGCATGCCCCCGGATTGACGCCAATGGTCTATCACGGGGCGGCCCGGGAGCTTGACGGTGTCGATCTTCCGGGCCGGGTGCTGATTACCTCATACGGCATCCTTTTCCGGGATATCGCGGAGCTGTCCGGCTATCGGTTTGCCATGGCCGCGTTTGATGAGGCCCAGGCAATAAAAAATCCAGCCACCAAATCCTATGCTGCCGCCCAGGCCATTAATGCCCGCATCAAACTCGGGGTGACCGGCACCCCGATTGAAAACCGTCTGTCCGAACTAAAAGCCCTAATGGACCTTTGTCTGCCCGGTTATCTGGGCGCTGATGAGGCCTTTGACTCACGCTACGGAAATCTTGACGGCCGGGGGCATGCAAAGCGCCGAAAAATCGAATTAAACCGGATGATCGCGCCGTTTACCCTCCGGCGGCTCAAGTCCTCGGTGTTGACCGAATTGCCGGAAAAAATCGAAGATATCCGCTACTGCCGGCTCACCGGCACCCAGGTCCGGCTGTACCGGGAGGCGGTCAATGATCGGGGCGGAGGCGTGCTCAGCAGCCTTGAAAAAGCGGATGCGGATATCCCTTATATCCACATTTTTGCTTTGTTAACCCTTCTTAAACAGATTTGCGATCACCCGGCAATTATCGATTCGGATCGTTTTCAGACCGGGAAACTGCCGCTGGACTCCGGCAAATGGGAGCTTTTTACGGAGCTGCTTTCCAACTGCCTGGAAACCGGTCAAAAGGTAGTGGTGTACAGCCAGTTTGTGGCCATGATCCGGATGATTGAATCCTATTTAAAAGACAGCGGCATTGATGGGGTTAGTCTGACCGGTGCCACGCGGAACCGGAAACAGGTGATTGACCGGTTCAACGAGGATCCGGCCTGCCGCGTATTTGTCGGCAGCTTAAAAGCGGGCGGCACAGGCATTGATTTAACCGCCGGCTCGGTTGTGATCCATTACGACCGCTGGTGGAATGCCGCCAAGGAGGACCAGGCAACGGACCGGGTGCACCGGATCGGCCAGAAACGCGGGGTCCAGGTTTTCAAACTGGTGACCGAAGGCACCCTTGAAGAAAAGATATCGGCCATTATTGCCCGCAAAAAGCATCTCATGGCGGATATTGTAAAAGAAGACGATCCCGGGGTGCTTAAAACCTTTTCGCGCAATGAACTGATGGATCTGCTGACTGTGCCGGATTCGAATTTTTAGAGCGATAGGCTCCGCTTGCCCGTCAGTTTTTCAATCCACGGCTGGCAGGCTGCTTTTCATCTGGCAAATTTAATTAAAAACGCGGCCGCCCATCCCCAGATCAGGTTAAACACGATCACAAACACAGGGGTCAGCAGACCAAGCTCCAGGCCCAGATAACCCTTATGGGCCTGTATCGGAAAGACCACCAAAAGCTGGGCAATGGTCGGAAATATGCTTAAAAATGCCCCCTTTGCCAATGGCCGGGCATTCCAGATGGGCAGCAGAAATAAAAAGCCCCAGATCCCGCCCCAGACAATCCGCGGATAGATCCATGCCGGGGTTAATGCGGGCGCCATGGCCACGCCGAAAACATCCGTGATACCGTATTTTCCGGAAAGCCAGACGACCAGGCTGTTAACCAGCGCCCCTGCGCAGCCGGCAGCAAAGCAGATCATGATTTTTCGCATATGGTTTCCCTTTCAAGCAGTTTCACGGGTTTGAAGTTCAGGCGGCTGTGTCTGAGACCGTTAAAACAATTTTTCCCTCCACCGCTCCTTCTTCAATCAGCTCGTGGGCGCGCCTGACGTCTGCCAATGGCATGCGTTCGGAAATGATGACCAGAACTTTGACGCGCACTTCGCCGGGGCCGGGCTCCGGAAGTTTGTCCGCCTCAACCATTTTAAGTACGTCCCGGCCGCCGAACTGATTGATGATAATCCGTTTATAGCCCATTGATTATTCCGGCTGCATTGTTTGGGCATGAAAGCCATTGCTTATTGTTTAAAATATTATAGGCAATGCGGATATGTTTTTCTTTGAACATTTTTTTGCGATCTCCCCATTCGTAGGTTTTTTTGGCAGCTTGATCATAATTAACAGCCCCTTCCTTTGTTACCACCCAATGGACGGTAGATAACAATTCCATGCCAAATGGGGTTTCGAAGCCTTCAATTAATTGAGAGACCCGGTCCAATCGGCTGTGGCTGTCTTGGTTGGGTTTAAGAAAATCTTCAGCCGCCGCCATCGCTCGGGGGCGGGGTTCAATTGCTTTGTCGGGCTTATCTTCTGCATCCCCGTATCCATCGATGAAATGTCCTTCAATATGAGACATCACATGGCGCAGGTTTGTTGCGTAGGGTCCGTAGATGCCTTTTTCATAGCGCAATTGCAAGGGTTGACCGGATTCCTGCATAAAATACATTAACTTGTGAATTTCAAGCAGTGTCACTGAAGGATCCATCAGGGCAGCTAAGTATCGACGTACAAGACAAAGCAGAGCGGCCCGGCCTTGGGTCATATTCGGGGATTTAGGTTGTTTGACCATTTCTTTTGCTTCAGGTGTCCCCCGCGGCTCGAAGATAACTGTTCGGATGTCATGGAGGTCAGATAAATATTTTATGATAAGGTTTTTTACCGTATCCCAATTCAGACCCCCCAAGCCGGCCCCAAGAGGTGGTATGGCGATGGATTCAATCTTTAGGCGCTGAATTTCATCCACTAGAGATTTAAGGCCCGCCTCTATATCCTCGATCCGGCTTTTTCCGCGCCAATGCCTTTTGGTCGGCACGTTAATGATATAATAAGGCGGAAAAAGACTATTTATTTCATAAGTCAATACCTTGCCCGGCCACAATTCATTCTTATCACAGACTTTTTTGTAGTATGTGAACATTTCCGGATAGGCCTTTTTGAATTGCAAGGCGATGCCCCTTCCCATGACACCTACACAGTTCACCGTGTTTACGAGAGCATCTGTCTTTGCTTTCAGAATGTCGCCCTTATGGAATTCAATCATGCCAGACTCCTCTTTTCTCAATAATACCAATCCGGCTCAACCCTTACTGCAGGTTGGTGAAATGAATCGGCGATTATTTCTTGAACATCATCTGCAACCTTTTGATAAAGCACACCGATTTTTTCAATTAAGTGCCAAGGAAACCATTCATGCATCAAAAATTCCGCCTGCTTTCCCTCTTTGATTCGGTAGCTCCTAAAATCTGTGGCATTGATGGACTCCCAATTCAATTCATGCAGCTTATCCAAATCGTTTAGAAATTCCGCATAGTATGCACCGGCATTACAATCGGTAAAAGCCCATTTTTTGTTCACGGATTCGGCCCATTCCACGACATCATGCAAATCCGCCACCAAGTGTACAATGGGTCCCTGCCCGCCACTATAACTGAGTTCAGGATAATTCCCCATATGAATAATATAGAGCATGATTGATCGCGGGCAAAAATAGAAGGGGACGTAATCGCCAACCTTTGTGCCCGGATGGCAGGAAACTTCAATATCATATAGCCGTCGGTGCTTAATATTTGACAGGCCCACAAGTTCACACCCCAGGCCTTGTTGAAGCCGCATCGCGTCTGACCAGAGCTTATCTGCCTCAATAATGCCCGGAAGATTATTGACATGGGTAATGTGATAGATCTTCGGTTTTTCAGGCGCATTCGGCAATTATAATATTTATCCCCATTAGCTGGTGTCACCCTCGAATTAATAATCGATATCTTGGCACCGGTTTATATTTTTTAGAATATCGATTTTATAATGATGTTTCAATTGTTTATGTCTAAACTGCGTTGTATCCTGAAGCATTAAACCCGCAGTTGCAAATTTGCTATGGGTTTAATCGTTGTTTCAATTTTGCAGCTCGCTGTTTTCCAAAAAACTGTAATGCCCTTTTCGGCCGAAAATAATATGGTCCAGCACATTAATGCCGAGGGTTTCGCCGGCCTCTCTTAGTTGAGAAGTAAGCAGCATATCCTCCCGGCTGGGGGTGAGATCGCCGGCGGGATGATTATGCGCAATAATCACGGCCGAGGCCCGATCCGTTATGGGATCGGCAAAAACTTCCCGGGGATGGACATGCGTCTTGTTGACCAGACCGATCGAAACGACCCGGGTGGCAATCACTTCATTGGCGCCGTTCAGGGAGATACAGAGAAAGTGCTCCTGCTTGCGGTCACTGTAATGGCGGATCAGGGGCAGCACGTCGATCGGCGAGTTGATCTTTATACCTTCCGGCCGGATACGCCGGCGGGCAAATTCCAGGGCAGCCGCAATAAGCGCCGCCTTGGCCGGCCCCACCCCTTCTAACCGCTGAAAATCGGCCAAAGCCGGTCTGCCCTGATGGTCATCCACGAGTTTGACAATCCGCCTGGCGATGGTCATGACATCATGCCCCTGTGTACCAAAGCCCAGCAATACGGCCACCAGTTCTTCGTCAGATAAGGCCCCGGCGCCTTTTGTGTGGATTTTTTCCCGAGGCCGGTCATTTACCGGCAAGTCAGCGATGCGTTTGGCCATTTACATTCCCTCATTTCCCCTATGCCGCCCATTTCCGACCGGTGCTGGCATACTGAACCATCATATCGAACACAATGTCGCATTTTTTCTTGAACAGCCCCCGGTCATAGCTGGCCGGCAGTTTTTTGTCCAACACTTCTTCAACCGCAGAACGCACAACGGATTTGGTGTGGGAATCCTTATGCCAGTCCTGGACAAGCACCCTGGGATGTTCCTCAAGAAGCCGGTGCAACAAAGATTTGGCGGCCAGTTTCACCTTTTTCTTTTCTTCCTTGGTCATTTTGTCTTTTTTCAAAAAATCATAGAGTTCCAGTTCGTCCTCGGTTAAACCTTCCCGAATATGTCGCTCGTCTTCATCCTTTATCTCCCGGGTCAGGTCGACCAGGTCATTGTAATAATTCTCAGTGGACGAGCCGCCGGCATTATAGGTATCAATGATCTCCTGCAGTTTCTGGGCAAAATCCGTCCGGGTCATATTCTGCTTGAGCATCTGCTCGATTTTGGTCGCAATAAACTTACGCAAATCCGCGATTTCAATATTTTTATAGGCAGCGTGCTGAAAATCGGCTTTCAACTTTTCAAAATCGATTTGACTGAGGTCCCATGTTTTCCCGGTCTGAACAATTTGATAGGACGGCTTGTTCTGAGCGGCGACAAATGCTTCCGGATTGTCCACCACCACGCTTTCGTCCAGGAGTTCCCCAATCCGCAGTCCTACGGCCTCGATATCCTCCTGGTCGATGATGCTGTCCATGACGCCCCGCAAATACTGAAACACCGCAACCATGCGGCCGGTATCATAACCCAGAATCTCGGGCTTACAGGCATCATAGAGGGAAGAAATGGTATTCTCATAAACATTGAAGGTCTTGCGCCATTCATCATTACCCAGCAGGATGTCGGCATATTGGTTGAAAAGCCCGATGTTTTTAAAAACATCCTGAATTTCCAATATCCGGGCCATATCGATGTCCCGCTCCCGGCAGAAGGCCAAGGCCTGCTCAATGGCCTCATCCAGCAGCCGGAACAGTTCCTTTTTGTCTGTTACCGGGGGCGTCTCCAGTCCGTCCTCACCCTGGGCATATTCTTTCAGCGCCTTTTTCATGTTGCGAAAGACGTTGTAATAGTCGATAATTTCCCCGTTTTTCTTTTCCACCCTATTGATTTGAAAGTCCGTTACCCGGTTGGCGCGGGCAATGGCCTGCATCAGGGTATGATCCTTCATGGGCTTGTCCAGATAAAGGGTGGAAACGGTGGGCGCATCAAAGCCGGTCAGCCACATGGCACAGACAAACACCAGCTGCAGGGGATGGGTCGGGTCCTTGAAGTTGTATTCAATGTCGTGGCCCTGGGCGTCCACCTGTTCCATCCGGGTCCGGTGGAACTTGATGGTCAGGCCCTGGGCTTTGAATTTCTCTTCCTCACCGTTTTCTGCGCTCACCACCACCGCCATCTCAACCCCGTGCATGTAATCGAGTATCTTTTTTAACCGGTGCGTTTCCACATCATTGCCGGATTTTTTAATCCGGCCGCGCAGTGTCTTGATCTCATTTCGCCAGAGGCGCTGCACCTTGTCATACATTTTGACCGCCGTGAACTTGTCCACGGAAACGACCATGCCCTTGCCCAGGTAGCCCCTCCGGGGAAAGTGATAGACAATGTCCCGGGCAATGGTTTCCAGCCGGTCGTCACGCTTGATCACTTCAATTTCTTTGGCGAATCTTCTTTCCAGCTTGGCCTGCTGGGCGGGCTCCAGGTTTTCATGCTCCAGGATTTCGTAGAACTCTTCGCTCAAATCTTCGTTCTGGAGCAGGACTTCGGGCACCCGCTTTTCATAGTAAAGGGGCACCGTGGCTCCTTCATCCATGGACTGCTGGAAGTTGTATTCACTGATGTAGTCGCCGAACCAGGCATTGGTCTTGCGCTGACGGCCCAGCAGCGGTGTTCCGGTAAAGGCGAGATATTGTGCATGGGGCAGCCCTTGCCGCATATTTTCCGCCAGGGTCTCATACTGGGTCCGGTGGGCTTCATCCACGATCACGACGATATCCTCCCGGTCCGAGAGCAGCGGATACGGCTTGCCTTTGTCGTAGCGGAATTTTTGAATCAGGGTGAAGACAATGCGCTTGTTTTGGCTCAGGTAACGGCGCATTTCCTCACTGTTTCCGGGCTGAGCCGCTTCGTGTTTGCTGACGGTGCCGGTATTTAGAAAATTGCGGTAGATTTGGCCGTCCAGATCCTCCCGGTCGGTAATCACCAAAAAGGTATAGTTGCCGGGGCGTTTACGGAAGATCTTACGCACGTAGAAAATCATGGAAAAGCTTTTGCCCGCCCCCTGGGTATGCCAGAAAACACCGAGCTTGCCTTTCCGCTGCTCGCGATCCAGAAAGGCCCGATAGGCATTGTTAACCCCCATGAACTGGTGGTTCATGGCGATGATTTTCTGGTTTTCAAGATAGTAAATGATGAAATTTTCAATGTAATCAAGGAGCCGGCCCGGTCTGCAGAGCCCGGCCACCACGTACTCCATACTGGTGCCGAGCTGCCGGATTTTTTCCGTATCCACCTTCTCCCTTTCATCATCCACCCGCAGCCACTTGAAAAAGTGTTCCCAGCTGGCGGTGAAGCTGCCTACGCGGGTTTCAATGGCGTTGGAGAGTATGCAGAATGCATTGGTCAGAAAAAGCTGGGGAATATCGGACTTGTAGTTGGTGAGGTTGTCGTCAAAAGCGGATTTGAGCTTCACGTTTGAGTTTTTCAGCTCGATGAAAACCAGCGGAAGGCCGTTGACATACAGCAGAATATCCGGCCGCCGGAAATACAATTCGCCTTTGATCCACAACTGGGAGACGGCGAGAAACCGGTTTTCCGACGGATTGTCAAAGTCAATGACCCGGACATATTCATGGACCTGCCGGCCCTCGTTGTCTTCAAAAACCACCGGTATACCGTCTCGGATCAGGGTATCCACTTCGCGGTTGGCGGCAATGGGGGACACGGCCTGGCGCCTGTCGGCGAGGCCCGCCAATGCTTGATCAATGGCTGATTCCGGGACCTCCGGATTCAGACGGATGGCGGCTTGCCTCAACCGGTCCTTCAGGATCACATCCCGCTTGTCGGTGCGGTTCGATCCGTCATTCATCTCCTTCGGATCAGTGGTATGGCAATTGAGCCGTTCGTAGCCATAGTCCTGATGAAGCTTCTTCAGAATGGCCTGTTCAATCTGATCTTCGGAGATGAAGTTAGGCATAGGCGGCTTCCCGGATCTCGGGGGGTTCATCCAGCATGCTTGGCGGAAACTGTATGTCAAGGTCTTCGACGGAGTGTTTGCCGGAGATGAGGCGGGGCAAAAGCAGCGCTCTTGTTTTTTCTAAATGTTTAAGAATAAAATATTTTTTCTTGATTGCGTTAAGTATGGGCCGAACAATTTTTTCAAAGGATTTGAGGACTGCTTTTTCAGGATAGAGAACCTGCATTCTTTCCATTGCTTTATTCCACACAACATACGGCCGATCTGATCCATTACATATCATGGTTGCGTAATCTACACTGAAAGCTTGAAATAGGGTCAGAAAGACATATGCATAATCTTCCTCATCATACGGTCGGATCACAAAACAAGTCGTTCTTGTAATGCCTTTGAATGGCGCAATGGCGACTTTATGAAGGTAAGGTCGCATAGCCCCAAACAGAATATCGCCTTCCTCAAAAGTCGCCAAACTACTTTTAGCTTCCGTGTAGTCTAAGTGCCCGGCAGGAAGTATTCTTTTGGTATTCAATAAATCAAGCGGCAAATAGAACCTGTTCGACAAATGCTCACCCGGTTTTGTGCTTTTAGAGGCTTCATAGGCAATATTTTTCAATTCAATGACATTCCAATTTGCAGGCACCCCTTTCTCAAATTTAACTTTTTCATGACCAGGAAACCGGAAGCGCACAAACCACTCCCGGTAGATTTCCTCAGCCATGTTTTCCAGTATCGCGATGCGGCGCTTGTTGTTTTCGATTAAGTCGTCGTAGGCGGAAAGCACAGCGGCGATTTTTTTTTGGGTTTCTGGCTTAGGAATTTTTATTGGGAATTTTTTCAGGTTTGTGGCATTCAAATTTTGTTGTGAGCCACCAAGTTTAAGGTTTATCAGGTTGTTATAATTCCCCTTTAAGTAATAATAGATAAATTTATAATAGGCCTCATTGCTGTCGATTATGAAATTACAACAGGCTTGATTCGTTGATAGTGGTATTTTATTGATGGCCACATGTCCGGCTGTATTACCATCTCCATACATTGCCACAATTATACTATTTTCAGGAATAAGCTTAGCAGAGGATTCTTGGAGGCCTTTCTCGGTTATTTTTTCCTCTGTTTCATAAATTAAGGTTTTTTTGACTTCGCTGGTCTTGAGCCAAGGTATTTTTCCATTTTTATAGTAATCAGCCACTGTTCTCAGAGGTGTCCCGCCCGAAATCACAGAGGTACATAAATCCTGTAGTTTCTTATTTGCCCAGTTTTTCATCATGTTTCCCCTGTAATTTGTTTAATATTTTGATTTATTATTGTTTTAAGAGTGTTGTCCTCATAATTTAGTCGGTTTAGTTCATCATTCATTGCCAATAAGTCTTGAATAAACTCTTCTTCTGTCTTCCCATCCTCCTCAACCACCACGCCCACATAACGCCCGGGGTTAAGGGAGTATTCCTGCTCTTTAACCTCCTCCATTGTAGCCCGTTTACAAAGCCCGGTCACGTCTTCATATTCAGCATGGGGAAAGCGATCCTGCAGCCACTGGATATGCGCAAAATAGTTTTCCGCATTCTTGACCCCCTCCTGCAGTTCTTCCAATGCGGCTTTTAGCGCCTTGATCTTTTTGTCCGCCGCCTGCCGTTTGTTCGCCTTCTTGGCGGCCTCGGTCCGCGCCTTTTCATGGCGGCGCACGATCTTGCCGAGCTGCTTCAAGCCGTCGTGCAGCCCGGTAAAAAACGGATCAAATGCCTGCCGCAGCGCATGCTGGGCGGTATTTGTCCGGCTTACAGATGATGCAGCTTCCGATTGCTTATCCAGATACGCCTCATATTGGGTTTGCAGGTGCCTGAGGCCATCCCATTGCGCTACCAGATCCGCCACGGCCTGCTTTCCGCCGTTGTTTTCCAGCACTTCCAGCAGCTGCTCGGATACCGGTTCCACCTTTTCCTTGTTTTCATAAAGTGCGGCCATGCCCTGCGCAAAATAATGGTCGACCAGTTGAACGAATTTACGCCGTTTGCCCCGGTGCAGGTGGCTGATGACGGCGATATTGTTGATCTGCGCCTCGGAAAACTTCCGATGGGCGCGGTCGATCTGGGTATAAATGTTGCGGGCGTCGATGAACAAAATGCGGTCATCCGGCTTGGCCTTGTCAAAAAACCAAAGGGTGGCGGGCAGGGTGACGGTATAGAACATGTTGGAAGGGAGCGTGAGCATGCCGTAGATCAGGTTGCTTTCGATCAGGTTCCGGCGGATGTCGGCCTCGGAATGCCGGGCGTCGGATGCGGAATTGGCCATAACCAGGGCGGCCCGGCCTTTTTCGTTGAGGGATGTGGCAAACAGATTGATCCACAAATAGTTGGCATTGGGAACGGTCTGCTTGCCCTGATCGCTCTTTTTGGTCTTGGTTTTCTTGCGGGGAATGCCGTAGGCATTAAAGCGCGGATCCTTTTCCACGCTGCTGAGGCTGACGTCATCCACATTAAACGGCGGATTGGTCAGTACATAGTCAAACCCCCCGAAACTGCCGTAGGGGTCCTCGTAGTAGGTGTTGGCCTGCCGGATATCGCCGCGCAGACCGTTGACCGCCAGATTCATTCTGGCCAGCTTCACGGATTCCAGTGTCTTTTCCTGGCCGTACACATAGATGTCGCCGCCGTTGCCGTTAGACAATTCCTGCCGGTGGCGGTCGATGAACTTGACGGACTGGACGAACATGCCGCCGGAACCGCAGGCCGGATCAAAAACCTGGCCGCCCCAGGGCTCGATGATTTCCACCATCAGCCGCACCACCGACCGGGGCGTAAAAAACTCGCCCCCGCCCTGGCCCTCGGCGAGGGCAAAGTTGCCCAGGAAATATTCATAGATCTGCCCGAAAATATCGCCTTCCGCATCTGCCGGGATGTTGGAAAAATTCTTCAGGAGTTGACCCGGGATGGTTTTGTCCGTTCGGGTAAGCCGAAAATACTCATCCTGCGGCAGAATGCCGCGCAGCTCCGGCTTGTATTCTTCGATGGCCGCCATGGCATTTTTGATGGCCTTGGCCTTGTCCGCTTCTTCCGGAAGGTTCAACAGGTAGTCATACCGGGCGTGTTCCGGCAGATAAAACCCGCATTTTTCAATGGCGATATCGCTCAACGGCTTTTCCCGGCGGGTCCCTTTCAGCCGGGTATATGTTTTCAGGATTTCCTTTTCAAACCGGCGATATCGGTTATCGGCAAATTTAAGAAAAATAAGCCCCAGCACCGGTGTGGAATACTCGGTGGATTTCAGGTCGGAGTTGGCCCGCAGCGTGTCCGCACTGCGCCAGAGATCGTCTTCAAGCTGCTTCAGGTCGTGGGTCTTCATCATCCGTTTTGATCAGACTTTAGTAGTGAAGAGTGGTTTGGCATATTTCGCGATCCAATCAAAAGTTGTCTTCCATTGATTCAATTCAGGAATAATCTGGAATTTATAATTTTTCCGTATCGCGGCAGGCAAATGATTCAATTATATATTAATATTATGCAGCGCGTAATATGTCAACCGTACTTATCCATGATGCGTTGGATAGGCTTATAGATGGGGGAATATGGTTTGTTTTTAATGAGAGCGCTTTGTTGACTATAGCTCGATCACCTTGCCGGCCCCGCCCGGGGTAGCGATCTGGGGGAAGCGGGATTGGATTTCCTGTTTGTGCTGGGTGCAGTGGGTGGCGCAGACCATGTCCAGTGAATCAAGGGCCTCGAAATTGCTGAAGCCGTGAAGGCCGCCGATTAAGGCGGAGACATCGCCGATTTCGGATGCTGATTTGAGGATGGTATCCACAGCCGGGTGCGAGCAGCCGACAATGACAACGACCTTGCCGTCCTGCTGGATGCACATGGCCTGTTCGATGTTTTTGAGCGTGCCGGTGGAATAGATATGTTTGTGAAGTTTGGTTGACAGGCTCATCGGGATGGTCTCCCTGGCTGGCAGGGCTGCCGAGATGGTATCCGGCACGTAGACGCGGACCGGCTTCTTATCCAGTATGGATAGCAGACCGCCGGTATGGTCCCAGTGATCGTGGGAGATAAATATTTCTTCGATGGATTCCGGCGAAATGTTGAGTTTTTTCATGTTGTCTAAGAGGAGCTCTCCCTTGGCGCCGGTGTCAAACAGGATGGTATGGCCGAAGGCTTCAATCAGGGCGGCAAACCCCCAGTCCGGTTCCAGGCGGGTATCCCAGGCGTCATTGTCGTATAAGATAGTGATTTTCATAGGGCACGGCTCCTTTTTTGATTTTTAAATCAGGCCGCCGGCCGAATGCCGGCGGCCTGATCATTATGGTATTTCCTATGCGGATGGGGATTCGAGTTCCGAAATCCGCTGGTTGATGTTATCGAGTTCCGCTTTCAGGTTTTCGGATTCCTGTCGCAGCACATTGAGTTCATCCTGCGGTCCCGGGGCGGCCGGGGCCGGATAATAGCCGTATCCGGGGGAGGGCGCCCCCCATCTTGCACCGAATCCGAAACCACGGTCGAAGCCGGGGCCCCGGCCGCCCCTGAATCCGAGACCGAATCCGCGGCCGCGTCCGAAACCTCTGCCCCGGGCAAATCCTGGATTGGCGTATCCCGGAGCGCCATAACCGGCGCAGAATCCGGCTGCGCGGCCGGTCATCGGGCCATAGCCCACTGGTCCTGTACTATCTCCTGCTGGCATAATGCTCACCTCCATTTGTTTTAATTCTATTTATTAATGCGCTGTTTCGTATTTGTCATGCGCTCTTTCTCCCGCGCCCGCCGCTGGGTCGGCCGTTGCCGCCCCGGGCGCGCTGTCTGAGATTGTTGAATCCGGTGGCAATCCGTTGACCCAGGCTGCGGCCCTGTCCGCCGCCTTGTCCGCGTCCGGCCCCCTGGCCGGGACGCCGGGATTTCGGCCGGCGGTCGGTGTTCCCGCCGCATTGGCCCATACCTCTGCCGGTCATCGGGCCTTGCCCTTCCGGTCCTGTTCCGTCGCCTCGTGGCATAGTGTTCACCTCCTTAAAGTATATATTAACGCTTTCGGCCCCTACGTCTTCTGCGGCGCCGGCTGCCGCATCCCGGCATCATAAAACCCGGTGCCGGCAGCTGGCGTCTTGCATAGGCCTGGAGGACTTCGTCCACCTGGCCGGTAATAAATGGAATCAAGCGGATGCCCGCCCCTTCAATCATATTTGCCGGGACTTCAGAAACCGCTCCGCAGATTAGAACCTGAACGCCGGCCTGACGAAGTGTTTCCACCTGATGCGCCGGCGATCCGGGGTATAGCTGCATTCGCTCCTGATGAGTAATGCGCCCGGCGTTCATGTCTGCCACAAGCAATGTGTTGGCAGCATCAAATACCGGTGATATAATATTTCCCCAGACAGTTACCCCGATTCTCATGCGTTTCTCCTTTGTATAAGTGGATTTGCATTTAATATGCCAATCCTGCAAATATGACTGGTTAAATATTTAAATATAATTATATCAATAACTTGTTTTATATACAGGTAAGCTGGCGTGGCGGAAACGGGTGTATTTTAGTTGCAATTATGCGATGGTATTGCCGGGATCAATGCCATTCTGCGACCTTTTAAGCTGCATTTGAAAATTTGATTGAAAAATCGGTCCGCCCCGTTTAAGTACGGAACTTCATGTTTTTTAAAGATAATAAGGAACAATCTTCATGCACCATCATACCGACATGCATCCAGGCGAACTCGATTTGCCGCAAAATCCATGCGATCCGCCGGAAGTAAAGGAACTCAAGCGCCGCTGGCCCATTGCGCGAAGCGAGCTGGCAGCCCTTTTACACAGGGTGCGGGATATCCGGCGGGCCAACCCGGAATCTTTGCACACCGAGATTTCATCGGTTGAGAAAAGACTGCTGCGAAAAGGGATTATGCAGGCGTTGATAAAGGAGGAGCCCAAGGGGCTGAAACGCTCCGTGGCCCGGCGCATGGCGGATAAAATCGGGGATTACCTGTTGTGGCGGCGGGAGACGACCGTGCCGGTGATCCATGAACTGATCGTGCTTCTGCCCTGGTGGATCAGCCATCTGCCCGGAGAAACGATTACCAGGCTCCGGGATATCGGCCTAAACTATATCCTGAACGGCCGGGTGCTGCCGATCCAGGAGGTGTGGCAGGACATTTTAAGGGCCAGTCCGGTATACATCGGCCACTGCGCCTGTCGGAGCGCCGGCATTGTGGACGATTTAAAAAAGGACGGCAAAGTCTTTAACATGCTTTCGGGAAAAGACAGCCGCCGGTTGCTGGATCGGCTCATGGCCCGGTATGAGTCACTCAGGCGCCGTTATGGAAAACTGCCGGATACGGATGCCAAATATACGGAACTTTTTGAGCGGCTCCGCTTACTTCGCAAAAACGGCGCCGAAGAATACCGGATAGAAACTTTGCTTGAGGCCACCTATCCGGATTGGGAGATTCTGCCGGTGACCGGCAAGTATACGCCTACCTGGATCCGGTCCATGCATAAGAACAACAAGGCCCATCTGCTGCACAAAGAGCTTGCCTTTGAATTCGCCAACATCCAGTATCTGGCCCGGGGTACCATTTTTTCATCCATGAAGTTTTTTGATACGCCCTATACCATCTGCTCCTGCCCGAGCCCGGAACTCGGCGGGGGCTGCACCCTGACCAACTGGTATTATTACGGGATGTCCAATACCTCGCTTTTGCCCAACGAGGATTTCCATGGACGGCGCCGGGATGAGACGGGGCAGGGGCTTCCGTGCCGGTTTTTTCCGGTCCGGTCCCAGCGGGAATGCCTGGGCTGCGGCTGCGACCATGAGTTGGAGAATCCGCGGGAGCTTGATCATGTGCTTGCAAAGGCGGATGCGGCCTATCGGAAATATATTGAGGCGTGGGTGGTATAGAAATCCCCCTAAGTCCCCCTTTTGGGAAAAGGGGGACTTAAAGGAGCAGGTCTTTCTTATTCTTAAAAAGAAGCCGTCTTTCTTTACCCGCTCCGGCTGGATCGGCCGTCCGTCTCGGGTAGATCAATTTCTAAAGCCTTGATTTTTCGGAACAGGGTGCTTTTGTGGATGCCCAAATCCCGGGCCGCGGCCTGGCGGTTATAGTTGTTTCGCTCAAGGGCGTCGATAATGGCCTGGGCCTCCACGGAGCGTTTGGCCGCCTGCATGGTGCCGGTGTCCACCGCGCAGACATCCTGCCGGCCGGGCCGCAAATGCTCGGGCAGATGGGCCGGCATGATCATTTCATCCGCGCACAGGATAAAGGCATGCTCAATGATGTTTTCAAGCTCCCGGATGTTTCCGGGATAATCATAGGACATTAACACGGCCAGGGCCTCCTGGGAGATACCCGTCACAGCGCGCCCCCGCATTCGGTTCATCCGGGCGATGATCCGCTCGCACAAAAGCGGAATGTCCTCTTTTCGATCTCTCAGCGGGGGCAGGGCCAGGGTGACCACGTTGATCCGGTAATACAGGTCCTGCCGAAATCGGCCTTCCGCGACCATCTTTGATAAATCCTGGTGGGTGGCGGCAAGCACCCGGAGATCGGTGGTATGCGTCTCTGTGGAGCCCAGGGGTTGATAGGTTTTATCCTGGAGCACACGCAAAAGCTTTACCTGGAAGGCCGGGCTGATATCGCCGATTTCATCCAGAAGGAGGGTGCCGCCATTGGCAGCGGAGAAATGGCCGGGCTTGTCTTTTACCGCGTTGGTGAACGCGCCCGCTTTATACCCGAAGAGCTCGGATTCCAGCAGGGTATCCGGCAGGGCGCCGCAGTTGATGGCCACAAAGGGCTTGTCCTTGCGGTGGCTTTGTTCGTGGATGGCGCGCGCCAGAAGCTCTTTGCCGGTGCCGGTCTCGCCCCGGATCAGCACGGTGCTGTCGCTTGCCGCAACCTGGGGGATCAGGGCGAAAATTTTTTGCATCCCCGGACTCCGGCTTACCATGTCGCCCATCTGGTAGCGGCCGTCCAGTTCTTTTCTCAGCTCCTCCACCTGGCTCACATCCCGGAAGGTTTCCACCCCGCCGATGACGCTGCCGTTTTCATCCCGAAGGACCGCCGTGGAGACGGTCACCGGGATGCGGCGGCGCTCGTTGTTGATAAAATAGGTGGAGGAGTTGACAATCGGGGTGCCCTCGGCCATGGTCCGCCGCAGTGCGCAGGCGGACTCGCACATGTTGGACCGAAACACCTCCCAGCAGTGCTTGCCGATGGCCTCCTCCCGGGGGACCCCGGTGATTTCCTCGGCCGCCCGGTTAAAGGAGGTTATCCGCCAGTTTTTATCCACGGTAAACACCCCTTCGGAGATGCTCTCCAGAATAATCTCCGTGACGTTTGGGGGCAGCTCGGCACGGATTTGATTTTTGATATCAGTCATTGATGACTCCGCTTCAGGGGTTTCGGTATCCCCGAAGCTATTTAAATTTGGCATATAAATTGCCTGTACTATTATCGGGCTTGGCATTACCTCCTAACTTGTCACCCTCCGAATCAGCAGATGGACGGGCCGCTGCATGCCCGTTCATCTGTTGATTCCACGATGCCTTAGGCATTGGGCCCGTCCAAAGGGATATCCCATTTTTTCATATACTTCCATATCGATGTGCGGCTGCGGCCAAGCTGCCGGGCCACTTCCGCTTTGTTCCAGTCGCATTCATGAAGCAGTTCCAGCAGAAGCGTTTTTGTGATCTTTTGCTGCGGCCGGGGCTTGTAATTCGGCGTTTCCGCAGGACGGACGGGGTAATATTCCATTTGCCGGATTTCCACGGGCAGATCAAAAATACCGATCTGGTCCCCGCCGGCCAAAACAAAGGCGTGCTCAATGGCGTTTTCAAGCTCGCGGACATTGCCCGGCCAGTTGTAATCCATGAGAATCCGCATGGCATCCGGCGACAAATCCTGGATCTGTTTGCCGGTTTTTTTATTGAATTTCTGAATGAAGTGCCGGGTCAAAAGCGGTATGTCCTCCCGGCGGTTTCGAAGCGGTGGAAGATAGATGGGGAAGACCTTCAGCCGGTAATACAGGTCCTCGCGGAAATTGCCGGTCTGGACCAGGCCGTAGAAGTCTTTGTGCGTGGCGGTGATAATGCGGATGTCCACATTTCGCTTCCGGGATTCGCCCACCCGCTCGATCTGCTTTTCCTGAATGGCCCGAAGAAGCTTTAACTGGATGAACGGGCTGATATCGCCGATTTCATCCAAAAATATGGTGCCGGTGTCCGCCTCTTCAAAGCGCCCGAGCCGGTCCCTATGGGCGCCGGTGAACGCGCCCCTGACATGGCCGAATAGCTCGCTTTCCAGCAGGGATTCCGAGAGTGCGCTGCAGTTGACCGTTACCATGGGGCACTGCCCGCGCTCGCTATTGTAGTGGATGGCGCTGGCCACAAGCTCTTTGCCGGTGCCGGATTCGCCCTGGATCAAGACGGTGGCGTCGCTTTTGGCCGCCACCCGGATGGCGTTAAAGATTTCCTGCATGGCGTGGCTTTTGCCGATAATATTGCCGAACTGGTAGACTTCAAGGAGCTTTCTCTGGGCCTCTTCAACCTTCTGCCGCGCCTGGGTGAGTTCGGTGAGATCGGTAACCGTCTCCACCACACCGATGGGTTGCTCCTGCTGGTTTTTCACCACCCGGGCATTTTTGATGATGGAGATGAACCGGCCGTCTCTATGCTGAAGCTGACATTCAGTGGGATCCACCGTCCCCTTTTTGAAAATGCCGCATTCCGAGATCGTGGACGGGCAGGTCCGGTCAAAGCATTTTGAGAATTTCAGGAGCTGGCAGGACTGGCCGATGGCCTCAGCCGGGGTATAGCCGGTGATCCGCTCCATGGCCGGATTCCAGGAGGTGATCCGGCCCTCGGTGTCCAGGGTAAACACGCCTTCGGCCATGGAATCGAGCAGGCGCTCTGCAAACCGGTCGCTCCAAACGCTTTTATTCTGCATGTCTGCTTCCTTTACAGGGTGAGTCGTTACACTTTGTTACATAACGTTACGAATCGTTACCTGTCTTGTCAATCGTTCATTGATTTTTTTTTACCTTTACCCATGATCCCCGATATATGAGTTTTTATGGAACTGGCATAAATGTTGAATATAGTAATCATTTAAGATTTGATCGGTTTAATCCGATTTCAGCGGAAGGTTAGAATGCCTTGAAGTTGCCAGCCCGCGTCGACTTTATGCGGGATTGTCGAGTTTCGATGGATTATGACAACTGAAACCCTGAAAAATGAAAGCAGTTTTGATCCGTTAATCGCCGGCGGCATCTGCCTGGCCTGTTTTGAAACCCCCTGGTCAGCGCCGTGCCGGGCTCAGGTGGACATTCTGGATCGGCTGGACCGCCGCTACGGCAATCGTATCAAGCTGCTGGAGGTAAATATTGATCAGCTTGAGCGTTTAAGGCGCCGCTTTGATGTGCATAGTATCCCGACCATGATTTTATTCAATCGCGGCACAGAATGTCATCGGCTGGTGGGGGTGCATCCGGAAGCGGAGCTCTGCAAGGCCATTGATCAAGAGCTGAAGCGCGGCAGATAGGCGCAAGGGTAGTTTTATTTTTTTAATATTGGAGGCGAATTTATGGGTAAGTGCGTGAACCATCCAGAGAGAGAAACCAGCTACAAATGCATGAAGCACAATATCTATCTGTGCGATGAATGCATGGCGTGCCGGGACCCGGAACTTTACTGCAAATACCGGAGCGCGTGCCCCATCTGGTTTATGAACAAGGGGGCGAAAAGACTCAATGAATCCGATGAAGCGGCCCAAGCTTCCGGCGAATATAGGGTGACATTCCAGCCCGATGACAAGTCGGTTGAGGTCGAGGCGGGCGAAACTCTGCTGGATGCAGCCCGAAAGGCGGATGTCTACATCAATGCTTCGTGCAACGGCAAGGGCGCATGCGGCAAATGCAAACTGATCATTGAGTCCGGGGAAATTGAAAAAACAGAGACGGCGCTCCTTTCAGATCGGGAAAAGCAGAAGGGGTATGTGCTGGCCTGTCAGACGCGGGTAAAAGGCCCGGCGTCTGTGCGCGTGCCGGAAGAGACCATTGAGCGAAAGCTCAAGGTGGCCGGCATGGGCGAGGAGGTGACGAGCAAGCTCCATGGCCTGGTAACGGATATCCAGCCCATGCTTGAAAAAATTCCGATGGAGCTGAGTCCGCCCACCCTGGATGATTCGGTGAGTGATCTGGATCGCCTGCGGCGCGGACTTGCGCAGAAAGGCTTGGATACCAGCCGCCTCAGCATTGGGCTTGAAGTGATGCGGGAGCTGGCAGCCAGCATGCGGAATGAAAACTGGCATGTGACCGCCTCGATTATTCACAAATCCTGCTCAAGCGAGGTGGTTGCGGTGGAACCCGGGGATACCAGCCAATCCAGCCTGGGGCTGGCCATTGATATCGGCACCACCACCATTGTCGTCTATCTGGTGGACATGACCGACGGCCGCATTCTGGCGGCTACCTCCGAGCACAACCGCCAGTCCGCCTGCGGCGATGATGTGATCAACCGCATCGTGTGTGCGGAGAAAAACGGTGTGAAAAAGCTGAGCACCCTGGCGCTTTCCACCATTAACACCCTGATTAAGGAGGCGGTAGACGGTGTGGGCGCGGATGCCAAACAAATCCATAACATCGTGGTTTCCGGCAATACCACCATGACGCATCTTTTGCTTAAAATCGAGCCCCGCTATATCCGGCGTGAGCCATATATCCCGTCGATTTCCGAGTTTCCGGTGTTAAAGAGCGGCAATATCGGCTTAAAGGCCAATCCCAATGCCGCGGTATATGTGATGCCGGGGCCGGCCAGCTATGTGGGCGGGGATATCGTCTCCGGTGTCCTCTATTCAGGGCTCCATAGGGAAGCGGAAATGACCCTGTTCATCGATGTGGGCACCAACGGCGAAATTGTGCTGGGCAATCAAGACTGGCTGATCTGTGCGTCCTGCTCGGCCGGGCCGGCGTTTGAAGGCGGCGGCATCAGGTGGGGGATGCGGGCTGAGGAAGGCGCCATCGAAGGTGTGTCAATTGACCGAAATACATTTGAGCCTCAACTGAAAACCATTGGCGGCCATGCGCCCAGAGGGATTTGCGGCTCCGGAATGATTGAGCTTTTATCCGGGATGATGCTTACCGGCATTATCGATCAGCGGGGCAAGTTTCAATTGCCGCCGGACCATCCCCGGATGGGGGCGGTCGGTGATGAGCCGGCTTATGTTCTGGCCTATGCCGATGAGACGCCCATGGAGGAGGATCTGGTCTATACCGAATCGGATATCGACAACCTCCTTCGCTCAAAGGGCGCGGTCTATGCCGGATTCACCGTGCTTTTAAACCAGGTGGGGGTGACTTTTGATATGATTGACCGGGTCATTATCACCGGCGGATTCGGCCAGTTCCTGGATATCGGAAAATCGGTGGCCATCGGCCTGCTGCCGGACATTGCGCGGGATAAATTCCAATACGATGGCAACAGCAGCATTGGCGGCGCATATATGGCGCTTCTCTCGGATGCGCACCGAAAAACCGCCAAAGAAATCTGCCATGCCATGACCTATCTGGATTTTTCAACCAACACCAGTTTCATGGACGAGTTTACCTCAGCCCTGTTTCTGCCCCATACCAACATGGAGCAGTTTCCCAGTATCATGAAGCGGCTAAAAGAAACGGCCAACTAGTGCGGAGCAAGGGCCTGGCCAACGAGAATTTCCCCAAGCATACGGGCGGGGCCATGGTGCTCGACGGCATCGGGTGCATGGATGAATACATGGCCGAGCATGTCGAGGAACTTTTGGAATATTCGGACTGGATGGGGATTCCCATCCAGCCGTATCCCGTTGCCCTGGACCGTTTAAAATCGCTTTTAATCGAGCAGGCGGAAAAGCTTGCCGGCTGAATCCGGTTAGATTTCCCGCTGCCGCCCGAAATGACAGCATGGGAGGAAGGGGCAGGCGCCGGCAGCAGTTGGCAGGATGGGGCTTATTGGTTGCCATCTATTACTTCTCTTACCTTTTTCGACAACTGGATCAGATTAAAAGGTTTTTGGATAAAACCGCTGCAGCCTTGTCTCATTAGTTCACTGGCCGCCCCGTTTATGCTGTAGCCGCTTGAGAGCAGGACATTGATGTCCGGGTCGGTCTCTTTTAGGGCCAAAAACGTCTCCCGGCCGCTCATGTTCGGCATGATCATATCCAGAATCACCAGGGCGATCCGGTCTTTATGCCGGGCATAGGTTTCAATGGCGGCCTGGCCGCTTAGCGCGGTTAAAACCGTGTATCCCAGCTCTTCGAGCATGATCTGCCCGGTTTCCGCGATAATTTTTTCATCATCCACCACCAGAATGGTCTCAGCGCCTTTGAGCAGGGTGTCGATGACCTCTTTTTCCTCGGCCGGCGCTTTTTGTGTGGCCGGCAGGTAGATGTTAAACGTGGTGCCCTTGCCGATTTCGCTGTATACGGTGACGTAGCCCGCGTGGTGCTTGACGATGCCATAAACCGAGGAAAGCCCCAGGCCGGTACCCTCGCCCTGCTGTTTGGTGGTAAAGAAGGGCTCAAATATTTTCTGCTGGATTTCTTCATCCATGCCGATCCCCGTATCTGTGACGGAGATTTTGACATAGCTGCCGGGCTTTGCCTGAAAGGCGGCCAGCTGGAATTCGCTGAGTGTTATATTTTCGGTCTGGATATATATCTCGCCTTTATCGGACATGGCCTGGCAGGCATTAACAAAGAGGTTAATCAGCACCTGCTCAATCTGTCCGGGATCCGCCTCCACGGACCATATATCCGGCTCCAGGCGCGTGCGGCAGGTAATTTCTTTGCGGGTGGAGGAAAGCATTTTGGCGCTCATGCGGATCAGGGGGTTTAAATTCAGGGGTTTGACCTGATACTGGCCGCGCCTGGCAAAGCCCAGCAGTTGATTGCTTAGTTCAGAGCCGTACTGGATATGGCGTTCAATGGTTTTAAGCTTCTTGTGGTTGGGGTCATCAGGCGGCGTTTTCATTAACATCAGCGACGTATTGCCCTGGATGGCCATTAACAGATTGTTGAAATTATGGGCAATGCCGCCGGCCAGGGTGCCGATGGCCTCCATTTTTTCAACGTGCTGCAAGTGCTCCTTAAATCGCTTTTGCAGGGTAATATCCCGGATAATCCCCTGGTAGCCGTAAATGCTTTCATCTTCCCCCATCCAGAGCGTGGCCGTAATGAGGCAGTCAACGCTGGTGCCGTCTTTTTTGCGAAACCGCAGGTCATAATCGTGCACCTCGCCTTTGGCTTCGATTTCCTGGATGAATTGGGCCCGTTCCTCCGGGTTTTCGTATAGGTCCAGGATGTTTAGGCCGATGATTTCCTCCCGGCGGTATCCGAAAAGCTTTTCCCCGGCCGGGTTGATGTCAATAAATTCTCCGGATCTGGCGGTGATGTAAATGGTGTCGCGGGAATCCTCAAAAAGGGCCCGGTATTTGGCTTCGCTTTTTTCAAGCGCCCGCTGGGCGGCCACCCGGTCCGATATATCCCGGGAAACTCCGATTATCCGGGTCATTTCATCGTTTTCATCCATTATAGGCCGGGCGGTGACTTCCACCCATACCGTTGAGCCGTCCTTGCGAAGATATTCCAGCTCCAGTTTATGAGTTTTTTGGTCGGCCCCTTTTTTGTCTTTAAACTCCCGGCTCGCGGCGGCAAAATATCGGGTCGCATATTCAAATGATTCAGGCGTGATAATTTCGGAAAACGGCTTTTTCAGGATCTCTTCCAGGCTATAGCCGAGCATCTGCTCCGCAGACGGGCTTAAGTAATGGAGCGTTAGTTTCTCCGTGGACATGATCCATATCATGTCCGGCACATTTTCAACCAGCAGGCGATAGGTCCGGGCGTTTTGTTTGAGGCTGTTGATTTCAGACTGACAGCTCTCAACCTGGGCTTCCAGCTCTTTTATTCGTTTCTGCGGGGATTCCGGGTTTTTGGGATCAATCATGGCAAAGACTCCATCGGGCCGCTGCACTGGTCTGCCAGCGGGCACTGGGCACAGATCGGCTGCCGTTTTTTGCATATCCGGTTGCCCAGATGCACGATCTGGGCATGATAGTCATTGAATAATGCGACGTCTTGGGGAAGCCGGGACATGAAAAACGCCTGGTATGCCTGGTAAGACCACCCCGCTTCAGTCAGGCCCAGCCGTTCAAAGATCCGCCGGGTGTAGGCGTCAATGACAAAAATCGGCTTCTCCGCGGCATAAAGCAGGATGGAATCCACGGTTTCTCCGCCGAAGCCCTTTAATTTGAGCAGGGCCTTTCGGGCCGGGGCAGGGTCTAAACCAAACAACGCATCCAAATCCCCGTCAAACTGGTCGAATAACAGGGTGGTGAAATTTTTGAGCCGTTCGGCCTTTTGGTGATAGAACCGGGAAGAGCGGATCAGCGGAGCCAAATCTGAAGTGTTTGTCTGGTGGATGGCAGAAAGGGACAGGAGACGGTGCTGATTGAGGGCTTCCATGGCTTTGCGCGCGTTTTTCCAGGCCACGTTCTGGGTTAGTATCGCCCCGATGACCACTTCCTCGGCGGTATCTGCCGGCCACCAGTGCCGGGGGCCGAAGGCGGAGAGCAGTTTTTGATATATGGATTCCAGGTGCGCGCCGGTTGTCATCGGTGATTTCCTAAAAAATTCGTAGCATTTTTAAGCGCGGGCCACAGCAGTCAATCCCCATAGCCTTTATAGGTCTTTATTAACAGGGGAATAAAGGTGGTCAGGTCCTCGATAACACAGATATCCGCCGCATTGCAGATGGCGGCCCGGGCATCCTTGTTAATGGCCACAATGGTTTTGGTCTGCCGGATGCCGGCCAGATGCTGGCTGGCGCCGGAGATACCGCAGGCGATATAGAGCCTGGGGCTGACAATCGCGCCGGTCACGCCCACCTGCCGGCTGTGGGGCAGCCAGTTCTTGTCGCAAACCGGGCGGGAGCCGCAGACCGCGGATTTGGCAAAAAGGGCGGCCAGTTGATGGATAAGCTCCAAATTTTCCGGCTCCTTAACACCGTTTCCGGCGGCTACCAGCACATCCGCCTGATCCAGAGAGGCTGTGTCCGCAGATTCTTTGAAAATTTCCTTAAATCGGGAGCGTTTTTTGGCTGTTTCGACATGGCGAACCGAGTGCGCGCCGGCTGTCTTAGAGGCTTGGGGCTCAGCGGCAAAAGCGCCGGTTTGAGCAGTGATCACAGCATTTTTCGTTTCAGGGGTTAGACGGGCTGTGAGTTTGCCGTTAAAGATTTCCCGGGTAAAGCAGATGCGACCATCCGCTGTTTCAATTTTTTCAACCCCGGTTATGCAGGCCGCACTTAACTTTACGGCCAGTGCCGGCGCGGCATCCAATCCGGCGGCGGTATGCGGCAGGACAATCCATGCAGGGGCTGTCTCTGCAGCCATATCCGCAAGAACGTCGCTAAAGACTTCCGCCGTAGCCGCTTCAGGGCGCTCGATCGGTACGGTTAAGACATCAATGCCAGTTTCGTCAGCAATTTTTTGGCCGTCTACCATACCCTGAAAACCGACACTTAGCATCCGAATCGGTGTTTCGGTAAGCGCCTGAAGCCTTCGGGCGCACGCCACCAATTCAGAAACCACGCCTTCTGATGCTGTATGCGGGGGTATGGCAATGATGATCGACATAATATTATCCATCCATATGTTGTAAATACCCTAATCTGTGCAGAAAAGCACCAAATCTCAAATTACAAATTACAAACAATAATCAAATCTCAATGACCAAAATTTCAAACAACAAGCGAGGCCGAATGGGGTTGTTTGGAAAATTGGTGCTTGGAATTTGGGATTTGTTTGATATTTGGGATTTAGAATTTGGAATTTAGCGGTCGCGTGCGGGATTGTCAATTTAAAAAAGCGAACAATCGCTCGGTTTTTTAAATTGACACAAAATCTGCCGGATCGTATGATGAACCTGAATTTGATGGTCCATAGACGGCACAAGCTTTTGGGGTGCGAAATATAGTCATTGGTAAATGAAAGGAGACAGGTATGGTCGATTTTTCCCTAACTGACAAAATTGCACTGATTACCGGCGCAAGCCGGGGCATCGGCGAATCCATCGCCAAAACCCTGGCCGCCCAGGGGGCCAAATGCATACTGGTGAGCCGAAAGCCCGAGGCCCTTGACAGGGTGGCCGGTGAAATCAACCAGGCCGGCGGACAGGCGGAAACCATGGCCTGCCATGCCGGGTATCTGGATCAGATCCAGGCCCTTTTCGATAATGTCAAAGAAAAGCACGGCAAGCTGGATATTCTGATCAATAACGCGGCCACCAATCCCCACTTCGGGGAACTGACCTCCGCGGAGGAGAGTCACTGGAATAAGATCATGGATGTCAACCTGAAGGGGCCGTTTTTCATGATCCAGAAAGCCGTTCCCTTGATGGAGGCGGCCGGCGGCGGGGCCATATTAAACGTGTCTTCGGTAAATGGTCTGCGTCCGGCTTTTCTGCAGGGCGTCTACTCCATATCCAAGGCGGCCCTGATATCCATGACCAAAGCCTATGCCAAGGAACTGGTAGCCAAGCAGATTCGGGTCAATGCCCTGCTGCCGGGGATTACGGATACCAAGTTTTCCCAGGCCATTCTTGGCAATAAGGAGATCCATGATTATGCTATTCAACAGATCCCCATGGGCCGGGCAGCCCAGCCGGATGAAATGGCCGGAGCGGCCCTGTATATGGTTTCCAATGCGGCCTCATTTACCACGGGCACATGCATCGTCTGCGACGGCGGCATGCTGGCGTGAGAAAAAGGCAGGGTATAGGGGATAGGGTGTAAGGTGTAAGGTGCAAGGTGCAAGGTTAAGGGGGGCAGGAATAAGGACGAAGCAGGGGCATGCCCTAAACCCTGGACCCTAAACCCTGAACCTTGAACCCTGCACACTAGAATCGCGTAGCAGGACAAAAAAGGTGTGTTCATGAAACCCTCATTTGCCGTTATCGGGTGCGGGCGGGTCGGTACGGCGCTCGCCCGCCATCTGTCTAAAGCCGGGTATCAGCCGGCGGGTTTTGCCAGCAGAACCCGGGAATCGGCCCTTCAGGCGGCCGAAGCCGCTGGTGCGGAAGGCGCCGTGTACGATCATGCCTGGGAGGCTTCCGCCAAAGCGGATGTGGTTTTTATCAGTACACCGGATCAGGCCATCGCCCCTGCCTGCGAAGAGATTGCCGAAAACCGGGGGTTTCAGGAAAACGCGGCGGTGCTTCACTGCTCCGGGGCGTTTTCCTCCGACATCCTTACTGCTGCCAGGCAATGCGGGGCGGCAATTGGCTCCATGCATCCGCTCCAGAGCTTTGCCGCGGTCACGGAGGAAAATCCGTTTGCCGGCATTAAAATGGCCATTGAGGGAGACGCCGGGGCAGCGGATCAGGCATGGCAGATGGCCGAGGCGCTCGGTGCCGATCCCGTCAGCATCCTGACCGAGGGCAAAACCCTTTATCATGCCGCGGCGGTGGTGGCCTCAAACTACCTGGTTACCCTGATGCGGCTTTCATTCGATCTGCTGAAAGCTTCGGGTGTGCCCGAATCCGAGGTGTATGGGGTGCTAAAGCCGCTGATCAGCGGAACTTTGAAAAATATTGAACAGGCAGGCATCCCCGACGCCCTGACCGGCCCGATTGCCCGGGGGGATGTGGCCACGGTCGCGGACCATTTGGCCGCCATCCGGGAAGTATCGCCCGAGGCAGCCGAGCTCTATACCCGCCTGGGGCTTGCCACCATTGATATTGCAACGGCCAGGGGCACACTGTCCAAAAATGCCGCTGAGCAGCTGGCCGGCTTGCTAAACGGACAGACGGGGCAGTGAGTTTGGTTCAGGTTTCAGTGTTCAGGTTTCAGTGTTTCAGTCCTGAAGACTGAAACCTTAGAGTTCTAAATCCGTCTGAGCGCCAGCGGTTTTTCCTTTAGCTGCCGGTTGGCCTCCTTGAGTGCGGCTTCATTTGAGATCACCGCCACAGCAATGGGGCCTCCTTTATTTTCTCCAAAGTATTTTTGGGCGGTTTCAACGACGGTGTCGCGATCCAGCTGCACCAATTTTTCCTTGAACGCCCGGCGCGTGTCATCACTTAGGTTGATCAGTCTCCGGTAAAAGTCCTTTGAGGCCGCCCCGCCGGGTGCATCCGGCCGGTCAATGTCCGCACAGGTCTGGAGGATGGCCTCCTGGATGTTCTCATCCGAATAATCGCCGGAAGTAATAAAACGCGCGGCCGCGTCGTAGACCTTGAGGGTGTTTACGATATGCGGATCCCGGTATGAGCCGAAGTAGAACAGACCGCTCTCGGCCTGGTATGCGGCGAATCCCCCGTATGCGCCGCCCTTCTCCCGGATTTCCCGATGGATAAACATGGAGCGCAGGGTTTTGCTGATCACCGCAAGCGCCGGGGCGTCCGGATGATCCATTCGGACGGTTTCAAAAGCGCTGGCCACAAAAGAGACCGAAGAAGAGGTGCTCCACCCCTCCCGGGGGATGTCTCCGGGCATCTGGATAGGCGGGGCGCGGAATGTATCCGCCGGTTTTTTGCCGAGTTCCCGGACAAGTGCCTGCATATGCGGCATGGCCTGATCCAGATCAGGGGGCTCGCCGATAAGCGCAACCTTCATTTTGCCCGCTCTGAACAGATTGTCCCGGATCTGGTGAAGATGGTCGGCAATGGCGTGGAGCTTGTCTTCGGATAAGTCCTCGCTTAAATTCTTGATGGTTTCAAGTTGATGGATGCCGTGCCAGGCTTCATTTAAGGTGTTGGTCAGGGTGAAGTTTCGGGCGGCCAGTGAAATGGCAAACCGGTGGCCGTTTGCCACAATCGCGGATTCCATCTCTGCCCGGTATTCCAGGAGCAGCCGCTTTAGCAGGCCGGTATCCGTGAATTCAACGTTTTTAAGCACCTCGGTCACCAGCTCAAACATTTTTTCCTGGTTCCGGGACAGGCACTTGGAATTAAAGCTCACCATCGGCAGGCAGTTGTTCTCCCCGCCGTCACCAAAGCGGGTGCCGGCATTAACGCTTAGCCCCATACCGCCGGTATATAAATCAATTAATTGGGCAAGTTCCGAGTAATCGTAGTACTTGGTGCCCAGGCGGGTGAGGGAATAGCAGAAAAAGGGAATAATCGGCAGCATGTCCGAAGGCATCGTCTCAATATCCATGACCGCCGAAAGATAGACAATCCCCAGCGTAGGCTGCGCATACTGATAAACCGGCGGATTTTCATGTTCGCGGGGCGGATCCACGGTATTGACGTCAGGCGATATGTCCTCGCGCGCCAATGTGGGCAGGCAGGAAAGATCTTCCTTAGCCTCCTGGAGTTCGACTAGGGACTGCGTGTCCTGCTGGATGGTTTCGATATCCTCAGGTGTGAGCTCTTTTTCGAGCGTCGCCAGTTCTTCGGCAGTGCGCCGGTTTTCTTTTTCCGCCTGCTCCGGATCCGGGCGAAGCAGCAAACGGACCCGGTGCGGGTTGTCGAGAAAATAGGCTTTGATTTTTGATTCCAAAAAGCCCTTATTTTTCATCTCGGCATTCAGCCGCTCCAGCAGGGAGTCAAACTGCAGGATCACCGCCGGATCACCGCCATGCAGCCAGTCCCCGCAGAAGCGGAGCAGAAGTTTCAGGCCATAGGGAAAGGGCGAGTTGGTGACTTCCTTTCGATAAAATTCGATCTGGTGGATGGCGGATTCCACCAGCCGGTCGTCAATGCCGGTGTCCACGATTTCCTGCAGAGTGTCAAATATAAGGGCTTCGATCTCCTCCCCCGCGTCCTGGGCCACGTCCTTTAACCCGCAGGCAAACATGGTATCCTTGTTTTCCCCGTCAAATCCCGTGCCATCCGATAGGGTGCTGCCGATTTCGGAATCTAGCAGCGCTTTTCTAAGCGGGGAGCCGGGGTTTCCCAGCAGAATCTGCTCGAGTATGGTAAGCACCAGAATTTCAAATGCATCCCGTATATCCGCCGTCAGCCAGGCCAAACAGATCTGGCATTTTTTGCCGTCATCTTCGGCCGGATCAATGGGATACGTATATTCGGCGGTCTTTGGCGCCTGCCAGCGCGGCTGGGTGGGCACATCCGTGTCCGGGTCAATGGCATTGAAATGGGTGAGAATGGTCTCATCTATATATTTTAGGTGCGCATCCAGCGGCATGCTGCCATAGGTGTAGAAATAGGCATTGCTCGGGTGATAGTGGCGCCGGTGGAATGCGATGAGCTGTTCATGGGTGAGATTGGGGATCTCGGCCGGGTTGCCGCCGGAATTATACCCATAGGTGGTATCCGGATACAGGGCGTTTAGAATGGAGCGGGCCATGACCTGGTCCGGGGAGGAGAGGGCACCCTTCATTTCATTGTAGACCACGCCTTTGTAGGCCAGGCGCAGCTGGTTGGGGTCGCTGGGATCCGGCTCGAATTCCAGGCGGTGCCCCTCCTGTTTAAAGCTCAGCCGATCCAGTTTGGGGAAAAAGACCGAGTCCAGATAAACCGCCATGAGATTGTAATAATCCTTGCGGTTCTGCGTACAAAAGGGATACATGGTCCAGTCCGAGGCGGTGAGCGCGTTCATGAAGGTGCTCAGGCTCCGCTTCATCATGGAAAAAAACGGATCCCGGACCGGATAGTTAATGGATCCGCACAAAACCGTATGCTCAAGGATATGGGCCACTCCGGTGGAGTCCCGGGGGACGGTTTTTAATGCCACGCAAAACGTGTTTTCCGTATCATTGTTGCTGATATGGATATGCCCGGCCCCGGTGCGGGTATGGGTCAATTCATAGTAGATGGATTTGATTTCCGGCAGTTCGGCGATTTTTTGGACGGTATAGCCGGCGATTTCTGTTCCTTCAAATAAGCCGGGATTGTTGGGGTCTTTGGGCTGCTTCATGGCGTTGATCCTTTTGTTAAAAATTTAAGCAGACAATATAACGGCTTAAGGATGTTTACGCAATGGAAATTGCCTGATAAACAGGGCTAATTTGTTCTGTATCCAAATCGAAATCGCTATCGGGATCGGGATCGAAAAAAATATGACCCTTGGACGCGAAAAACTGGACGTCTATCGCCTTTCAATAGGCTACGTTGCATGGGTTTACGAGAAGGCCCACAGCCTGAACGGAGTCCATCGGCCCGCCCGGGATCAATGGCTTCGGGCCAGATCCAAATCGAAATCGCTATCGGGATCGGGATCGAAATCGAAATCGAAAAAATATGACCCTTGGACACGAAAAACTGGACGTCTATCGCCTTTCAATAGGCTACGTTGCATGGGTTTACGAGAAGGCCGACAGCCTGAACGGAGTCCATCGGCCCGCCCGGGATCAATGGCTTCGGGCCAGCCAGTCGATACCGCTCAATATCGCCGAAGGTAATGGCAAGACCGCGGAAGCCGACCGAAGGCGTTATTTCGAAATCGCTCGTGGCTCCGCGCTTGAGTGCGCGGCGATTCAAGATGTGCTGGTTGTCGGCAAGGCGCTGGACAAGATGGAAAGCCGGAACCGCAAGGATGAACCCGACCGTATGGCCGCGATGCTCAGCCGTCTCGGCGGAAGAGGATACCAAGTTCGAGAGGATCAGGAAGTCTACAGCATCGATTTCGATCCCGATAGCGAAGAAAAAGAATCCCAACCTTAGCGTTAACAGGACCGGGGGTATGGATTTTGCGGTTAGAACAAATTAGCCGTGGCCGGATAAAGCGGTCGCCCAAAATGGTGGAAAAGTATGGCGCGGCTGGCAGGTACTGGCTTGCTATCCTGCTCCAAAAGCCGCAGGGCAGAAAAATGGCGGAAACGTGATGGGGCCGGATGGGGGGCTTAAGCGGGAATATAAATTCCCCGTTTTTTGTTTTTTATCTTGCCGAGTTTGCCCAATCGGTAAATAATGTTTCTCAGTTTCTTGTCGTTAAAACCGGTTTTCGCCTTGATCTCGGGGAAATTGATGCCTGTTTTGGCCTCGGTAATCACGTCAAGCACCGCATCCGAGGCGTTCTGCTGGGTCAGATCGACTTTTTTCCTACTGGGCGATTTTTTCGCAGCGGGCTTCTGCCGGGTCGGCAGCACTTCTTTGATCGATTTTTCAAGCTCATCGATTTTATCGATGAGCCGGTTGATGTCCTGCTTTGTCGCAAAATTGTAATGCTGCTGGAAGAATTTGACCATGGCATCAAAGCTAGGAGAGCGCTTTTGTTTTGTCATAAAACCTCCTGATGGGAGTTTTAAGGGATCTACAAAATAAAAATAAGAAGTTATAAGCCAAATTAGTTAGGGTGGGTTGAAAAGTCAAGCAAAAGCATGAAAAATTAGAAAGATGAGAAGAAAAAAATAGCTATCCGTTTGATTAGGGAGCATTTGTTCGGCCTAAATTGAGCGATTTCCAAGTGATCGCAGCTTGGAATAAGAGGAAAGTATATAGTCTATGTCGAATGCACCATGGAAATTATTAGCTGAATACGATTTGCGCCCTAGAAAAGCCCTGGGACAAAATTTTTTAACCGACCCGTCGACAGCGGAGATGATTATCCGCAAAAGCGGGGTGGGCCGGTCGGATACGGCGGTCGAAATCGGCGCCGGTTTAGGGGCGCTGACATTTCCGCTGGCCGGGGCTGCCAGAGGGGTCTACGCAATCGAAAAAGATCCCGAAGTGGCCGGAATTCTTGACGGCGCTTTAAAGGAGAGAAGCGTTGATAATGTTTTGCTTAAAAACCAGGATATATTTGATATCGACCTGGCTGCGATTGCCGGCTTTGAAGGCCAGAGGCTCCGGATTTTCGGGAATCTCCCGTATTATATCTCCTCCCAGGTGCTTATTTACCTGATCAATGCGCGCACAGCCATTCACCAGGCGGATCTCATGTTTCAAAAGGAGGTGGCCCGGCGGCTGCTCGCCGGCCCGGGCGGCAAATCCTACAGCCGGCTGACCGTGATGCTTCAGTACTACACAGAGATTTGTCGGACCGCCACGGTTAATGCCCACCTGTTCTGGCCGGTGCCCAAGGTGGATTCGGAGGTGCTGCAGTTTCGGTTCAAGAAACGCCTGCAGCCCGAACTTAAAGACCACGCGCTTTTTGCTGAAGTGGTTAAGGCCGCTTTTGGCAGGCGCCGAAAAACCCTGCGAAACGCTTTGTTATCCGGCAATCTGGGGGTTCGGGGGGCGGATCTGGACGGCATGTGCAGGCAAAGCGGGATTGATCCGCAGAAGCGGGCGGAAACTTTGCCGGTTGAGCGGTTTGCCTATCTGGCCAACGCAATTTATGAATACCGCGAAGGCGGCTGCCTCTGATTTTTTTGCTTTTCAGGAACCGCCGAGGCGTTTTTTGACCCGGTAGTCCAGCTCAACCTCGTCATAGTCGTAGGCTACGATTCGGTTGTGGCGGATCCAGACCACATGCATGTCCGGACCGATGTATTTGCCATTGGCATTTTTCACGTCAAACGTGATAAAGATTTCCCATACCTTCTGGCCTTCATATAGCGGGATAAAACCGTAGTAGGTGTCCAATGTGACGATTTCCGCCGGTTTCAGGGCGTTAAAATCCTTCAGGCTCTCCGGGTTTTGAAGGGTTTGCCCAAGATAGCCTTTGATCATTTCCCGATAGTTTTCCGGGTAAGGGCCGGCATTCTGGATAACGGCTTCATGGGGCGGGGCGGCACAGGATACCAGGAAAAGCAGGCATATAGAGATAAGCGTATATTTTTTCACGAGCGGCTCCTTATCGGATTAATCGTTGTGGTTAAACAGGTTCTTTGGTATTGTTTATAAATTCATTTTTCATTTTTTTGAGCAGTTTTTAAGCATTAAACATGTTCTACTGATATTCAAAAACCTTGTCAATTCCTTTGACCCTGAATTGCCAGTGAAAGGACCGGTCATGAAAAAATCCGTTTTACGGTGCTGCATCATCTTAATATTGGCCACCACCATGGGCTGCTCGAGTGTTTTGACGTATCTGGGTCCGTTAAAATCGGAGCTCAAGGATGGTGAAACCACGGTTGGGGATTTGAGCCATTATCAATATGGCTACCACGCCATTAAAAACACCATCACCCTTAAAAAAATTCCCATGTGCGACCAGATGCGGCAGAAGCTTCGGGTGATGCAGAAGCAGCGGCGGGGCTTATATATGGCGCTTCTGGAGATGCCGTTTTTCGGGCTCGGGCTTTTTGACATGCTGCGATCCTATGCCATTGTCGATGAAAGCCGCCGGGTCCTTCCCCTGGCCAAATACCCGACCGGCGAGACGGTCCAGTGCGGCAAAGAAATGCCGGCTGCTGATGAATCCCTGATTATCAAAAATGAAGAAAAGGGTATTGAGGTAAGGGCAAAGACCGATCCCTCGGGTGAAGTGGATTTAAGCATGGTGCTGCCGGAGGTGTCCGGTGCCGTGGAACTTGAGATCCAGCTTGAACAAAAGCCTGAATTTTCCTTTTCCTATTTGTATAACGCGGATTTGAGCAAACTTGAAAATCGCTCCATTTAGGTTAGAATATTCGGTTCGTTTGGCGGTTTGCGGCCGGCTGTATCCAGCTGATATCAGGATATTTGAAGCTGTCCGCGATCCATCTTCAGGATGCGGCCGCAAACGGAGCTTAGCCAGGCATGGTCGTGACTGACCAGAATCAGGGCGGTGCCCCATTTCTTTTGGGCGAACAGGGCAGCCGACCGGATCTTTCCGGCACTTTTTTCATCCAGATAAGCGGTGGGTTCATCCAGGAGCAGGGCTCTGGGCTGAAGAACCAGCCGGGCGGCCAGGGCCACGCGCTGCGCCTCTCCGCCGGATAGTTCATACCACATTCTGCCGGAAAATTCCTGCGGATCCAGGCCGACCATGCTTAATGCCCGGCGGCTTTTACTTTTTTTATCAGAGATCCCGCGGATTTTTAACCCATACGCGACATTGTTGAGCACAGACCGTTTCAAAAGATAGGGGGACTGCGAAAGCAGGGAGATCTGTCTTCGAAAGTCTAGTGTGTTCGGATGAACCGTCCTGCCTTGAAATAAAATCCTGCCGCCAATCGGAGCTTCCACAAGCGCCATTGTTTTGAGCAGGGTGCTTTTGCCGCTCCCGTTTGGACCGTAGATGCCAATGATTTCCCCCTCGTCTACGACCAGGTGTTCGATATCCAGAACCACCCGTTCGGCATAGATCTGCCTGATATTTTCGAGTTCATACAAGGGGGGCATCAGGCTTGCGTCCTTTTCTTGAGTATATTGAGCGCCAGGTTGACCACAAAAGCGATCAGCAGGAGCACGATGCCAAGCGCGATGCCGAAGCTGAAACGGCCCTTGTTGGTTTCTAAGGCAATGGCCGTGGTAATGGTCCGGGTGTACCACTTGATATTGCCGCCGACCATCATTGAAATGCCGACCTCGGAAACGATACGGCCGTAGGCGGTCACTGCCGCAGCCAGCAGGCTGAACCTGGATTCCCAGACCGTGGTTAAAAGCATTTGTTTTCGGCTCGCCCCGAGGGTCAAAAGCAGCGGGGGAAGCCGTTGATCCAGGGATTCCACGGCAGCGGCGGTCAGGGCCATGACAATCGGGAGCCCGAGTATGGTCTGCCCGATACAGATGGCAGGAAGGGTGTAGAGGAATCCAAGTTCGCCCAAAGGTCCCTGTCTGGAAAGCAGGGTGTACACCAGCAGTCCGATGACCACGGTGGGAAGGGAAAGAAGCGTATCCACAAGCAGCCTGGCGGCATTTTTGCCGGCAAAATCATAGTGGCCGAGCAGAAATCCGGAAGGGATGCCCAAAATCAGACTGAACAGGATAGATGCTGTGGAGACCCGGAGGGTCACCCAAATGGCCGAATAGGTTTCCGGGTCTCCCTGAAGCAGTAAATTCAGGGCTTGAGCGAGCCCCTCTCCGATATAATCCATGTTTAAAAGTTTTTTTCCTGTTACTTCCCGGCGTTGGGTGTGAATAAGGGCTTGCCGAGCAATTTGTAGTTAGCGATGAAATTCTGAGTCCGCTTTGACGTAATCCAGTCTATGAACTTTTGGGCCGGATCGTATTTGACATTTTTGCAACGGGCCGGGTTTATGGCAATGGCACTGTACTGATTAAACAGTACCGGCTCCCCCTGAACAAGGATTTTCATTGACGGGTTACCGCCCTGAATGTGGGCATGCTTGATATAAGTGCCCCGGTCGGTGAGCGTATAGCCGTCACGTTCCAGCGCAACGCGGATGGTGCTGATCATTCCCTGGCCGGTTTCCAGATACCATGGCTCGTTGACGGGAATTTGCACACCCGCTTTTTCCCATAGGGAGAGTTCTTTTTTGTGGGTTCCGGAGGCATCCCCCCGGCTGACAAACAAAGCCTTTTCCCCGGCGATTTTCTGCAGGGCCGCAGTCACCGGCAGGCCTTTAATCCCTGCCGGGTCCCTGGCCGGACCGATCACCACGAAGTCATTATACATTATTTGTGTCCGGTCTATCCCATATCCCTTTTTAACAAATTCTTCTTCCGCCCCGGGGGCGTGCACCATTAACAGGTCAACATCACAGTTGCGGCCGATCTCAAGGGCCTTGCCCGTTCCGACCGCTGTCCATTTCAGCGTGATGCCGGTATCTTTTTTAAACTGGGGGGCCAGCTCGTCGAGAAGCCCCGTGTTGTCTGTGCTGGTGGTGGTGGCCATCATCAGGGTTTGGGCCGTCACAAGCGCGGGAAATGCCAGTAAAAAAGAAAGAAACAGGATTAGATAGATTTTAAGCGAACGCATTACCACACATCCTTATTAAGTTGCCGTTGGCATCTGTGCGGCCAATCGCACCGCAGATATTGATTTTTTCCTCTAAGCCGGGTAAAAGAAGGCTTTTAAGGGGAAAATGCGATAGGCGCAGGAGAAAAATCTTGTCCATCAGAACTTGCCATAACTTGCTCGTTGGCACTTAGAGCACGAAATAATGGTTATTTTTTATCACTTTTAGTTATTTTTTGTCAATTTTTGATTGGATATTTTTGGCTTGACACTATCTCTTACAGGCGCAGGCTGCTAAAAACAGGAAGCCTTTGAAAAGGGGATCGGTGCCCATGAAAAAGCTTTTGTCAACAAAGGAAGTTGCCGAATTCTTGGGCGTTAATGAAAAGATGGTGTATTCACTCGTTGCGGAAAAGGGCCTTCCGGCAACCAAGGTAACCGGCAAATGGCTGTTTCCGCTTGACCTGGTGGAGCAGTGGATTGAAACCAATACTTTGAATTATCCGCGGGCGACCGCCTCGCTGCCCTCTTACGAAGGCCTGCTGATCATAACCGGCAGCAATGATCTGCTGCTGGAGCGAACCATCGCCCTGTTTAACAAGAGCTTTCCGGAAGAAATCGCCGTGTTTGCCAATATCGGGAGTATGGGCGGCCTGCGGGCCCTCCGCCGGAATCTGTGCCATATGGCCGGCAGTCATCTGCTTCAGGAAAACGGAACTGACTATAATTTTGATTTCGCAGGCCAGGAATTCGCTCAACTGCCGGCCGTGGTTAATTTCTGCCGCCGGGAGCAGGGGATTCTCATTCAGCCGGGCAATCCCAAATCGATTCAGTCGGTAAAGGATTTGGGCCGGGCCGGCATCAAAATTGTCAACCGGTCCCTGTCTACCGGAACGCGATTGCTCCTTGACCGGGAACTCAAAAAAGAGGGAATCCGGGTCGGGAAAATAGCCGGCTACGACCATGAAGTGGCAAGCCACATGGACGTCGGTATTGCGGTTTTATCCGGCAGAGCTGACGCGGGGCCCGGCATACGGCCCGCAGCTTCACTTCTGGGGCTCGATTTTATTCCGATTCGCTGGGAACGCTACGATCTTTTGATTACCCGGGAGCGGTTTTTTGACAAAGGAGTCCAGAATTTCCTGGGGCTTCTTCTGAGCCCTGAATTCAAAGATATGGCCCAGTCCATTGACGGCTATGATGTGGGGAGAGCCGGCAAGATGGTGTATTCCCAGGAGAGCAAGGAGTAAAGTCCTCCCTCAGTGCCTTAGTACCTTAGTGCCTTAGTACCTTAGTGCCTCAGTACCTCAGTGTATTTACCTCACAGCAAAAGTTACTTACAGGTTCGGCGCTGGATTTCAAATTTTATGCTTTACACAATTGGACAATTTGGCTAATTTTATTAGCTTTAAGGTATTGTGTAAAATTTATCAGGATTAGAAAATTTAACCGCTTAACAGCAATAATGGAGTGAATGGATTATGGCAAAAGAAATGCAAACTATTGATGGGAATACCGCAGCCGTGCACGTGGCATATGCCTTAAGTGACACAGCGGCAATATATCCCATCACCCCGTCTTCGTCAATGGGAGAGGTGGCAGATGAATGGTCCGCCCAGGGCCGCAAAAATATCTTCGGCCAGACCCTGAACGTCAAGCAGCTTCAATCCGAGGCCGGCGCGGCCGGTGCGGTGCACGGCGCCCTGGCCGCAGGCGCGCTTACCACCACATTTACCGCCTCCCAGGGGCTGCTTTTGATGATTCCCAATATGTATAAAATCTCCGGTGAGCTGCTGCCGGCTGTGTTCCATGTGTCTGCCCGCTCGGTGGCCGGTCATGCGCTTTCGATCTTTGGCGATCACAGCGATGTGATGGCGGTTCGTCAGACCGGTTTTGCCGAAATTGCCTCCGGATCGGTTCAGGAAGTCATGGATATGGCCCTGGTATCGCATCTTTCCGCAATCGACGGGAGTCTGCCCTTCCTGCACTTTTTTGACGGGTTCCGGACATCCAGTGAAATCCAGAAAATCGAAATGATCAGCTATGATGACATCGCCAGCCTGGTCAACTTTGATGCGATCGAGGATTTCCGCAGCCGGGCCATGAACCCCGAACACCCGCACATCCGGGGAACCGCCCAGAATCCGGATATCTTTTTCCAGAACCGGGAGGCGGCCAACCCCTTCTACGAGGATATCGTGCCCATCGTGGATGAATATATGGATCGGGTGAGTAACTTGCTGGGCCGGCGCTATAACCTGTTTGATTATGTCGGCCATCCGGATGCCGAACGGGTGATTGTGGCCATGGGCTCCGGAGCGGAAACCATTGAAGAGGTGATCAATTACCTGAACAAACGCGGGGAAAAGCTGGGCCTGGTCAAGGTTCGGCTCTATCGCCCCTTTTCCATCGATCATTTTATGCGGGCCCTGCCGGCCAGTGTGGAGCATATTACGGTGCTGGATCGCACCAAGGAGCCCGGCGCCATTGGCGATCCGCTTTACATGGATGTCTGCACGGCATTCAAGGAATACGGCGACATGCCGATTATCACCGCCGGCCGCTATGGGCTGGGCTCCAAGGAGTTCACGCCGGCTATGGTCAAGGCGGTCTATGACAACATGGCCTCCCTGGGCCCCAGGAATCATTTCACCGTGGGGATTAAGGATGATGTGGCCCATACGTCGCTGCCGCAGAAAGAGGACTTTGACCCCACGCCGGAGGGCACGGTGCAGTGTATGTTCTGGGGGCTTGGCTCTGACGGGACCGTGGGCGCAAACAAGAGCGCCATTAAAATCATCGGCGATCATACGGATCAATACGCCCAGGGCTATTTCTCCTATGATGCCAAGAAATCCGGCGGGCTGACCGTATCCCACCTGCGCTTCAGCAACCATCCGATTCTATCCACCTACCGGGTCAACACCGCCGATTACATCGCCTGCCACAATCCGAGCTATGTGCAGCTCTATGATGTCCTCGAAGGCATCAAGGAGGGCGGCACGTTTGTGCTCAATTCGCCCTGGACCTTGGAGGATATGGAAAATACCCTGCCGGCCCATATGCGGCGCACCATTGCCCGCAAAAAACTTAAATTCTACAATGTGGATGCCATTAAAATCGCGGAATCCGCGGGGCTCGGCGGGCGGATCAACATGATCATGCAGACCGCGTTTTTCAAGTCGGCCAACGTGCTGCCCTTTGATGAGGCGATTGATTATCTCAAAAAAGATATTGAAAAGACCTACGGGAAAAAGGGCGAGAAAGTCGTCCGGATGAATATCGACGCGGTGGACCATACGCTGGAGAACGTGATCGAGATAAATTATCCGGAATCCTGGAAGGATGCGGTGGATGAAGTCAAAGAGCCGCTGACCCGAAAGGAGGAGCCGGAGTTTGTCAAAAACGTGATGCGCCCCATGGTTGAGCAGAAGGGGGATGAACTGCCGGTGAGCGCCTTTGAGCCGGACGGCATCTTCCCGCTGGGGACCACCAGGTATGAAAAGCGCGGGGTGGCCATCAATGTGCCGGAATGGGTTCCGGAAAACTGCATCCAGTGCAATCAGTGCGCGTTCGTCTGCCCGCATGCGGCCATTCGGCCGGTGCTGGTCACGGACGAAGAATTAAAAGAGGCGCCGGCCGATTTTGAAACCAAGCCGGCCACCGGCAAAGAGCTCAAAGGGTATCAATTCCGCATGCAGGTCCACCCCCTGGACTGCCAGGGCTGCGGCAACTGCGCGGATATCTGCCCGGCCAAGAAGCCGGCGCTGGTCATGCGGCCGCTCAATACCCAGGCGCCCACCCAGGTGCCCAACCAGGAATTTGCGGAAACCCTGCCGACAAGGGACGACCTGGTCAAACGGGAATCCGTCAAGGGCAGCCAGTTCTGTCAGCCGCTGCTGGAGTACTCGGGCGCCTGCGCCGGATGCGGAGAAACGCCTTATGCAAAGCTGTTGACCCAGCTCTTTGGCGAGCGGATGATTATCTCCAATGCCACGGGCTGCAGTTCCATCTGGGGCGCTTCCGCACCGTCCGTGCCCTATTGCACCAATGAAGACGGCCATGGCCCGGCCTGGGGCAACTCGCTGTTTGAGGATGCCGCGGAATTCGGCTACGGTATGACCATGGCCTATCATCAGCGCCGGAATAAACTGGCGGATCTGATGCGCGAGGCATTGGAGAAGGATCTGCCCAAGGACTTAAAAGACGCCATGTCCGGCTGGCTGGACAGTATGTATGATGCGGAAAAATCAGCCAGCTACGGCCGCGAGATTGAACAGCTGATTGCCGGCGTGGATTCGGATCCGGTACTGGATGCCATCTATGAAATGGGCGATCTGCTGGTCAAGAAATCCATATGGGTCTTTGGCGGCGACGGCTGGGCCTATGATATCGGATACGGCGGTCTGGATCATGTGCTGGCCTCCGGCGAGGACATCAACATTCTGGTCATGGACACCGAGGTCTACTCCAATACCGGCGGGCAGTCTTCCAAGGCCACGCCCACCGGCGCGGTGGCCAAGTTCGCCGCTTCCGGCAAAAAGACCGGCAAAAAAGATTTGGGCCGGATTGCCATGACCTATGGCTATGTATATGTGGCCTCTATTGCCATGGGCGCAAGCAAACAGCAGACCCTTAAGGCGTTTCTGGAAGCCGACCGCTATCCCGGGCCGTCTTTGATTATCTGCTATGCACCCTGCATCAACCAGGGATTGAAGGCTGGTATGGGCAAGAGCCAGGCCGAGGAGAAGCTGGCCGTGGATTCCGGCTACTGGCCGATGTATCGGTATAATCCGCTGCTGGAAAAAGAGGGCAAAAATCCGTTTACGCTGGAATCCAAGGATCCGGACGGCACCATCCAGGATTTTCTGGCCGGCGAAAACCGGTTTGCCTCCCTGGAAAAGACGTTTCCGGGCGAATCAAAGAAGCTCCGGAAGCAGATCGAGGAGGAAATTAACCATCGGTACAAGACCCTGAAGCAGCTGGCCGATCCCACCGTGGTCTGCAAGGAAGGCGAAGCGGAAAAAGAAGAGTAAACGTAATAAAGGTTTCAGTGTTCAGGTTTCAGGTTTCAGGGCCTGAACGCTGAAACCTCCTCTATTCATGACGATATAATAAATAATTGCGCATACAGCGCCATTAACTTAAGAGTGAAATTCGGTTCGGTTGTCATTTCGAGCGCCAGCGAGAAATCTTATAATTATTAGTTTTTCAAGATTTCTCGTCACTGGCGTTCCTCGAAATGACAGCATCGAAAGGCTAAAATTAATGCCCTTTTTATATAGCGGACAATGAAGAACCCATCTCAGCAAAACCATAAAGTCTGTCAGCGCTGCGGCGAATGCTGCATGCGGGGCGGGCCGGCACTTCATGAGTCGGACGCTGAATTGATTCTAAACGGCAGCATTCCGTTAAACTGTCTCTATACCATCCGACCGGGCGAGCGCGCCTATGATAACGTAAACGGCGGCCTGTTTCAGGTCACCACCGATATTATTAAAATCAAAAGCCGGGCGGATGACACCGCCTGTGTTTTTTATGATGACACCAATCACGCCTGCAGGATCTATGATAGCCGCCCCATGGAATGCCGGCTGCAGGCCTGCTGGGATAATACCGCGCTCCAGGAAGCCTATGCCGGGGAGCGCCTGTCAAGACGGGAGATTCTTGTCAATTCGGAGTGGCTCCGGGAGCTGATTATCGCCCATGAGGAGCGGTGTCATTTTCAGTTTATCCATGAACTGGTGGAAAAGCGGGAATCCGGGGACGCATCCGCTGCCGCCGAATTAACCGAGATCATTAATTATGACGCCCAGCTTCGAAACCTTGCCGTTGATAAGGGCCATGTGCCCGCGGATCTGCTGGATTTTCTGCTGGGCCGGCCGCTGGCGGAGATCCTGCAGAAGCAGTTCGGGGTCAAGATTGAGCGGACCTGAAAATCCGGTCCGGCCGGTCCAGATCAATGCCCGTCAGCCGGATGGCTGCCGGAATCAGCAGAATTGAGCCGATGGTCGTGTTGATCATGGTCAGCGCGATCAGCAGGCTGAACAGGATGATCGGCAGAAAATTGGAGGTTACCATGGAGAGGAAGCCAAAGGTCAGGGCCAGGGAAGTGAACACGATGGCCTTGCCGGCCACAAACAGGGTTTTCTCGATTGTTTCCGCAACATTCGAAGTACGCGGGTGATAGGCCCGGTAAGTATTGAGGAAATGAATCGTATCATCCACCCCAATGCCGATGGTGATGGTGGCAATCACCGAGGTCACCATGTCCAGCTCGATTCCGAACCAGCCCATGATGCCGAAGTTGATCAGGATGGTGACCCCCATATCGATTAATGCCAATGGGCCGGCCGTGATTTTTCGAAACAAGACGATGATCACGCCCATCACAAACACCAGGGATAAAGCAAGCCCCCAGAGCTGACCCATCACCACGTAATGGGCGAGTTTGACGTTTATCGCCGGATAGCCGGTCACGGTGTAAGTATAATTGGCCGGCAGGTGCTTATCCAGATGCGCCTCCACCTTGCTCAGAATGTATTGTATTTCCGTGGTGCCCAGCCGGTCCGCCTGCTTCCGGGTCAGGCGCGCCAGCACATTGGTCTTTTGGTAGAAAACATCCACAAAGGATTCAAAATCATCATATACCCCGTCCGAGTCTTTATCCTCGCCGGCGTAGATTTCCAAATAATCCATGATGGTCAGCCGGTTGTTCGGAATCCTGAAATAGGAGCGGTCCCCGTTATTCATGGCCATGTGCATGCGCTTGATAAAATCGGTGAATGCGTCCGTACGGCCGATGTTTAAATCGGCATTTTTTTCGGAAACCAGCCAGCTGCGCAGGTTTTCAATGGTTTTTAAAAACTTTGGCGACTTGACGCCGTTGGTTTCGCCGGAATCAATGATAATGTTAAACCCCCACCCGCCGCCGAATTTATCCCCGATTATTTCGCCGTTCTGGCGCACCGGATCACTTTCCCTAAAGTAGTGGAGGAATTCCGTATCCACCCGCAGGTGCGTCATGCCGGCAATGGAAACCGCGAGGATGAGGAAAACCACCGCATAGATTTTTTTATAATGATATACCGCCCCGCGGGCTGAAGCCGCCAGCAGACGGTCCACCAGGGTGGGGCCCGTGGATATTTTTCTGCTGATAAACCGGGACGGGTAGCGATGGGGCAGATAGGCGAGTAAGGCGGGGATCAGGGTGATGGCGATAAAAACGGCAAACATGATTCCCACCCCGGAAAAGATCGCCCACTCCTGGATCGCGCTCACCTGGCTGGAAAGCAGGGTAAAAAACGCCGCCGCGGTTGTCAGGCCGGCCAGGGTGACGGTCACGCTGATGTGTGACATGGCGGTCCGCAGTCCCTCTCGCTTGGTCTGCGGCGAGATCAGGTTGAAATCCGCGTAATATTGATTGAGCAAGTGGATGGCGTAGGAGCTTCCCACCGCGATCAAGAGCGGCGGCAGGGTGATGCCGATGGCGGTGATGGGCCGGCCTAGATGGCCCATCAGCCCCAATGTCCATATTTCAGCCATCGTCAGCGTGGCCAGCGGCAGGATAACCCCTCGAAAAGACTTGAAGTTCAGGAAAAAAATCAGGGTGACCACAAGCAGCACCAACGGGGTGGTGCGATACAGGTCGTTCTCCATATAGGTATTGAACTGCCGGCTCACATAGGGGACACCGGACATGACAATATCCAGGCGGTCATGAAATTCTGTGATCTCGATGATTTCACCCACCATTGCCGGTCGGTTTTCAGTTTTGGCGAATTTGACAACTACCCCGAAATCCGTGATTTTCCCGGTCTCCGGGTCAGCGGCGTAAATGCCGTTTTTAAACGCCGGGTTCCGTTTCAGGCGCTCTTTAAACCGGGTGATTTCTTCACGGTTCTGGGGGATGACGCGCTCGCCCGGATCGTTTTTGCCCAGCAGATGGTAGGTCTCCAGGATATCGTTTTTTCCGGTAATATCGTTTGAGGTAAAAGGCGATAAAACGGTGTCGATCATCTCGGCCCGCCGGAGTTCAAAATCCTGGCGGAGGGCCTGTTCGAGCCGGCTGATGGCTTTCGGCGGAAGGGGCTGATTATTTTTCCACTTGCCTGGCGTTTTTCGTTTAAGCAGCCGCACAAACCCCGGATCATCCGAAAAGGCGGCAATGATATTTTTGAAGGAGACATCCGGCCGGCGGATGATTTGATTAAACCGTTCAATCTGTTCTTCGGCCGTTTCTTGGTTAAATTCCTTGTAGGCCTCAATATCCTTCAGGAACCGGTGGAATGCTTCAAATGCCGGAACCGACCAGAGATCCTTGTGGGTGACCGCCATGATCAGAAACCGGCTGTTGTCGCCAAAGGTTTTTTTCGCCTGCTCATATTCAATGTATTCCGGATCATCTTTGGGCATGAAGGCTTCGATGGAATGATCAAACCGGAGATCTTTCAGGCCCGTTAAAAGGAGGGCGGAGATCAGCAGCAGCAGCAGAATAAACAGGGCGGGGGCCCTGAGCACCAGTTTTAGATAGGCATTAATCATGGGCGGATTCAGTTTTTTTCGGGTTGTCAGGCAAGCCGGCGGTCATCCGCATAAAACCGGCGATTAGATAGTCCGCAAAGAAGCAATACTTTCTTATATCAGATCAAGCGCTTATTCGTCTATGAGAATACCTAAATTGAGCGTTTCAAATTTTTGAAAATTTAATTTTTACATTAACCTTAAGGTATTGAATCATTTTCAGTTCAAAAATTTGAAACCCTCCGGGATTTTCAATTTCACCGCATCTACTGCGTCAAATGATGTCTCACATAGGCCACTATAGCTCGACATCATTTTCCTTGTATCTGCGGCAAACTTGAAAATCGCTCAATTTAGGAATAAAAAAATATTGACTGACGTATCAGTCATTGATAATAAGAAGTATTCCCCCCGGGCCGTGCGCCCGGGACCGAGCCTAAAAATAACTTTAAAGGCACTGAGGCACGGTAAATTTGTTCTATCTATTTTTCAGGCGGGCACGGTGGCTCGCCCTACGAATGGGGGAAAACCCGATTCATCGTAGGGTCGGCCACCGTGCCGACCATAAATTCTTGATTTCATTAACCTAATACCTAATACCCAAAACCTAATACCCGTGAAGTTACTTAGAAGGTTCGTTCAAACATGTAAAATATATACATAGGTGTAATTAATGGGCTGGCGGGAAAGCCGATTTTTTTGTGGAAATCTATGACTGACGGATCAGTCATAATCCTCGGGAGGTTCATATGAACCGATATATCCGTTTTGTGTTAAATCACCCCATTGCCATGCTGGCAGGCTGTATGATCATTACGCTGGTTCTGGCGGCAGGCATTGCCAATTTGCGGTTTGACACCTCCATTTCCACATTTCTGCCCAAAACCGATCCGGCCTATAAGCATTACGAACAGGTCAAAGAGATATACGGGGATGTGGATACATTCGTGATTTTATCGGTATCCCACAAAAATTTATGGCAGCATGAGACCTTTAAAAAAATCAACCGGTTGCTGATCGATCTCGAGGCTTACCAGGATTATGACGAAAACCTGGAGGCGCGCCGAATGGAGCGGTTAAGCGCGGTCCTTGCAGACGTCCCGATGACAGAGGCGGCATTTTTGGACCGGTTTTCAGGTGATCCCGCTTTTCAGCGCCTTCTGCGGCGAAAGCTCTCCGTCCTTGGCTGGGATGGCGGAATGGTGGGCGCCCGCATGGCCGGCCGGTTAAAACAGTCGGCGGCTTCCGCCAGAGAGCTAAAATCGCGGGAAATGATCGATGAGATCATCTCCCCGCTTACCGTCCGCGACATCTCCGGGGCAAATGATATGCTGGAAGAGGTCCGGCTGATTGAAACCGACGCGCACGGCAACCGGATACTGCCCGATACCGCCGCTATGTTCAACACCTTTATCTCCAGCCTCAAGCGCAATCCGGTATTTGAAAAAGGGATTTACGCCACGGATGAAAACGGCAGCATCACGGATCTGGGCTTTATCATCCGGTTTCCGGACATCTCAAACTCTGACCCGATTGCCCGGGAAATCCTTGAAATCGTTAACAGCCATGACGAACTCGATATTATTGCCCAGGGCGAGCCCATTGTCTATATCTGGATGAACAATTATATGCAGCGGGATCTTTCCCGGCTGGTGCCCCTGGTCATGCTGGTGGCGGTGATCATTTTCTTCATCAACTTCAGGTCATTGCGGGGCGTTGTGCTCCCGTTTCTCACCCTGTCCATGTCAACGATCTGGATCCTTGGCCTTATGGGGTATCTCGGGGTTAATATCACCACCGTGGGGGTCTCGATTCCGGTGTTGATGATCGCGGTGGGCAGTTCCTACGGGATTCATATTCTGAATCAGTATTACGCGGAGTTTGATCAGATCACCCGAAAAGGCAAAAGGGCCGGGCTCCAGCATTCCATGAGCCATATTTCGGTCACCGTGCTGCTTACCGGACTGACCACATTTGTGGCCTTTATGACCCTTGCGACCCATCAACTGAGCGCCATCCGGGACTGGGGGATTTTCTGCGCTTTGGGGATTATGTTTGCCGTATTGATTTCCGCAACCATTATTCCGGCCGGCCTGGAACTCATGCCCCACCGGGCGGGCGTAAAGCTTAAAAAGAAGCGGGACAAGGCCGGCGGGGCTTCAGTTATTGATGGGGTGATCAGGCTCATGGTGAAGGCTTCTGTCGCCCACTACCGTAAAGTATTGGCGGTTGTGCTGATTTTAATCATTGCCTCGGTTTTCGGCCTCACCAGGCTTAAGGTGGAAACCGAACTGCTCCAGTATTTCAAGACGGAGGACCCGATCCGCACCACTGCCAAAATTATCGGGGATAAATACGGCGGCCGGTGGGGGTTTATGATACTAATCGACTCAGGCGAAATAAACGGCGTCAAGTCGCCCGAGTTTTTGCAGACCGTTGAAGAGTTTCGCAGATGGCTGGAAGCGGAATCCAACTCGGATCTTTGCATCGGCCGGACCGATGCCTTCTCCGATTTTATCAAAACCATGCACATGGCCATGCACAATGATGATCCGGCATATTTCAGGATCCCGGAAAATAAATGGGATGTGATGGACTACCTGGAAATTTTCTCCGGGACGGATGCCAATTCAGACGGCCGCGTGGACCGGTTTGAGCCCTATGTCGATCCGTTTTTCCAGACCTCAAACGTCATTGCCCGTTTAAACCAGAAAAACGGCCAGCTCATTGGGTCTGCGGGACTCAAGCATATTTTCAGCCGCATATCGACCCATCTCGACCAGACGCTTCCCAAGGGGTATGATTACGAAATTACCGGGCATCCCAAGATGCTTATAAAAAGCATCGACTATATCGTGGGCGGCCAGCTCCAGAGCCTGTTTCTGACCTTTGGGGTGATCGCCGTTGTGGTGCTTTTGCTCTTAAGAAATTTCCGGGCGGCACTGCTTTCCTTGATTCCCCTGAGCGTTGCTGTTATGATCAATTTCGGTATTATGGGCTGGTTCGGGATTCAGCTGGATATCGCCACGTCGATTATCGCCGCCATCACCATCGGTATCGGGGTGGATGACACCATTCATTTTTTAAATACGTTCCGTTGTTACCGGAAATGGGGGGAGGATGTGGACACGGCCATTCGGAAAACGCTCGAGGTCGCCGGTAAAGCGATCATATTCACCTCGCTGGCGCTTATATGCGGATTTTCCGTGCTGGAGCTCTCCCCGTTCAAGCCCCTGATGCTTTTCGGCCTGCTGATGGCCGTTACCATGGTGGCCACCACACTGGGCGCGCTGGTGGTCCTGCCGGCGGCCATCAAGCTCACCGGTGTAAAACTGACCGGCAAGGCGATCTGCCCGATGCCGGTACCTTCGTCCGGAGATGTCCCCGCCGCGCGGCCGCTGCAGCCATCGCCCCATTATGCCGCTGCGCAGGTGAGTTTAATCGCATTCATCCGTCATCAATTCAAGGAGGGCAGCAATGAGAAATAGGATTTTTCTGGTTTTAATTTTGGTTTTTTTCATGGCCCAGTCCGCTTCTGCCATGACCGGCCGGGAGATTATGGAAAAAAGCGACGACCTGCCGGAGGCGGATACCGCGGCCAGTAAAATATTAATGCTGATTCACAAGGGCGGGCGCGTTTTGGAAAAGGAATTTATCCTGCAGATGAAGCAGTATGAAAATGACGAAGACAAGGCGCTGATCGAGTTTATTCGGCCCACCAAGATAAAACTTCTGACCCATTCCTATAAAGGCAAGGATGATGATCAGTGGCTGAGGCTCTCCTCCGGACGGGTAAAACGGATTGCCTCTTCAAGCAAGGGCAAACCGTTTGTCAACTCCCATTTCTACTATGAGGACCTGACCTCTGTAAAGATCGACGATTATGAATTCGAAAAAATCGGCGAGGCAGAGGCAGTGGGCGAGCCCTGCTATAAGGTGGCGGGTGTGAAAAAAGTCGGGGAGAAAGTCTACGATAAGGTGGTCTTCTACCCCCGCAAATCGGACTATTTCGTCAGCCGCATCGATTTTTATCTGGACGGGGAGTTCCACAAGTTTCTGGAAAACCATCATGTCAAAAAAATTGACGGCATCCTCACCCCCCATAAGGCCGTTATGAAGCGGGCGGACGGCAAGGGCCGGACGGAATTGATTTTAAAGGGAATTAAGTATAATATCGATATTGATGACATAAAATTTAAGAAAGAGGCGCTGCGGTAAAAAAAGTCCATACCAACCCGCCCGCGGCTTAAGATTTGCCGGGGGCGCACCATACTCAGCGGGGAGAATTGGCCATCCATACCAGCCGGACCAGCCGGGAAACATCATTGCGGGGGCGATTCCGTCGATCGATTGAATGCCGGCGCAGTCTGCGGGTTTTTCTTTTCTTGTGGCTGGCGGCTGCTCTGATGTTCTTACCGCAAAGCGCCGCGCAAGAGTTATCCCTCCCCGATTCATCAGACAGCACCCGCCTGTATGCCCAGGATGACGGTGAATCCGGGGAATCCTGGGATTATGATGAGGACTGGGATCTGGAATCCGATTTCTCAGTCACGGATGATTCCCCGGATTTGACCTGGCGCGTTGAGGTGGCGTTTGAGAATTATGTAAACACCAACCGCGAGCTTCATTTTGAGGATGCCTATGAAAAGCAGGAAGTCCACACGCACCTGGATCTGAAATACGGCACCGGCGACCGGTATCTTAAATCCATCACAGATATCTATTTCTTTCCCACCTTCTTAAATGAAGATGTCGGCGATGACTATCCGTATTCCACGGAAACCCGGACCCATCGCAATTTAAGAATTTCCAGCGAATCGAGCGAGATCATATTCCGGGAACTCTACTATAACTGGCTGATCGACAAATACCGGATTCGGATCGGCAATCAGGTCTATCCCTGGGGGACGGCGGATTTTTTAAACTCCACATCCTATCTAAACCCCAATGACCTCCGCGAACTGATTCTAAAGGAATCGGATGAAGTGCGCCTCGGCGTACCCTCGGCCTCGGCCATGCTATTTTTCCCGGATTTTACCATGGAGCTCGTGTTTGTGCCGGTCCACACAGCGGCCGCCATTCCCTCCACCGGCCATTTCTGGGCAGTAAAGGAGGTGGAAGGCCAGTTTCCGGTCTATTTTGACGACTCCGACCCCATGGATGCCAGCAGCGAGAATTTCGGGTATGCCGCGCGGATCAGCAAGACCTACCGGGGCATGGACTTTTCTTTAAGCGGCTATCACGGCCCGGATAATGATCAGCTGCTGGTGCCGGTGCGAACGGTGCTTGAGCCCAATCAAACGGTGGGCGTCATGCTTGAACCCCGGTATTTTGTGGTGGATTATGTGGGCGCGGATTTTTCCACCACTTACGAGGACTTTGCCTTTAACGTGGAGGCCGCCTATTCGCCGAATAAGCACGGCATTATCGAGCAGAATACGGATAAGCCCCAGACTCTGGAATTTCCCTATGACACGGAGAGGACCGATTACCTGTCCTATTCAATCGGGCTCAATTATTTCATCCCTATGGAAAAGCTTTTGCCCGGCCATGCCGGAGACAGCCTGTTTACCATGGAGTGGTACCAGGCCACTTATTTTGACGACCAATTCGATTCCCCGCAGATCACCGATCTGTTGAGTTTTCAGTTTCAGGACAGCTACTTTGACAAGCGGGTGAATGTCTGGCTGGCCACGGTATTTGAAACCCGCCGCGGCGGGATGATCTTCTGGCCCAAGCTGGGGTATGACTTTAAAAACGGCTTTGAAGTCGAAGTGGGCTATGTGGGCATTAACGGACAGGGTGAAGGCGATTATGACGAAGACTCGATTTTTTATTACTACCGGGACAATGATATCATTATGGTAAATTTCACCTATGCGTTTCCTTAAATTCCATGTCGGCATATTATGCTGCCTGGTGCTTTTGATTGGCGGCTGCGGGGATGACCCGGATCAACAGGAGATTATTCTTTCCGGAACCCTGGGGCTGCCGCCGGCGGCCATGGAGACGGATGCGCCGGTCCTGGTGGCGGTGACCAATACCGTGGATGCGCATATTTTAGATAATCGGCCCAAAGAGGCGGTGATCGACTACATAACAGCGGATAAAAAAGCGGCCGGGTTCCGCGTCGACTTAACCGATAAGGGGGTTAAGCCCGGGGATGAGGTCTTTTTGGTCGCTTTTGTGGATAACAACTATACCGGTGATGTGCCGTTTCCGGACAAGGGCGACATGATCGGGATTTATGTGGAAGAAGGCCGGATTACGCCGGCCTACGAAGTCCAGGCCGGTGAAAACACCGGCATCCATATTGATATTACCCGCGAGGTCTTTGATTTTGAGGCCCGAATATCCGGTGAAATTTTAGGCGATGAGGCCGGTTCGGTGGTTTTGGTGGCCTATGCGGGCGAGATCACTTCCTCTGATTTTACGGCCCTGGACTTTGACCAGGTGATAGGGTTTACGACCGTCTCCAAAGAAGCGGGCTCAACCGCCTATACCCTGGATATCCTGCCCTATGGCAAAGACGTGCCCATTGAAAACGTGCAGGTATTTGCGCTTTTGGATAAAAATGGGAGCGAAACCGTGGACCCGGGCGATCAAATCGGGTTTTTCAGCCAGGGCGAAGATTTTTCCACGCCGTTTACTGTCACGGAAGGCGAAACCCCGGGTATTGATCTGGAATTTAAGTTCATCGTGGAGGAACCCTCGGGCGATGATGTGTTCATCAGCGGCAGCTACCGCCTGCCGGCAGGCGAGGCTTCGAAGGACGCACCGGTCTATATCGCGGTGTTTGACGGGGAAGATGCGGAATCGATACTGGATAACCCGTTTGCCGCGGTACGCTATTTTAGGCGGATCCCGGCCGGCGAGACGGAATTTACGCTGGATCTGGCTGATACCGGCCTTTCTGCCGGCGATGAGGTCCTCGTGATCGGGTTCTGGGATAAAGACTATAACGGCGCGATCCCGGCGCTTTCTGTGGGCGACGTGATAGGGGTCCATGCCGGGCCGGGAGAGATCACCCCGGCCATTGAACTGGCAGATGGCGGCAATACCGGCATTGAAATCAATATCAGCCGCGAGGTGTTTGATTATGAGGCGTCCATATCCGGCGAGATTCTGGGTGATGAGACCGGTCCGGTGACGCTTGTGGCGTATGCGGGCGAGATTACATCGTCGGATTTTACAACCCTTGATTTTGATCAGGTGGTGGGGTTTACGACAGTTAGCAAGGAAGCCGGAGCAACGCCCTATACCCTGGACATCCTGCCCTATGGCAAAGACGTGCCCATTGAAAACGTGCAGGTATTTGCGCTCTTGGATAAAAACAACAGCGAAACCGTGGACCCGGGCGATCAAATCGGGTTTTTCAGTCAGGGCGAGGATCTTTCCACCCCGTTTACTGTCACGGAAGGCGAAACCCCGGATATTGATCTGGAATTCAAGTTCACCGTGGAGGAACCCTCGGGCGATGATGTGTCCATCAGCGGCAGCTACCGCCTGCCGGCAGGCGAGGCTTCGAAGGACGCACCGGTCTATATCGCGGTGTTTGATGGGGCGGATGCGGAATCCGTACTGGATAATCCGTTTGCCGCAGTGCGCTATTTTAGGCGGATCCCGGCCGGCGAGACGGAATTTACCCTGGATTTGACCGATACCGGCCTTTCTGCCGGCGATGAAGTGATCGTGTTCGGGTTCTGGGATAAAGACTATAACGGCGCGATTCCGGCGCTGTCTGTGGGCGACGTGATAGGGGTCTATGCCGGGCCGGGAGAGATCACCCCGGCCATTGAACTGGCAGATGGCGGCAATACCGGCATTGAAATAAACATCAGCCGCGAGGTGTTCGACTTTGAGGCGTCCATATCCGGTGCGATTTTAGGCGATGAGACCGGTCCGGTGACGCTTGTGGCCTATGCGGGCGAGATTACCTCATCTGATTTTACAGCCCTTGATTTTGACCAGGTGGTGGGGTTTACCACGGTGACCAAGGAAGCCGGAGCAACGCCTTATAACTTGGATATACTGCCCTATGGCAAGGACGTGCCCATTGAAAACGTGCAGGTGTTTGCGCTGTTGGACAAAAATAGGAGCGGCAGGGTTGACGGGGGCGACAAAATCGGATTTTTCGGGGAAGGCGATCAGTTCTCCACACCGTTTACCATCCCTGAAGGCCGGATCGGAGGCATAGACATTGAATTTAAATTCGAAGTGGCCCAACCCTCCGGCTTTGATATCTCGCTTGCCGGGACGGTGCCCGGACCGGCGAACCGGACAAAGCCTGTCTATATCACGGTATTTGACACTGATAATCCGAATGAAGTGGTTGAAGATCCGTTTGCCGGGATCAAATATTTTTACAAAGTGCCGCAGACCGTGGTTAATTATACGATCGATCTGTCGCGAACCGATATTTATCCCGGGGATAGTGTTTTAGTCGCGGCATTATGGGACAGGGATTTTTCCGGCGGGGTTCCCGAGCCCTCGCGTGGTGATAAATTGGGCATTGTCCAGAATAAGGCGAGCTATGAATTCACGACAACTTTAAACTGCGGCACCAATGTGATGCCGCCCCCTGATTTTGAGTTTAAACTAAATAAGAATGTCTTTGAATTCGACGCCTCAATCGAATATGGACTGGATCTAACCGATGCCGGCCAGTTCGGGCAGGAAAGCCGGATCATCGTTTTGACCATTCATGTGGATGGTGTTGACGTCAGTGTTTCAGCCGCCGGACAGATTGACTTGAATATTGACATCGATTATCTGCTCGGGGTTGATATCCTGCCGGCCACGGAATACGATTTTATCGGTATCGATGAAGCCGGTTCATCCATGTTTTCTCCGGTATCAGCCGAATATAAGCGGCTGCCCATCTTAACCGCGATTTATGAAAAAGTTCTGGTAAAGGAGAACAGCCAGCCGCCGGAGCCTTTGATCAAAGGCTATGATCACGGCAATGCCAAGGAACGCACCGCCTATCTGGTGGCCATTTTGGATAAAAACGGCAATGCCCGCCTGGACCGGGGCGATGAGATCGGCTATTACAGCTGTACGCAAATCAGCGTCAATGAGAATGATGAGCGGGTCATCGATTTGCCCTGCTGCCCGGAAGGGATCCGGATCCCGGACTGGTTTACCGGCATACTGCATTTCCCCACCCCGATTCCCCGCATTACCAAGGGGATAAATCGCGAAGCAAGAAGCGACGGCTCCCAGGGGCCGTACTGGATTTCGCATTTTATTGAGCCTTAGCCCCGCTTTAATCGTCCCACCTCTGACACCCGAAACCAATTATAAAGTTGAATGAAATCCAAAATTGTGTCATTCTAACTTTTGCTTAGTTAATGTTCGATATCAATTAAAGCGGATCTTTTAATACCCGTCATTCTGGACCTTCATTGGCTGAATTTTAGAATAAACCTTTCGGCAAAAAGGAGAAAACCCGCTTGAAATCTTCGATTTTAAGACTCGTATGGCTCTTCCTCCTGCCGGCAGTACTGTTGTGTGCCGGCTGTTCCCCGACCCGCTTTATGGTCAATCAGATGGACCCGCTGATGGAAAAGATGAATACCGCGGTCTACAAGAACAGCGATGTGGCAATGATCAAGGACGCCCTGCCGGCCCTGCTGGTCCAGATGGACGGGCTGATCGAGGTCTCCCCCAACAATGCCAGCCTGTTGATCCGGGCCGCAGAAGCCTACTACGGCTACAGCTTCGTGTTTGTGGAGGATGCGGACAAGGCCCGGGCCGGCCGGCTTTATGACAAATCCTTCCGGTACGCGGCCCGGGCGCTTAAACAGAATAAAAAGATGAAGGCCGCGTTTGACGGCAAAATGTCAGAATTTAATGAAGGACTGGCGGATCTGGATCAATCGGATGTGCCGGCCTTGTTCTGGGCGGCCAATGCCTGGTTAAGCTGGGTGGGCATGAATGTGGATGATCCGGAGATTTTTCTGGCCCTGCCCAAAATCCGGGCCATGCTGAAGCGCGTCATTGAACTGGATGAAACCTATCAGTATGGGGCGGCCCATGCCTCGCTCGGCGTGCTGCATGCGAGCCGGGCGCCGGCCCAGGGCGGAAAGCCGGAAAAGGCAAAGGCCGAGTTTGACCGGGCCTTTGAGCTGTCCGATAACAACATGCTGCTCTTTCATCTCATGTATGCCAAATATTATGCCTATCAGGTGCAGGACCGGCAGCTTTATGTGGACACGTTAAACCAAATTCTCTCCACCCCGGATGATATGTTTCCTGAGATGGCATTTATCAACGCTGCAGCCAAAAACAAAGCCCGGCAAATGCTAGACAATGTCCACCAGGTATTCTAACAGGCGGAAAATATGATAAAAAAATTATTTGTTGGCGGATTGTTGGCCGCCGCCGTTTTCTTTGGCGGCAGCCCGGCGGGTGCCCAGGAAGCGCCGGATATCATGATAAAGCTTGCCACCATCGCCCCGCGCGGCTCCTATATCATGAACCGGATGAATGAAATAAACGCCGAGATAAAGGCCAAAACCGATAATGCCGTGGGGATTAAGATTTATTACGGCGGGGTGCAGGGCGATGAAAAGGACGTGCTGCGAAAAATCCGCCTGGGCCAGCTTCACGGCGGGATGTTCACCGGCCACGGCCTGGGCCAGATTGTTCCGCAGGTGCGGGTCACCGAAGTGCCCTTTGTCTTCAAAAATCACGCAGAAGTCGAATATGTGCGGGAACAACTGGCCCCCACCATGCGGGAGCTGTTTAAAGAGGCGGGCTATATTGTTTTGGGCTGGAACGAAGTCGGGTTTGTCTACAATTTTTCAAAAGTCCCCATAACTTCCATCGAGGTCGCCAGAGATCAGAAATGGTGGATGTGGAAGGGGGATCAATTGAGCCGGGCCATGTTCGAGGCCATCGGTATCACGCCTGTGCCGCTGTCCTTTACGGATGTCATGACTTCGCTTTCCACCAAGCTCATTGATACCGCCAGTATCACGCCATACGGGGCGGTGGCTTACCGCTGGCATGAGCGGTTCGACTATATGAGCGAGTACCCCACCACCAACGTCCTGGGCGCCACCATTGTCACCCGCCGGATATGGAATAAAATTGAACCGGCGCATCAGCAGGCGATTCTGGAGACCTGTTCGCCCTATTTTGAGAAGATAAATGCGCACATGCGCCAGCAGGACCGCAAGTCAATTGAGATCCTGAAAAAATCCGGTATTGAAGTGGTGCCGTTTGATCCGGAAAAGAACCGGGAACAGTTTGAATTCATCTTTGAGGCTTCGCGTAAGGCGCGCGAGAATCTGGTCGGAGAAATGTATTCCAGGGAACTGCTGGAAAAAACCCTTGCCATTTTGGAAGAATACCGCAATGCCCATCCAAACAGCACGGTGGAAAAAGTGCGCTGATGCAATGCCTGAAATGCGGTTCTGAATTCGATCCGATTCGCTTTGAATGTCCGGTATGCGCGGCCCAAAAACCGGGCGGCCCCATCAGCCGCTATGTCAACCGGGCAGAGGACATTTTGATCGAGGCGGTGCTGTTTTTGATGGTGGCCATGGTCCTGGCCCAGATTCTTCTGCGCAATATTTATCAAACCGGCATTCCGGGCGGAGATGATCTGATACGGCACCTGGTGCTGTGGCTCGGGTTTTTGGGGGCTGCCATTGCCACCCGGAGCAGCTCTCATGTAAAAATTGATGTGGCTGCCCGGCTGCTGCCGGACTTCTGGCGCCGGCTGTCCGGGGCGGTCACCAATCTCTTCTCCTTTGCGGTTTGCGGCATCCTGACCTGGGCTTCAGCCACATTCGTACACATCGAATATCAGGTCCATGCGCACAGCCAGTTCTTGAACCTCCCGGTATGGGTACTGCAGATAATTCTGCCGGCCGGCTATCTGATCATCGGCCTTCGTTTTGCCAGAAACGGCATCGGCTTAATCGTCGAACTTTACCGGGGGCAATGATTTGACGGCCGCCCTGATCGGACTCATCATTTTTATGGCCGCGCTCGGCGCCCCGGTTTTTATCGTGGTCTCCGCCTTTGCCATGCTCGGCTTTTATGCGGCGGATATCCCGTTTGCCGCCCTGGTGGTGGACACCTACAACAAGTTTGCCAATAACCCGGTCCTCTACACCATCCCCCTGTTTACGTTTGCCGGCTTTATCCTGGCGGAAAGCCGGGCCTCGGTTCGAATCGTAAATTTTTCCCGGGCGGTGCTGGGGTGGCTGCCCGGGGGGTTTGCCATCGTGGCGCTCGCGGCATGCGCTTTTTTTACCGCCTTTACCGGCGCCTCCGGGGTCACCATTATTGCCCTGGGCGGGCTTTTATATCCGGCCCTGATCAGTGAGCGCTACCCGGAACGGTTTTCCCTGGGGCTTTTAACTTCATCCGGCAGCCTGGGCCTGCTTTTTCCGCCCTCTTTGCCCCTTATCATATTCGCGGTAATTGCTGAAACCAGCGTCAACCAGCTCTTTGTGGCGGGTCTGTTGCCGGGGCTGCTCTTGATTATGCTGCTTTCCATCTATAGTGTGGTGACCGGGACGCTCGCCGCTGTGCCCCGCCAGAAGATCTCCGCCAGGGAAGTCGTAAAGACCGCGTATGCGGCCAAATGGGAGCTTCTGATCCCGGTCATCGTGATTGTCGGTATTTTTGGGGGTTATGTGACGCTGGGTGAGGTGGCCGCCCTGATCGTACTATACAGCCTGATCGTGGAAGTGTTGATCCACCGCGAGATCAAGCCGGCGCATCTCCCCGCGGTCATGAACCAGAGCATGGTTTTGGTGGGCGGTATTCTGATTATTTTAGGCTCTGCCCTGGCGCTGACCAACTACCTCGTTGACGCGCAGGTGCCCATGCACATCCTTGAGACCATGCAGAGCTTAATTAAGTCCAAATGGGTGTTTTTAATCGGCCTAAATATTTTTCTGCTGATCGTGGGCTGCCTCATGGATATTTATTCCGCGCTTTTGGTGGTGGTGCCCCTGATTCTGCCCATTGCCATCAGCTACGATATCCATCCCATCCATTTGGGCATCATCTTTCTCACCAATCTGGAGATCGGCTACTCCACGCCGCCGGTGGGGATGAACCTCTTCATTTCATGCTTCCGCTTCAATAAATCCGTGCTGTCGCTTTATATGGCGGCGATTCCGTTTCTGCTGATCCTGCTGGTGGGATTGATGATTATCACCTATGTGCCGGAGCTGAGTCTGGGGTTGATCTCAATTTTAGGAATTCGCTAGCTTATAGTTCATGGACTCGTAAAAAGTCGATTCCGGGACGGCAAAGAAAAAAGTTCAAGATCGCGGCGCGCAAATCCCGAGGAATGCAGCGTACTTACTCGTACGTGAAATTTCGAGGGATGCAGCGCAACAAAGATATTGGACTTTTTACGAAGCCGTCATAGGTGGTAAAGCTCCGGCCGCCGGTTCGGCAGAAAATAGCGCATCCGGTGGCCTCTCACATTGGACAGGTCCCTTTCCTTCAGATCAGTTACGATCATATGCTCCGCCGCGCCGGCATAAGATTCCATGACCCCGCCTGCCGGACCGATCACTACACCCGCCCCCGGAAATGACAGTCCGCGGCCGTTTTCCCCGGTCTGGTTGCAGGCGATGATGAAAATGCTGTTGTCAAAGGCGCGGGCCGGCAGATGCCGCATCCAGGAGCTGAGCTTGGTATCGGGCTTATCCCCGGGCGAGGCATGCGGGATAAATATGGCATCACCGCCTTTAAGCGCCATAGACGTGGCAAGTTCCGGAAAATGGCTGTCATAGCAGAGCTGTATACCGAAACGGAAATCCCCGGCTGAAAATATCGGGATGTCCTGGTCGGGGGTATAAACCGCTTTCTCCGGGGGACCGAGGTGAAGCTTCCGGTATTTGCCGGCAAGGCCCTCCGGCCCAATGACCAATTGCGCGGCATATATACTGCCTTTGGCATCGGTTTCCGCCAGACCGGCCAGGATGGTGAGACTGTGCTCGCGGGCAAGATCCTCTAAATACCGGCTGGCCGGCCCGGGCACCGGCTGGGCAAATTCCTTGATATCAGCATGAATGTGGTAGCCGGTGACCTGCATCTCCGGAAAGCAGACGATGGCTGCCCCTTCTGCGGCGGCTTTTTCCACCCAGCGGGAAATTTTTGAGAGGTTTTCTTCCGTGCGGCCGACCCGGGCGTTGGAGATAATGACAGCGATGCGGATGTCTTGCATTTATAAATTAAACTGCGCTTTTATCTTGAAGACCCTGGTCGCCGGCAGGCTGATGAGGCTGGTCACGCCGGTTTTTTCAGCGATTTCAGCCAGGCTCTGGTCAATCTCATCCATAGACGGGGCGATCATGGTAAACCAGATATTATAGGTGTTGTCCCGCACATAGTTGTGCGTTACCCCCCGGTATTCATTGACGATCCCGGCGAATTCGTCGATTTTTTCCTCCGGTACCCGGCCGGCGCACAGGGTGCTCACAAATCCGAGCTTGCCGGGCACGAAGTTGCCGCCGATCCGGCGGATTATGCCTGAGTCCTTGAGGCTGCGGATACGCTTGATCACCTCGGCCTCACTCAGTCCAAGTTCCCGGCCGATGGCTTCATAGGGCTGCCCGGTGATCGGAAAGTCAGACTGGATGTGGTTGAGTATTCTTTTATCGGTTTCGTCTATGGCTGGCGTCATTCTTGTAATGTCGATGAGCCCGGTTTTTTGCCAGGATTTAACTGAGATTTTCATTGTTGACGGCTTCGCAAAAAGTCCAATATCTTTGTTGCGCTGCATCCCTCGGAATTTCACGTACGATTAAGTACGCTGCATTCCTCGGGATTTGCGCGCCGCGATCTTGAACTTTTTTCTTTGCCGTCCCAGAATCGAGTTTTTACGAGTCTGTCATTGTTGAAATAAAAAAAGCCCTGCCGGTCAGCACAGGGCTTTTTTAAAGCGCGTCAAAAAATAAGCATTGTAGGGCTTGCGGATTAGACGCAGCCGGTCGGTTTCGGCAATCCCGCCATCTTGCATGCACCTTTTCCTGGTCCGGACGGAAACAGTTCATAGATGTATTTGAGTTTGTAGCCGGTCAGCTTGGAAAGAACGCGCACCATCGGTGCAATACCGTTTTTCTTGTAATAGTCCTGCAGCACGTTGATGACTTTCCAGTGCTCATCGGTCAGCTCATCGATACCTTCCTGCTGTTTGACATGCCGGACCCATGCTTCGTTCCAGTTTTCGAAACTATCGATAAACCCGTCTTCGTCTACGTTAAATGTATTTCCTTCAAATTCAACTGTTGGCATTGAAACATCCTCCTTTAAATTGGTTTATGCTTTGACTTTTCACGTGTTAATTTTACCAGTTTTTTTTATCAAAATATTCAAGTATATGAAAAAAAAAATGTTGTCAATATCAAAATTTTTGCCGCGGCATGCCCTGCGGCATTGTCACACGGTCAATTGATTCCGTCTGTTTTTCTGGCAGGCGCGGTGGCCTGCCATAAGATGTGTCTGGGGCTAAACCGTCGTAGGGTCGGCCACCGTGCCGACCTTATATGCCTTGCCCTCATCCGCTAATACTCCCGCGGCATCTGATTCAGGGTGTCCAGGGTAAATACCGGCCCGTCTTTGCAGACAAACTCCTTGCCGATGTTACAGTGACCGCACATGCCGATACCGCATTTCATACGGTTTTCTAAAGACATGAAAATTTGATTGTGCTTATACCCGAGGTTATCCAATACCGGCTGGGTAAACTTAATCATGATGGGCGGGCCGCAGACAATGGCATAGGTATTGTCATCCGCCTTGGGGGCTTCCTGTTCGGTGACCGCGGGCACAAACCCGGTGTGATGCTTCCAGTTCGGGTCATCTGTCCCGTCGACGGTGATATGCATATTCAAGTCGTCGCGCTTGGTCCACGCCTCCAGTTCCTCCTTGTAGAGCAGCATACCCGGGGAGCGGGCCCCGTAAACCACATGGATATCCTTGAACTTGTCGCGGTTGGCCGGATCGAGCATGTAAACGATCGATGCGCGCAGCGTGGTAAAGGCAAAGCCGCCGCCTATGATCACCACGTTCTTGCCCTCCAGGATATCCCAGGGAAAGGCGTTGCCCAGCGGGCCCCGTACGCCCATGATGTCGCCTTCCTTCATGGAATGCAGATAGCTTGTCACTTTACCGGTTTTAAACACGGTAAACTTCACAAATCCCTTTTCCGTGGGCGAGGAGGCGATGCCGATCGGGATCTCCCCCAGGCCGGGGATGGAGAGTTCGGCGAACTGGCCGGCCCGATAGGCGAAACGCTTCTCGTCGTCGGGGTCAAGGAATACGAATTTGAATGTTTTTAAACTTTTATCTTCGGTTTCGGTGATGATCTCATCGATCCGAACCGGATATGGATAGTATGGATTCTGCAAAATCAACCCCCTTGGCTATACTGTAGTGACTTCACACATGGCGGATTCCGGGTCATAGCTGTTCATCATGTTGCATACCCGGCGGATATCGATATTTACCGGGCAGGATTGGACGCAGCGGCCGCAGCCAACGCACTGGATGCCCTTTTCATATTTATCCACATAGTATTTCAGCTTATGCATGAACCGTTGGCGGACCCGGTCGAGTTTGGTGCCCCGGGGATTATGACCGGAGGCATGGAGCGTAAACAGCGGGTACATGCAGGAGTCCCAGTTCCGCAGCCGAACGCCGGATTTGCCGCTGGTCTCATCCTGGATGTCAAAGCACCAGCAGGTCGGGCAGACATAGGTGCAGGTGCCGCAGTTAATACATGAAAAGGCAATTTCCTCCCAGAACGGGGCCCCATAGAGATCCAGCATTTTCTGCTTTTTGAGGTTGTCTGTGCCGATCGTAGAGGTGACTTTGGATTCAGCATCCGCCTTCAGCTTTTCGATCCGGGACTCCGCGGACGTATCCGCCTCGCTGGTCCAGCCGGCCGCCTCGAAAAGTTTTTCCCCTTTTTCGGAGAGCAGTTTGGCCAGGTAATGCTCCCCGTCATCCACGACCAGGGCATCCAGGCACTGTTCATCATAGGGACCGGTGCCGGCGCTGGTGCAGAAGCAGGTGGTGCAGGGGGCATTGCAGGCCATGCCGATAAAGGTGCTTTTCTCATATTCCGCCAGCCAGTATGGGTCCTGGTAATCCTCTGCGTCGAAGTTTCGTTTGACCAGATGAAATGAATAGGCATCGCAGGGCCGAATTCCGATAACCGCTTTGGGCGTCTTATCTTTTTTATCTTCCTTTAAGATGCCGTAGTCGTCGCTGTTTTTGTCCAAAGAGTACCGGAACAGGATTTCGGACTGGGGGTAAACAACGGACTTGGGCGAACGCCGGGTATTCTGGAAATCAAAGTCCGCCGCATCCCCTTTACCAAGGGCCTTGAAATCATGGAAGGACTCGTATTTGACCGGCGCATATACGCGATACGCGTCCTTTAATTTCTCGATGCCCGCCATCCATTGGCTTTTATCAATTTGAACGATCTTCATTGTGTATAGCCTTTATCCAAATGCAAATTTAACAGGTTTTAACGCTCAACAAGCCGGAGTTATTTGATAAACTCCTCCGGATCATTGGGCCGATACGTATCCAGCGGCGGGCGCTCGTCAGCGGTTAAGCCGGCTTCCCACCCGTAGAGCTCATAGCAGTCTTTGTTGAGTTTTTTGGTAAATTCCCGGATTTTGATGTCCATGGGGCATGCCCGTTCGCATGCGCCGCAGTCCGTGCAGCGGCCGGCACAATGATAGGCCCGCAGCCAGTGAAAGGTCCGGACATCCATGGGGTCCTGGCCCTTGCCCACCCACTGCGGATTGGATTCATCCACAAAGCAGAGCGGGCAGTAGCAGAGCGGGCAGGCGTTGCGGCAGGCGTAGCAGCGGATACAGGTGGAAATGAGATCCTCAAAGTAGTCCCATTTTTCATCCGGGCTTTTGCCCTCGATTTCCCGGACCGAGGCGAACATGTCCGTATCCGTCTGCTCTTCCACCGGCTCGGCAATCATCTCATCGTATATCACGGGATTGCGGTGGCTGCAGTCAGCACAGTTCTGCTGCAGAACATCCGCCTTGTTGAAGCTCTGGGCGCCGCCCGCGGTTTTTACCGTGATGGTGTCCCCGTCTTCTTCCACGTCTGTTATTTCTGCGTCTACCATTTTGGGGAGCTTATGCCGGTCCACCATGCCGGTGCAGGGCACGCCGATGATATAGACCTGATCCCGGCTGATTTTGTTTTCCACGATATGGTTGGCGATATTTCTGGAGTCGCAGCCCTTGGCCACCACGCCCACCTTTTCCTCGCGGTCCGTGAGGTAGTTGGCCAGATTCAGCCCGCAGTGGCTGTCCCATATAAACTGTTCAGCGTCGCCGGCGGCCTTGGCGTAATGCGGCTGGTTCATCATGGGCACGCTTCCTTTGCGGAAACCGATGACAAAATCGACCGTGCCGTCATTTAAAAGCCGTTTGGCGGCTTCTTGTATCTTATCCGTGTATGTCGTCATCTCTATTCAACCCTGGGTTCGGTTTTCACGTATTTTTTTTCCGGATTCAGTGACTTGACTTCTTCGGTGATATTTTTGACCACGTCAACAAATTTTGTGGACTCTGCCGAGGAGATCCAGGAAAACTGGACCCGGCCGGGCTCGATCCCCGTATGTTCCAACAGGTTCTTTAGAAGCGCGAATTTTCTTCTGGCATAGTAATTACCTTCCAGGTAATGGCATTCACCGGGATGTCACCCGGAGGTCCACACGGCATCCGCCCCCTGACGAAGCCCCGCCAGGATGAATTTGGGGCTCATGCGGCCGGTGCAGGGGATCCGGATGACCCGGATATTCGGGGGATATTCCAGGCGGCTCACGCCGGCCAGGTCAGCGGCCCCGTAGCTGCACCAGTTGCATAAAAAACTCAATATTTTTGGTTCTTTATCAGACATCTGCATTGATCTCCTTAGATTAACTCCCCGGCGGGAAAGACCCGCCGGAGCCCTGTTGTTGGATTAAATCGCCGCATTCATTTCAAAAATCTGGGACATGATCTGATCGGTATCAAACCCTTTCAGATGAATCGCGCCGGATCGGCAGGACGCCACGCAGAGGCCGCAGCCCTTGCAAAGCGCCGGGTTGACCTGGGCCCTCCCGGCAAACCGGCCCTCTTCAGTAAAGGACGGCGCCGAATAGGGGCATATCGAAACACAGACTCCGCATTCCGCGCAAATCGACGGGTCGACTTCTGCCACCGTGCCGCTGCTGAAAAGTTTATCCTGGGAGAGCAGGGTGACCGCCCGGGATGCCGCAGCTTTGGCCTGGGCGATGGATTCGTCGATAGGCTTCGGATAATGCGCCATGCCGCAGAGGAACACGCCGTCGGTGGAGAATTCCGCCGGCCCAAGCTTTGCGTGGCGTTCAATAAAGAAGCCGTCTTCATTCATGGGCACCTTGAAGAAATTGGCCAGCCGGGTGTCCCCGTAGGGGATAATGGCGGTGGCCAGTGTGACGAGATCCACATTTAATTCAATCGGCCGGTTCAGGATGTGGTCGGTGACGGTGACGGCCACGCCGTCGTCTTTGACTTCAACTTTCGGCTTGTCATCCAGGGAGAACCGGATAAAAATAACCCCTTCCTCCCGGGCCTGTTTGTATAGGTATTCTTTTTCCCCGTATGTCCGGATATCCCGGTACAGGATATAGACGTTCATCTCGGGGTTTCGTTTCTTTAAGGCAATGGCATTTTCAATGGAATGCGTGCAGCAGACCCGGGAGCAGTACATGCGGCCGGGCTCTCTGGAGCCCACACACTGAATAAACACTGCCCCGTTGACTTTATCCAGCATGGGATCATTGTCATTGAACTTCCGGTCCAGCTCAAGGGCGGTCAGTATCCGTTCATCGGTGCCGTAGCTGTATTCCTCCGGGGTATAGGGGGCGGCTCCGGTAGCCAGCATGACCACGCCATGCTCCAGCAATTCCGCCTCCTTGCCGGATTTGGATAGTTTGGACTCGAAGTTGCCCACAAACCCGTCGACTTTTTCAAGCGAGGTATTCAGGTGCACCTTAAGCTTGTCATGGCTGTTAATGGCGTCCACCATTTCCTTAAGCTTCTCCTGAACCAGCTCGCCCTTGGCCGTATGGTAGAGGTTTATTGCCTGCCCGCCCAGATGGTCGGTCTGCTCGATCAGGTGGGTTTCAAACCCCTGGTCGGCAAGGCTTTTTGCCGCTGCCATGCCGGAGATGCCGCCGCCCACGACCATGGCGGTCTGGTTGATCGGCAGTTCGGTTTCTTTCAAAGGCTCCATCCGGGCCACTTTGGCTACCGCCATCCGGACCAGATCCTTGGCCTTTTCCGTGGCCATCTCCGGATTGTTTTTATGCACCCAGGAATCCTGGTTCCGGATATTGGTCATTTCAAAGAGGTATTTATTCAGGCCCGCATCCGTCAGGGTCTCCTGAAAGAGCGGCTCATGGGTTTTAGGCGTGCAGGCTGCCACCACGATCCGGTTTAAACCCTTTTCCTTGATCAGCTCCGCCATCTTATCCTGGGTGTCCTGGGAGCAGGAGAAGAGGTTGTTCGTGGTAAACTCCACATATGGCAGGGTGGATGCATATTCCACAACCTTTTCCACATCCACGACACCGGCGATGTTGATGCCGCATGAGCAGACAAAGACCCCGATCTTGGGCCGATCACCCTTGACGTCGGTTTCCGGCGGGATCTCGCGCTCCTTGATCTGCGTGTTCCGGGCGGATGCCAGAAGTTCAGAGGAGGCTGCGGCCGCCGCACTGGAGTCAATCACAGACTGGGGGATGTCCTTGGGGCCCTGGAAGGCGCCGCAGGCAAAGATGCCCGGAACCGAAGTGGCCACCGGGTTGAATGTGTCGGTTTTGGCGAAATTGCCCGGTGTCAGATCAACGCCCAGCTTCTTTGAAAGCTCGATCAGCTGCGGCGGGGTCTGAAGCCCCACTGAGAGCACGATCATGCCAAAAGTCTCGGTCTGAATCTCGCCGTTTTCATCTGCATACCGAAGCTCCAGATCGCCGGTATCGCCCACCGGCGTTATGGTATGCACCCGGCTTCGCACAAACCGTACGCCGCTTTTGTTCTTGGCGCCGTCATAGAATTTTTCAAAATCCTTGCCCGGGGTCCGCATATCCATAAAAAATATGGAGCAGTCAAGATCATCCCCGATATGCTCCTTGGCGATAACCGCCTCCTTGATGGCATACATACAGCACACCGAGGAGCAGTAGGAGTTGTCGCACTTGTTCATATCCCGGGAGCCCACGCACTGGAACCAGGCAATCTTTTTGGGCTCCTCTTTGTCCGAGGGCCGCACCACATGTCCCATGGTGGGGCCGGAGGCAGACAGCAGCCGCTCAAATTCCATGGAGGTGACGACATTCGGCAGATTGGCGTACTGGTAGTTGTCAAACCCCGAGGGGTCGAATGCCTCAAACCCGGGCGCCAGAATCACCGAGCCCACGTTCAGGTTCAGGTGTTTTTCCGTATCCTTGAAATTTACGGCATCCACCGGGCATTTCTTTTCACATACCCCGCATTTGCCCTTTTGCAGATAAATACAGGTATCCGGATCGATCCGGTATTTCAGGGGCACCGCCTGGGGGTAGTCCACATAAATGGCTTTTCGCTTGTCAAGCCCGGCGTTGTATTCGCTGGGGACCTTTTTGGGACACTTTTCAGCGCACGCGCCGCAGGCGATACATTTGTCCAGGTCCACGTATCTCGGCTGCTGAAGCAGCTGTACCTCGAAATTACCAGCTTCGCCCGAGATACCCTCAATTTCTGCCAATGTTACGATTTCAATGTTTAAGTGCCGGCCGACCTCGACCAGTTTCGGTGAAATAATTCACATGGCGCAGTCATTGGTGGGAAAGGTCTTGTCCAGCTGCGCCATAACGCCGCCGATGGACGCCCCCTTTTCCACCAAATACACGTAGTATCCGGAATCCGCTAAATCCAGGGCAGACTGCATGCCGGCGATCCCGCCGCCGACAACCATTACAGATCCACTCAAATTGTTTGCCATGATAAAACTCACTCCTTATAAATAAGGTTGGCAGGTTCGACGTAAAATCCGTCAAACCTTTAATTGATCATTTCCCGCTAAGGAGGCTAAAGATAACCATCTCGATCAGTTATGCAAATGTTAAGTCAAAAGCACGGTAAATTTGTTCTATCTATTTTTCAGGCGGGCACGGTGGCCCGCCCTACGCGACAATGCCGACATTTTGTAGGGTCGGCCACCGTGCCGACCTTACATGCGAACAACCCCATGGTTATGGGGTTGTTCGCCAGAACAAATTCATCGTGAAGTCAAAAGGTCTTGATATCTGTTATGGATTATGTTGTCAATAAAATTTTGAGTTATCTCTCAGTTTTGGAATTTTTAACCGGTTTGAATTATAAGGTTTTTTAAACGCGGGGGCGTGACGGGTGCCTGAATCAGCCAAACCGAAAATTGTTGTCCTGGCCGGGCCCACGGGCATCGGCAAAACCTCGCTGTCGCTTGAGATTGCCGAGCGGTTTAACGGCGCCATTGTGGGCGCCGATTCCATGCAGGTTTTCCGGCATATGGATATCGGCAGCGCCAAACCGGAACATAGCGAGCAGCAGCAGGCGCCCCATTATATGATCGATGTGGCAGATCCGGATGAACCGTTTGATGCGGCCGCCTATGCCCGGATGGCCCGCGCCGGCATCGACCAGATCCTTGATCAGGGCCGTCTCCCCGTGGTGGTGGGCGGTACGGGGTTTTATATCAAAGCCTTGCTCCATGGCCTGTTTCCGGCAAAACCCGCGGATGCCGCGGTACGGGACCGGCTGCATAAAGAAGCGGCCGAAAAAGGCATCCACTGGCTCTATGATCGCCTCAGGCAGGCCGATCCCGCGGCAGCGGAGCGGATCCATCCCAATGACACCTATCGGGTCATCCGGGCACTGGAAGTCTGTGAACTCACCGGCCGTCCCATGTCCGCCTATCAGGCGGCTCACGGGTTTTCCGAGCAGCCCTTTGCCCCCCTTAAATTCTGCCTGTATATGGAGCGGGAGGCGCTTTATGAGCGGATCAACCGCCGGGTGGCGGCCATGGTGGCCGCCGGGTTGTTGGAAGAGGTAAAGTCGCTTTTGGAACGCGGCTATTCAGGGGATTTAAAACCCATGCAGTCTTTGGGATACCGTCATATGCTAAGCTATCTTTACGGTCAGATGGACTGGGCGGCGGCCGTGGATCAGCTTAAAAAAGATACCCGCCGCTACGCCAAGCGGCAGCTCACATGGTTCCGCAAGGACCCGGAGATGATATGGAAGACGCCGGATGAAAAATCATCGATTTTTGAATGGATTGCTCAATTTATTCATTCAAATATCGGGTAATCGTTGTTATATTTTTTTTAAAACTTGATTCGGGCAAGTAGCGGGGATATATCAAGTTTTTCCGTAACCGTTCACGGTTTTCGGTTCACGGTTGACGGTTTACAGCTGTAAACTGAGAACTTTGAGCGGTTGCCAATCTATATGACGGAGGCTTGCTATGTTTAAAATCGTAGATCGCAAGGAAATGGCCGACGGCACCATTATTATGAATGAGATCGAAGCGCCGCGGATTGCGGCCAAAGCCAGGCCCGGCCAGTTTGTTATCCTCAAGGCCAATGAGACCGGAGAGCGGATTCCGTTGACCATCTCGGATTTGGATACGGAAAAAGGCACCATTGAAGTTATCTACATGGTAATCGGCAAGTCCACCGCACTTTTTAAGGAACTGGGCGTGGGCGACGGCTATCAGGATGTCATCGGTCCGCTCGGCAAACCCACAGATATTGAGAAGCTGGGGCATGTGGTCTGCGTGGGCGGCGGCACCGGTGTTGCGGTGCTGTTTCCCATCACCCGGGGCTTTAAAAACGCCGGCAATAAAGTGACCAGCATTATCGGCGCCCGGACCAAGGATTTGCTGATCCTGGAGGACAAAATGAAGGCGGCTTCTGATGAGCTGCGCGTTTGCACGGATGATGGCTCCTACGGCACCAAAGGCTTTGTTACGGAAGCGTTAAAGGATGTTTTGGAAAATACAAAGGTGGATCTCGTGGTGGCCATCGGGCCGGTGCCCATGATGAAGTTTGTTTCCAAACTGACCCAGGAGTATAATGTCAAGACCCTGGTGAGTCTTAACCCGATCATGATTGACGGCACCGGCATGTGCGGCTGCTGCCGGGTCTCTGTGGGCGATGAGACCAAGTTCGCCTGTGTGGACGGGCCCGAATTTGACGGCCACCAGGTGGATTTTGACGGTTTGATGCAGCGCCTTCGGGCCTACGAGGAAGAAGAGAAAAAGGCATATGATGAATACTGCGCGGCAGTGGGTCAATAGGAGATCGGCCACGCACCAGTTGTTGATGGAGGATACTCATGGCTGAAAAAGCAGCAAAAAAAGAGAAAACCCCCCGCCAGCCGATGCCTGAGCAGGCACCGGAGGTCAGGCGGAGAAATTTTGATGAAGTGCCGACGGGTTATTCAGCGGAAACGGCAATGACCGAAGCCCAGCGATGCCTGCACTGCAAAAAGCCGGCCTGTGTATCCGGCTGTCCCGTTGAGATCGATATCCCCAGCTTTGTCGGCTTGGTTTCAGAGGGGAAATTCAGTGAAGCCATACGTAAAATCTGGGAGAAAAACAGCCTGCCGGCAATATGCGGCCGGGTATGCCCCCAGGAGATCCAATGCGAGGGTGAATGCGTATTGGGGAAAAAGGGCGAGCCTTTGGCGATCGGCAATCTGGAGCGGTTTGTGGCCGATTATGAACGGGCGCACGGCAGCGGGGAAGCCCTGCAGACCATGGAGCCTACCGGAAAGAAGGTGGCGGTTGTCGGGTCCGGGCCTTCCGGTTTAACGGTTGCCAGCGATCTTTTGTTAAAGGGGCATGAAGTTACCCTTTTTGAAGCATTCCACAAAACCGGCGGGGTTTTGGTGTACGGGATTCCCGAATTCCGGCTGCCGAAAGATATCGTGGCCTCAGAAATCAATTTTTTGGAAAAACTGGGGCTTAAAATCGAATGCGACGAGGTGGTGGGAAAAACCGTGACCCTGGATGAGCTTTTTGAAGAAGGCTATGACGCCGTATACATCGGCGTGGGCGCCGGTCTCCCCAAGTTTCTGAACATCCCCGGGGAAAACCTGGTGGGGATTTATTCCGCCAATGAATACCTGACCCGGGCCAACCTGATGAAGGGCTACCGCTTCCCCGAGTATGACACCCCGCTTGCCAAGGGGAAAAACGTGGTGGTGCTGGGGGCCGGCAACGTGGCCATGGATTCGGCGAGGACCGCCATGCGGCTGGGCGCGGATAAGGTTCGGATCGTCTACCGCCGCTCAAGGGATGAGATGCCCGCCCGGGCCGCGGAGATCCATCATGCCGAGGAAGAGGGCATTGAAATGTATCTCTTGACCAATCCCACGAAGTTTATCGGGGATGAAAACGGCCGGGTCACCAGCATGGAATGCATACAGATGGAGCTTGGCGAACCGGATGAGTCGGGCCGCCGCCGGCCGGTGCCGATCGAAGGCTCTGAATTTATTCTGGATTGTGATCTGGCGGTGGTGGCCGTGGGGGCCGGTGCCAATCCGGTGCTGACCCAGTCAGACCCGGAGATTGCGCTAACCAAGCGCGGCTATATTATTGCGGATGAGGAAACCGGAAAAACCACCAAACCGGGCGTATGGGCCGGCGGGGATATCGTGACCGGCCAGGCCACCGTGATTCTGGCCATGGGCGCGGGCCGCGCGGCCGCGGATTCCATTCACAAGTATTTGACCTGGGGCTGGTAGGCGCTCGGCTGGCGGCGGATGCGCTGGCGCTTATCCGCCCTACGGCCTTTACACCCTAAACCCTAAACCTTACACCTTAGACCTTAGACCCTAAACCCTCCTCGTCCAGCACGCCGATTTTCATGGCGTAGCGGACCAGGCTGGCGATGTTAAAAATTTCCAGTTTCTCCATGAGGTTGGATCGGTGCTTGGCAACGGTTTTCGGGCTGATATAAAGCAGTTGGGCGATCTCATCTGTGGTATTGCCGGCAATCAGCATCCGGAACACTTCCTTTTCGCGCCGGGTAAGGAGGTTGTATTTGTCGTGGACCGGGCCTTCATCGGTTTGTTTAATGAAATGATCGATAATATCGGTTTTGATTTCCGGGCTCAAATAGTAGCCGCCCTGATGAATTGCCTGAATCGCCTCACCGAGTTCTTGAAAATCAGATGTTTTGAGGATGTAGCCCCGGGCACCGCCATGAAGCGCCTGTCGCACATGGGACTGCTTGATGCTGTTGCTCACCACGATTACGCTGGTTTGCGCCGAGGCCTCTTTGATGAGCTGAATGGTATCAAATCGCGTCAGGATCGGCAGGGTTAAATCCAGCAGCACGATATCCGGTTTATCGGATTTAACGCGCTCCAATGCTTCCTGACTGTTGGCGGCTTCCCCGACGACTTCAAACTGACTTTCCCGATCCAGCAGCGCCTTCAACCCCTCTCTTACCATTAGATGATGATCAGCGAGCAAAATTTTGATGGTGTCCATAGTCTGTCAACCTTTACGGGTTAATATGCACGGTAAATTTGTGCTATTTTTCCGGCAGGCACGGTGGCCTGCCCTACGAGAGAATACGCCCTTCTGTAGGGTCGGCCACCGTGCCGACCTTAGCCGGAACAGAGTCACCGTGGGTTTAGGTTAATATGCTCCCGCGGAAAAATCAGATGTTCATGCATAGACCGGAATTTCAGCGCGGCAATATTTATGCATAAACATGTTAAATCGGAAAGTAAATAAGCATAACACGTATTTTAAGGGAGTTATTAACGACCCCCCATCATGACAGCCGGTTCCAGAAGTTTCTGGCCGTATCGCTCATGGTTTTTTCCTCCGGTCCGGCTGAAGCATTACTGCCGCCGGATCCGCCGCCGGTAAGACGCGCAATCCGTTTTTCAATGGGCGGATGAGTGGAAAACAGATGCATCAGGCTTTGGCCGGAAAGCGGGTTGCTGATAAACATGTGCGCCGTAGCCGGTTCTGCCTGCATGGGTATCTTTTTGGAATAGGCCCCCAGTTTATCCAGCGCCCGCGCCAGCCCTTCGGAGTTGCCGGTGATCTGGGCGGACGTGCTGTCTGCTAAATATTCGCGGGATCGCGAAATGGCCATCTGAATCAGCATGGCCGCCAGCGGGGCAATAATGGACATCGCCAAGAGCCCGATAATGCCGCCCCCTTCTTCGTTGTCTCCGCCGCCCATGCCCCCGAATATGGCCGACCAACGGGCAAAGGTGGCAAGCATCATCACCGCCCCCGCCATAGTCGCGGCAATGGTTTGAATCAGCATGTCCCGGTTTTTAACGTGGCCCAGTTCATGGGCGATAACCCCGGCCAGTTCATCCCGGTTCATATACCGAAGCAGTCCCTCCGTGACCGCAACCACTGCATTTTGGGGGTTCCGTCCGGTGGCAAACGCGTTCGGCGACTGCTGCGGGATAATATAGAGCGTGGGCATGGGGAGATCGGCCTTAGCGGCCAGGTTTTCCACAAGGCCATAGAGATCCGGGGCATCCTGCCGGGTAACCGGCTGGGCCCGGTACATTTTAAGGACCATCTTGTCCGAATAGTAGTAGGAAAAGAAATTAATGCCGCCGGCAAACAGCAGGGCGATAATCATCCCCCCGGTGCCGCCGATCATTTGGCCAACCCACATGATAAGGACGGTAAGCACCGTCATCAGCGTTAATGTTCGAATTCGGCTACCCATAAATTACGCTCCCGATATAAATTTAGGTTTTAACGATCAGTCATTGAGCCGGGCACAATGACATTAATTTCGACCATCTGCTGCTGTCATTTCGAGGAACGACAGTGACGAGAAATCTTAAAAAATCATCTAATTATAAAATTTCTCGCTGGCGCTCGAAATGACAACCGAGCCAATTTTTACTTTTATGTTAACGTCATTGAAGCTGAGTCACTTTGTTACCGCGTTTACGCTATATAAGATAGGACAGTTTTGGCGGAAAGCAAGAGGGGGGGCGTTATTATGGGGTCTGCGCGGTTTAGAGCCCGGCCCTGGATTTGGGCAGCCGGGGAATAAAATCTGTGGTCAGGCTGCCGATGTAGAGGTACCTATCGGTTTCAGTGACACTGGTGTTCAACGGTACCGCCGGATTCGGATGCTGGAGGTTTTGGACGACCCGGCCGTTCTCGTCAATGGCCATCACATGCCCATAGTGGGCGGGCTTGGGCCGAAGCGGCACCGGGATCCGCTGAATCATTTTCCGGATCAGCGGCTTGTCCGAGAGCTTGTCCAGCAGGGGATTGCGGGGGGAAACAAACGCCACCCAGAACCGGCCGTCCCTGCCGGCGGCGATGTTATCCGGAAATCCGGGCAGGGCTTCAATCAGGGGTTCAACCGTTCCTTTGTCGGGGCCGGTCAGCCAGTAGCGAAGTACCCGATAGGTGCCGGTCTCATTGACCAGCACATACCGCTGGTCCGGGCTGACTGCCACGCCATTGGCAAAATTGATGCCGTCAGCAAGGGTTTTGGTGTTTCCGGTGGCCGGCTCATAAACCAGGAGGCGGCCGTGTCCGCCGTGTTCCATGATATCCACTAGACTGGTCGCCAGTGTGCCCCCGAAATCCGCCGGCGAAAATTTGGCGGAGGCGTCTGAAAAATAGATTTTTCCGTCTTTTGCCACATCCACATCATCCGCATATCGGATGGGCCGGCCATCCGCCTCGGTGGCAAGGACGGTGATCTCTCCGGATGGCGCCACGGACAGCAGGCCGCGATAGCCGTCCGCCACAATCAGGCTGCCGGCTGCGTCAAATTCAATGCCCAGGGGCCGGCCGCCGGTATCCGCCCATTTTTCCGGTTCTGCCGAAGCGTTTTCCAGTCGGACGATGATCCCCTCATGGGTGGGGGCATAGATACGGCCCTGTTTATCAACGGCGATATCCTCCGGTCCATGGAGGCCTGCCAGGGGAAGCTTTTCAATGCCGGAGAGCCGGGTATTGGATTTAAAATCGCCCGTATATCCCGGATTCGGCGGAGTCTCCCAGGCTTTGGGGTCAATGGGCACCGGCCAGGTCAGCAGGTAAACCACCAGCAGCGCGATTAAAATTCCCATTGCAGCGAGTAATTTTTTTAGCACAGTGGATATCCCTTTTCAGGCGGGCACGGTGGCCCGCCCTACGAATGGGAAAAAACCTGATCCATCGTAGGGTCGGCCACCGGGCCGACCATAAATTCTTGATTTCATTAACCTAATACCTAATACCTAATACCTAATACCTAATACCCAAAACCTAATATCCGTGAAGTGACTTGGAAAAAGCAATCAATCTCTCGCGGCCCCAAAAAACAAATTACGCGGCGGAATCTTTTTTCATGGCCTCATACGACCAGTCGCCCCAGACCTGTTCGATGATTTTTAAGAGGAGCGGATAGACGATTTCCTGGGCCACTTTCCCATAGAGCAGATCCAGGTGATTGGCGTTTTCAATCACAAAATCGATCACCTGGCTTCTGGTGTCCGCAATATCAATCCGCTCAATATCCCGATAGGATTCAATATGATAGATTTTCTTGCGCTTATGCGGGTATGATTTGCTGTAATACACATTATCCGGCGGCGCCAGCGGGTCCTTATCCCCCCAGATATGAAACAGGGGGATATCCTTTGAAAAGTAGTTGAGATGGGTGGAATAGTTGAACCGGCTCTGGTCCATGCGCTTGAACCCTTCGCCGTTGTAGATGGCTTTGAGAAACTGAAATCCCAGTCCCAACGGCACGGATTCAATGGCATTATGGATGTATTGTTTGGTGAAGAAGTTATTGTCGGAAATATGGTTCTCCGGGCACATGAGGAAATTGAGATCGCCCACATTGGTTTTCACCAGCTGATTCGTGGCCTGGCTCAACCCCGGCATATTGGACAAAAACATCATGGCCTCTTTAACCGGCACCTGCTGCAGCCGGAAGATGCGGGACAGATGGTTTAGCCACAACATGGTCGGGAAAATAACATGGGAATGCCGGTTGAAGAATTTGGGAGACCCCATGGAGATGATGCCGCGGACCTGCTTCAGATTTTCGGCGGCCACGTCCGCCGCCGGCAGCAGCTGGTTGAGCAGGGCTTTCTGCTCGGCGGTGAGATCGTCGATATGGTTTAAATGCCGCCGAAGGCTCCAGTTCAGCACCATGTTTTCGGCGATAATCCCCCCCATGCTATGGCCAACCAGAACCGAGGGTTTTTTCTTGCTGCGCTGATAAATAAATTGCAGCACCGTGGGCAGATCATAGTCAATCAGCGTGTCCACGGTATACCAGGGGTCGAATTTGCCCTGGTTGATGCCCATGCCGCGGGGATCGAATAAATAGACCCAATGCCCTTTATCCGCCATATCCTTGGCCAAAGACTGTTTGTTGGAGAGGTCATAGCAGTTGCTGTTATTAACAAAGCCCGGGATCATGAGTACGGACGGCCGGTTGTCGCCGGAGGTAACATCTTCAATGCTCACAAGCCGGCGGAATTTGATTTCCTTGCCTTCCTCGGTATAATCCCGGTAAAAAACGAATTCATAATCCCCCCGGCCGTTTTGGGTGTTTTCCTCGATTTCGCTGTCAAAATAGGCCGGCAGGCGGTTGTTTTTAAGGGTTTCCTTAAGGATGCGCCGACTGGTGGCCTCCTCCAGAATGGCTGAGAAAAAATAGCCGGGTATTTTACACCGGTTTATTGCCAGGTATTTCAGCTGGCTGCGGGTCAGGATGATAACGTTTTCGGTAAGCTGCAGATTGCCGGCTTCCAATTCGGTGATCAATATGTCTTTAATCCCGCTTCGCGGCACTCTGATCCCCGTGACCTGGAGGAATATATGATACAGGGTCAGCGCCAGTTTGCCGGCCGCCCGGGCGCGGATTTCCTCACGGGATTTAAGCAGCTCCTGGGATACGGGAAGCCCCAGCCGCAGCTGGCCCTCATAGATTTTGCTGTAAAAGTCATAGGTAAAGTTAATCCATCGGGTGAACAGATCGTTGGCCACAAACCGCACCGCGGATTTTCGGATGCGCTGGACCTGGCTGGAAACGATATTTATTGAAAACTCCAAGTTAAAATTATTCAGGGAAGGCGGCCTGGCGACAGGCTGTTTATTCGGATGCGTCGCCTCTGTTATTTCTTTATTCATCTGTTTTTTCTTATCCATTGGGTTGTTTATCCTGAATTGCTGGGCAACTAATATGCCAAATATTTTCTGAATCTTATTTTAAGCCTGTTTAACAAGATTTACAACAAAAATCAATATCCATGTTACGTAAAGGGTAAATTGTAGCAGTTGGGGCTGCTTCCTCAATAGAAAAAACTTTACGTAAAGTGCTTAATATGTAAGTTAAAACCCATTGCCATTAACTTAAGAGTGGAAACGGGCTTGGTTGTAATATCGAGCGGCAGCGAGAAATTTTACAATTGCAAGATTTCTCGTCACTGTCGTTCCTCGAAATGACAGCGGCGGAAGGCTGAAGTTAACGATATTGATATGGTTAAAGGGCAAAGGAATAAATCTCATATACTCAGTGCCTTAGTACCTTAGTACCTTAGTGCCTCAGTGCCTCAGTGCCTCAGTGCCTCAGTGCCTTTATCACCTTATGACCCCGCTTGCAGCCGGGGGAACAATCTTAAGGAGAAGATTATATGACAAAGCCAGCCTATGTGGGGGCGGTGGACCAGGGAACCACCAGCACCCGGTTTTTCGTATTTGATCATCACGGAAAAATTGTATCCCGCGCCCAGCTGGAACACCGGCAGATTTACCCAAAGCCCGGGTGGGTGGAACATGACCCCATAGAGATCCGGGACCGGGCCTATGAGGTGATCCGGCAGGGGCTTAACGCCGCGGACATCAAACCGGGCCAGCTTTCGGCCGTGGGCATTACCAACCAGCGGGAGACCACTGTGCTCTGGGATCCCAAAACCGGCAAGCCCTATTATAACGCGATCGTGTGGCTGGATACCCGCACCGAGGCCATATGCCAAAGACTGGCGGCTGACGGGGATATGGGATGCTTCCGGGATCGGGTGGGCCTGCCGCTGTCCACCTATTTCTCAGGGCCCAAGATCAAGTGGCTGATTGAGCATGTGGACGGGCTTAAATCCGCCATGGAAAGGGGCGAAGTCCTGTTCGGCAATATGGATGCCTGGCTCATGTGGTGGCTGTCCGGCGGGCCGGACGGCGGCATCCATATTACGGATGTCTCCAACGCGAGCCGGACCATGCTCATGAATATCGAGACCCTGGCCTGGGATCCGGAAATGCTTTCCGCCATGGATCTCTCCGATAGGATCCTGCCTGAGATCCGGTCCTCCAGTGAAGTCTACGGCCATACCGCGCCGGACGGGGTGTTTGGCGAAAAAATTCCGCTGGCCGGAATTCTGGGGGATCAGCAGGCCGCGCTTTTCGGCCAGGCCTGTTTTACGCCGGGAGAGGCCAAGAATACCTATGGTACCGGCTGTTTCCTTTTAATGAACACCGGCGGGCAGATGGTGCATTCCACCCACGGGCTGCTGACCACGCCGGCCTATCGGATCGGTGACAAGCCCCCGGTGTATGCGCTGGAAGGCTCGATTGCCATCGCCGGCTCCCTGATCCAGTGGGTGCGGGACAATCTGGGGCTGATTACCGCCTCAGAAGAGATCGAGTCCCTGGCGCAGACCGTGGATGACAATGGGGGCATCTATTTCGTGCCCGCGTTTTCCGGCCTCTTTGCCCCGCACTGGCGAAGCGATGCCCGGGGCGTGATCACGGGGCTTACCCATTACATCAACAAGGGCCATATCGCCCGCGCCGCCCTGGAGGCCAGCGCGTTTCAGGCCCGGGAGATTTTTGAGGCCATGGAAAAGGATTCCGGCATCCAGCTGAAAGCCTTGAAAGTGGATGGCGGGATGGTGGCCAATAACCTCTTGATGCAGTTTCAGTCCGATATTCTGGGCCTGCCGGTGATATGCCCGAAAAACGGGGAGACCACTGTGCTGGGTGCGGCCTATGCCGCAGGGCTTGCCGTGGGATTCTGGTCGGATCTTCAGGAATTGCGCAGGCACTGGGAAATCGCCCGCCAGTGGGACAGCCGAATGGGCGAAGACGAGCGCCGGCGGCTTTATGAGGGCTGGATGAAGGCGGTCTATAAAAGCTATGCCTGAGGCCCGGCCATCCCCCTAACTTTATAGAATTCCACAAAATATAACCTCTGCGTCAATTTTTTAGATTTGACAGCAGAGGGCATTCCTGTTATTGATTTCGGATCTTATAAACACTATTACTTATTAAGTAGAACAATTTTTATTTATATGAACACCGTTTCACCATGCCGGATAATACGGAAAAGTTTCAAATCAATGCGGCCGGGCCTTTTTATGTAGCCAGGGTCTGCATCGGGTGCACCCTGTGCGGCGGCATTGCCCCCGATAATTTTCAGGAAAATATGGATCAAAACCTATCCATCTCGCACAGCTATGTATACAAGCAGCCGCAAGATGCCGCGGAGTTCGAGTTGTGCGAAGAGGCCATGTATACATGCCCGGCCAATGCCATACGAAATGACGGCTCCGAATGATTCCATACTGTCATTTCGAGCGCCAGCGAGAAATCTTAAGATTCCTCGTCGCTCGCGCTCCTCGGAATGACAGGGCGGAAAGTTATGCCGTTAATGACATTAGGGTGCAATGATAGAAACCTTAAATAAGGAGGGGGCGACAGTGAAGCAGATCGTGAGTATCAGCCTGGGATCCAGTTCGGATGATTATGAATTCGAGACCGAATTCCTCGGGCAGCAGTTTAATATTAAGCGCCTCGGCACCGACGGGGACCCCGATGTGGCGGCTGAATACCTTAAGGATTGGGACACGCAGGCGGATGCCCTCGGCCTGGGCGGTGTGAATTTTGGCTATGCTATGGGCTCCAATCGGCTGGTGGAGCAGCAGAAACGAAAAATCAATAAACTGCGGGCTCAGATCAACTCCCCGCTGACCACGGGGGAATCTTTGCGCCGGGTGTCTTTTGAATGGGCGATCCGGCATCTGCAGTTCAAATTCGGCAACAACTATTTCAACCACCGCAAGACGCTTTTCATGTCCGGCCTGATCAACTACAACATCGCCAAGGTGCTTTCCGAATACACGGATAATCTGAGCTTTGCCGATCCGGTGTTTGAAAACGGAATCCCCAAGCTCTTAAACTCCATGGATGACCTGCATACCTATGCCAAAGGCGTCCACGATGTGCTGGAGTGGGTGCCCACCAAACGGCTGTCCATCTCCGCGGTGCCGCTTAAAAAATGGAATGACTATGTGGTCTGCAAGGCCATACAGAATTCTCAGGTGCTGGTGGTGCCGTCCAACAATTTCTATGAGTACCTGGCGCATTGCTCGCTGGAGGAGCTGGGCGGTAAGATCGTGATAACCGCCACCGCCTATCCGGAGCGGGTCAAATTTTTACAGGAACGCGGCGTGGATGTGGTGTTTGACTGCACGCCCAAGATCCTTGAGCAGGTGGTGGGCTTTAATGTGCTGGAGGCCATGATCGCTGCGGCATTGGATATGTCGCTGGATAAAATCACGGATGACGATTTGCTCGAGGTGATCAGCGAGCAGCACATGGACCCGCGGGTGATTTATCCCCAGGGGGAATTCCGGCGGGTCAACCGCTTTGCCTTTGTGATCCATCCGCTCTCCCAGGAGCAGCTAAGAAAAGATCCGAATATCGAACTGGCGGCAAGATACGCCCCTTCGTTTTTTATGGACACCGTGGAAAAGGCCATGGCCTATTCACCCGCATTCGTCTATACAAAGATGAGCGGCATCAAATCCCCCACCGGCGTTGAAGCCGAGGGGTGGCTGATCACGGTGGGCGGAACGCCCAAGCAGATGCTCGCGCACACGCCGGAATTTACTTATAAGCGGCTCTTGCAGGCCGCCAGGCTGGCCAAGCGCATGGGCGCGCAGATTATGGGGCTGGGCGCTTTCACCAAGGTGGTGGGCGATGCCGGCATTACGGTGGCCAAAAAGGCCGATATTCCCATTACCACGGGAAACAGCTACAGCGCATCGGGCGCTTTGTGGGCGGCCGCGGATGCCGGACGCCGTATGGGGCTTCTCGAAGTGGATCAGCGGAGCAAGAAACTTCACGGCAAAGCCATGGTAGTGGGCGCCACCGGCTCCATCGGCTCCGTCTGCTGCCGGCTTCTCGCCATGGCCTTTAAAGAGGTTTATATGGTGGATATCCGCCATTCCAAACTTTTGGCTTTGAAAGAGTCCATCCAGGAAGAGACCCCGGATGTGAAGGTGGAGATTTCCACCCGGGCGGACAAGTTTCTTGAGGACATGGATGTGATTGTAACCGCCACCTCCGCGGGCGGCGGCAAAAGCGTCATTGATATCATGCAGGTCAAACCCGGCTGCATTATTACGGACGTGGCCCGGCCCCTGGATCTTTCCGCCGAGGATGTGGCCAAGCGGCCGGATGTTCTGGTCATCGAGTCGGGCGAAATCCTGCTGCCCGGAGAGAATGTGGAGATGCGCGATATTGGCCTTCCGCCCAAGGTGGCCTATGCCTGTCTGGCCGAGACCATCGTGCTGGCGCTTGAGGGCCGGTTTGAAACCTATACCATCGGCCGCGAGATCGAATGGCAGAAGGTAAAAGAGATTTATAAGCTGGGCTTAAAGCACGGCATGCGCCTGGCGGCCATCTCCGGGGTAAACGGCGTGTATTCGGATGCGGATATCGCCGAGGTCGCGCGCCTGGCCAAGGCCGCCCGAAAGGGCCATGACCCGGTGAAGATGAAGCAGGCCGCAGCCGGCGGAATGGATGAATAGCGGAATGATCATCGGTTTTGTGCAGACAAAAGGGGGCACCGGCAAAAGTACGCTGGCTGTGAACACGGCATTTTCCCGGACCATGCACCGGGTGTTTGAAAGTATCGCCCTGGTGGAGCTCGATTCCCAGGGAACGCTTAAAAACTGGTGGGATGAGCGCCAGGAGTCGGGGTATAATTCCGGGCATGTATCCTTTCACCATATTTCGAGCAGCCAGAAGGAGGTGTTCCAGCAGGGGATTAAGGCGATTTCCGCCCACAATGACCTGATGATCATGGATATTCCGGGCGAGGGCACGGGCAAACTCCATACCCGGTTTGCCTGCGCATTCTGTGACCTGGTGATTATTCCGCTCCGGACCTCGACCAACGATGAGACCGCATTTATGAATAATCTGTATCCGATTGTTCAGCAGATTATCAAGGCGGTGCCCGAGAAGCGGGCGCATTTTTATGTGCTGCCGGTATTTGTGCATCCCCGGGTAAGCCCCCAAAAATGTTTTGAGTATTTTGATGAGATCCTGCCCATGTACATATCCTGCCTGGATGCGGTGTATCCCAGCCGGGCGGTGTATGAGAATTTTAACCGGCAGGGCCTGAATTTACACGAATATTCAAAACTTGTGGAAAACAACAAAAAAAACCGCCAGCAGGTGGAAAACGCCATCGCGGATATTGAAAATATCGCTCAGACAATTGTTAAAACAGGGAGAAAGATACATGGGTGACGCCAGCCAGAATGAAGAAAAGGTGGATCGCGCATTTGAGGTGGTTGAAGGCATGGAAAACAAGGGCGGGGAAGAAAATCCCGGCAACGGCAAGGCAAAATCCGCAAAATCCGGCCCTTCGCCTCAAAAAGGGCCGCGCCGATCCGGGGTTCGGGTGCATTTTTCCATGGATGCCCTGGTGTCTGAATCCGATACCCAGGCCAGCAGCGACAGCAAGCTGCGGCCCGGGGCGGCCAAACTTTTAAATATTGATTTTACGCTGCCCTATATCTGGCGGATTCCCGTTTTCGGCAAAACCGCCTTAAAGATGGTCCGGCGCCTCCAGCGGGATGAGTACCCGGATTCGATAAAAGATATCCTGCGGTCGCTGCGGAAGTGAATTAAGGGTTCACGGTTCGTAAAGGGGGATTTAGGGGGATTTTTTATCACTCTTTTTTGAACTTAAACACGATCTCATCCTCGCCGACCAGGGACAATTCCTGGCGGATGATGTATTCCAGGTAGGCGGGGTCGTTTTTCAGGCGGTTGACGCGGCGGTAAAGGGCGCGGTTCTCTTTTTCAATAACCCGGTTTTCCGCCTGAATCTTTTCCAGCCGTGCTTTTTTCCGGTTGAGCGCAATCAGGCCGTTATCCCCGAACAGGATCGCCCCCAGATACGCCGCGAGAATTAGAATTGCGGCGGCCAGTCCGATCTTTAGCTGCCATGGCTTAAATGTCATGCCAGGGGCTCCTTTTTTATCATTCGGGTGATATCTTTTAGTTCCGGGCATCGCAGGGCATATGCGCAAATCCCGTAAATGCTTATGCCCAGGATGACGCCCAGGGCTGTCCCCCCGAGCAGTTGATATAGGGATGCGCCCGGGGGCAGGGGGAACAGATAGAGTAAATAGCCCAATGCCCCGCCCATCACTAACGCACATATCACGGATTTTGCGACGGATTCAATTATTGTTTTCCCGTTTAGTTCCCCCAGCCGGCGGCGAAGCACCCATACCAGCAGACAGAAGTTTAGCATGGAGGCAAGAGACGTGGCCAGGGCCAGCCCCCCGTGGCTTAACGGCCCCATTAACAAGAGGCTCAGCAGGATATTGGCGATAATCGAGATGGAGGCCATTTTGACGGGTGTTACCGTATCCTGCAGCGAATAAAAGGTGGATACCACAACCCGCACGGCAGAAAACGCCCAGAGCCCGGCGCTGTAAAAGATCAGCGCATAGGCGGTGAGCCGGGTGCTGTCCGCGCCGAACTCCCCGCGCTGGAAAAGAAGCGCCACAATCGGCTCGCGCAAAACAATCAAGCCGATCATGGCCGGCAGGGTGATGAAAAAGATCAGGCGGATCGCATAGCTGAAAGTGTCGGCAAGGGCGGTAAAATCATTTGCCGCGGCCTGGCGTGAGAGGCTCGGCAGCACGGCCACGGACATGGAAATGGCAAAGATCCCCAGGGGAAACTGCACCAGCCGGTCCGCATAGTAGAGGTAGGAGACGCTGCCTTCGGGCAGGAGCGAGGCGAGCAGCGTGCCGATCAGGATGTTGATCTGATAGACTGCGGCGCCGAAGACCGCCGGCCCCATGAGTCTGCCGATACGCTTGACTCCGGGGTGATAGATCGGGGCCTTCTGCCAGAACCGGAAGCCTTTTTTGATTAAAAACGGGACCTGCAAAAGTATCTGCAAAAAACCGCCGATCAATACGCCGATCGCAAGGCCCGCAACCGGGGTCTCCATGTGCGGGGCGATAAACAGGACCGAGCCGATGATAGCCACATTCAAAAATACCGGGGCAAGGGCCGGGGCGGCAAAATGGCCGAGCGCATTTAGAATGCCCATGGAAAGGGCCACCAGGCAGATAAAAAAGATATAGGGAAACATGATCCGCGTAAGGTTTACGGTGAGACTGAATTTGTCGCCGCTAAATCCCGGGGCCACCCCCCGGACGATCCAGGGGGCGGCCAGGATGCCGGCAATGGTCAGCAGCACCAGCAGGATGGAGAGGACCCGAAGGGTGGACCGGGCCATTTTAAAGGCCTCCGCCCGGCCGTCCCGGTTCAGGTATTCGGTGAAGACCGGGACGAAGGCAATGGAGAGCGAGCCTTCCGCTAACAGCCGCCGCAGGAGGTTTGGAATCCGGAAGGCCACAAAAAATGCGTCAGATAAAAGACCGGCCCCGAAAAACCAGGCTATGACCATGTCCCGGATAAACCCCATGATCCGGCTCAAGAGCGTGGCAATGCCGATCACGCCTGCGGCTTTGGTGAGTTTTTTCTTTTCGGAGCTCATAGAAGATTCAGATCAAGAATGCCGTAGGTTAATGTTCCAATGAATCCGGTTTGGGCTGACAGGCGCTGCACCATGGTCAATTTGTTCTATCTGTTTTTCAGGCGGGCACGGTGGCCCCGCTCTATTTTTAAGGCGGGCACGGTGGCCCCGCCCTACGAATTGCTCTGTTTTTCAGGCGGGCACGGTGGCCCCGCCTACTACGAATTGTGTAGGGTCGGCCACCGTGCCGACCTTACATGCGATGAACCCCATAGTTATGGGGTTTATCGCCAGAACAAATTTACCGTGGGCGCTACACAATTTTTACAATTTTTATTGACATGATCCATGGAATCGGGTATCTGTCCAATTTATCTCTATCGAAAAAAATCAAAAAGGAGTGATACTATTGGCACATCATAAGTCAGCGATCAAGCGGATTCGGCAGAATGAAAACCGTCGGCTGCAGAACCGGGCGGTCAAAACCCGGATGAAAACCGCTACCAAAAAACTCGCGAGCGCGGAAAAAAGCGGGGACATCGAGGCCCTGGCCAATGAATTGAACCGCACGAAATCCGTGATTGATAAGGCCGCGAAAAAAGGGGTCATTCATAAGAAAACCGCCGCCCGCAGAAAATCCCGGCTGGCCCGGCGCATTAATCAGCTCTCCGCCGCTTAAAACCGATCCGTTAACCGGTAATAAATCCGCTCTGCCACACGTTCGGAAAGAACGGCAATAGCGGATTTTTTATTTTGTTCGGTCCGCCATTTCTCGGGGGCGACTTCATAGGCGTCGCTGGCGGAAATATCGTTGGCGGACCAGATTTTTTTGCCCCCGGGATCCCGCAGCTCCACATCCAGAAACAGCGTGATGCGCCGCTCCGCCGCCTGCGTGGGGCTTTTATGGGCAATGGTGCGGATTCTGGCATTTTTGATGGTGCCGGTTAAAAGCGCTTCCGCCTCGCTTCTGTCAACAATCCGGATATTTTTAAACCGGGTGAACTGGTTGACCAGGTCATTGGTCAACAGGGTTTCAATGCCCGTCTCCCCGCTTCTGTTCTCGAATATACCGATGCTTACCGTCTTTATGCCTTCCGGCAGATCCCCCCCGCCGGAAAAGTGATAGCCGCAGGCGGCTGTCAGCAGTAAAGCTGAAGAAAGGGCAATAAGTATTATTCGGGGCAGCATAAATGTTATAAGCTTATTTTATTCGGGTTGTTTTGGTAACCAGTTTAATAGTTTTTGCTCTATATCTGATCATCGCGTTGATTTCATCTTTCCGCTATGTCATTCGAGGCGCGGCACAAGTTTTCCGCTATGTCATTCCGAGGCGCGTGAGCGCCGAGGAATCTTGAAAAAAAGATTTCTCGCTGTCGCTCGAAATGACAGAGCGTTTAGTTATTGGCGGAGATAAAAAGTGATAAACGGCCGGCAATAATGATTCCCCGTAATTCATTGCCGTAGTATAGGGCATTGTGTATTGCCATTCCATAAGCCGTCAGGCTGCCGCTTTGTAATTTCCTATGCCTCAATCTTTCCGCCCTGTCATTCCAAGGCGTGGCATAAGTTTTCCCTATGTCATTATCGAGGCGTGGCACAAGTTTCCCGCTATGTCATTCCAAGACGTGGCATAAGTTTTCCCTATGTCATTCCGAGGCGCGGCACAAGTTTTCCGCTATGTCATTCCGAGGCGCGTGAGCGCCGAGGAATCTTCTATAATTCAAAGCTCAAATCCTTCCATTCCGGATTCGTTTGGCTCACCAGTTGATCCTTTTTGCTTCTTCGCCACCCCTTTATTTCCTTTTCCCTGGCAATCGCAGATCTTACCTCTTTTACCGTTTCAAAATAGACCAGTTTGAAAACATTATATTTTTGGGTAAAGCCATCGGCTGATTTGTTTTGGTGCTGATAAATGCGTTTTTTCAAATCGCTGGTTATGCCTGTGTACATGACCCTATTGTTCCAGTTGGTGAGTATGTAAACATAAAACTGTTTTTCGTTCAAAAGATTTCTCGCTGTCGCTCGAAATGACAGAGCGTTTAGTTATTGGCGGAGATAAAAAGTGATAAACAGCCGGCGATAATCATATCCGAGTACGAGTACGATTACGAGTACGAATCAGGGCGTTATGTCATGAAAAAGTGCCGCTGCGGCGGTCATACCACCACATTCACCAGCTTATCCTTAACCACGATAATCTTTTTGATGTCTTTGCCTTCGGTGAAGCGCCGGACGTTTTCATCGGCCAGGGCGTGCTCCTTGATAGCCTCCTCATCGGCATCCGCGGCGATTTCAAACCGGCCCCGGAGCTTGCCGTTTACCTGAACCACCATCTGCTTGGTGTCTGATACCAGGGCATCCTCGCGAAACTCCGGCCACCAGGCGGCAGACAGGGTGCCGGGCGCATAACCCATGGCCGCCCAGAGCTCTTCCGTGATATGCGGCACCACAGGCGCCAGCAAAAGCACCACCGTTTCCACCGCATGCCGCATGACGCCGGCGGCCTGTTCCTTCTTCAGATCCAGGTCAGCCGTGTACATGGCGTTTACCAGCTCCATCACCGCACTGATCGCGGTGTTGAAGTGAAACCGCTCCTCGATGTCCGTGGTGACCTTTTGAATGGTCTGGTGGGTTTTGGCGAAAAGTTTTTTGGATGCCTGATCCAAATCCGCCAAATCGCCGTCAAACGGCTTGACTGTTTCAATATCGGCCTGAAGATCCTTAATCAGCCGCCAGACCCGGTTTAAAAACCGGAATCCGCCTTCAACCCCCTGCTCGCTCCACTCAAGGCTCCGCTCCGGCGGGGCGGCAAACAGGCAGAAGAGCCGCACCGTGTCCGCGCCGTATTCTTCCAGCAGCACATTGGGGTCGATCACGTTTTTTTTGGATTTGGACATCTTCTCCACCCGGCCCACTTCGGCCAGGCTCCCGCACATCCGGCAATAGGGCTGATCATTCCGGAAATCGGTCTCCTCCGGATAGAGAAACCCGTGCTCCGGGCATTTTACGGTCTCCTTGCAGACCATGCCCTGGGTCAGAAGCCGGGTGAAGGGCTCCTTGAAATCCACCAGCCTCATGTCTTTTAACACCCGGGTAAAATAGCGGGAGTAGAGCAGGTGCATCACCGCATGCTCCACCCCGCCGATGTACTGATCCACCGGCATCCAGTAGCCCACCGCTTCAGGGTCGAACATGCCTGCGTCATGATGCGGGCTGCAGTAGCGCTCAAAATACCAGGAGGACTCCACAAACGTATCCATGGTATCGGTCTCGCGCCGGGCCGGCGCCCCGCACCTGGGGCAGGTGGTGTTGACAAAGGAATCCGTGGTGGCAAGGGGCGATCCGCCGCCTTCAAGCAGATCCACGTCTTCGGGAAGGACCACCGGCAGATCCGCCTCTGATACCGGCACCGCGCCACAGGCGTCGCAGTGGATGATCGGAATGGGCGCGCCCCAGTATCGCTGCCGGGAGATGCCCCAGTCCCGTATCCGATAGGAGATCGCTTTTTTTCCGATGCTATGCTTTTCAAAGTAGTCGGTAATGGCATCCTTGGCTGCACCGCTCTCCATACCGGTAAAGTCGCCGGAGTTGACCAGCAGGCCTTCGTCCGCATAGGCTTCGGTCTGCGCCACCTGTTCAACCGGCGTATCCCTGGGGCAGATAACCGGCACGATCTCTAAGTCGTATTTTTGGGCAAAATCAAAATCGCGCTGGTCATGGGCGGGAACAGACATAACCGCCCCTGTGCCGTATTCCATTAAGGCAAAGTTGGCGATATAGACGGGCATGCGCCGGCCGGTCATGGGGTTTTTGCACCAGGCGCCGATAAACAAGCCCTCCTTTTCATAGTTTTCAAGCAGCCGGTCAGAGCGGCTTTGAAGCGCCATGCGCTCGACAAACGAATCCACCTCTTCTTCTCGGCCGGTTCCCCGGGACAGGGGTTTGACCAGCGGATGCTCCGGGGCCAGGCACATGAACGTAGCACCGAAAATCGTGTCCGGCCGGGTGGTAAACACATCGATTGATTCATCTGAATCTTCGACCGCAAACCGGATTTCCGCACCGACACTTTTGCCGATCCAGTTTCTCTGCATGGTGGTCACTTTTTCCGGCCAGCCGGGCAGCTTGTCGCAGTATTGCAGCAGATCCTCGGCATAGTCGGTGATTTTAAAAAACCACTGGGTGAGCTTCTTCTGCCGCACGGGCTTGCCGCAGCGCCAGCATTCGCCGGCTTCCACCTGCTCATTGGCAAGTACGGTCTGGCAGGTTTCGCACCAGTTGACATGGGATTCGCCCTGATAGGCCATCCCATTTTCAAACATTTTGAGAAACAGCCACTGCTCCCATTTGTAATATTGCGGCGCACAGGTGGCGATCTCCCGGTCCCAGTCATAGCTGTATCCCAGGCGCTTTAACTGCTCGCGCATGGCGTCGATGTTGGCATAGGTCCATTTCGCCGGGTGGGTGTTGTTGGCGATGGCCGCGTTTTCCGCCGGCATGCCGAAGGCATCCCAGCCCATGGGGTGGAGCACGTTAAACCCGCGCATGCGCTTGTACCGGGCGATGACATCGCCGATGGTGTAGTTTCGGACGTGGCCCATATGGATTTTGCCGGAGGGGTAGGGAAACATCTCCAGCAGATAATATTTTTCCCGGGACGGGTCTTCGCGGGCCTTGAACTGTTTGTTATCATCCCAGACAGACTGCCATTTCGGCTCTATTTGTTTCGGATCGTATCGTGTTTCCATGGGTTGACTCTTGGTTAAAGGTTTAGGGTTTAGGGTTCAGGGTTTAAGGTTGACGGTTCAGTATCCCGATATTGCCGGCCTTGTCAAATTGCCTCAGCCCCCCTTTGAAAAAGGCGCCTGCCTCAGCCCCCCTTTGAAAAAGGGGGGATTGGGGGGATTTAAATTTGAAAAAGGTTGAAACTTCTTTTAAATCCCCCTAAATCCCCCTTTCAAAAGGGGGACTTAAAGGAATGGGCCATTTTTATATACATCAGCCAAGTCAGTTTTTATAAGGATTGGCCGTGTCAACTCTCTTAAAAGAATGCAAAAATTTTAAAAATTTGGAACACTCAATTTAGGTGCCATTTGGTTTCATGCCATAAAGCAATTGAAATATCAAGACGGATGGCTTTGCAGTCCATGGCTAATTTGTTCTAACCGCAAAGTCCATAACCACGGTCCTGTTAACGGACAGACAGTCGGCACGGTGGCCGACTCTACGACGCATGTCGCCGTAGGGCAGGCCACCGTGCCTGCCTAAAAAAAGACAGAACAAATTTACCGTGCTTTGCAGTCCAAAACAAGCCTGCAACCTGCTTAAATTAGAAATTATTTGACTTGTTTGGCCTTATTTCATATGAAGGTAAGCATTCAAACACAGGAGGTCATTATTTTATCCAATGAGTGCTAAAATACTTGTCAATGCGGTGGATCCGGAAGAATGCCGGATCGCCAAAGTAAAAAGTAACCGGCTGGAGGAGTTTCATATTGAAACCACCGCCCGCGAAATCACCCAGGGCAATATCTATAAGGGGGTGGTGGCCCGGGTGGAGCCGAGCCTGCAGGCCGTATTCGTGGATTACGGCGCAGAAAAGCACGGCTTCCTGCAGAAGCAGGAGATCCATCCGGACTATTATAAGGATGATCCATCCGGGAATCAGTCCCTTAAAAATATTGTCCAAAGCGGCCAGGAGATGCTGGTGCAGGTCACCAATGATCCGTTCATGCATAAAGGGGCCATGCTCACCACCTTTATTTCTCTGCCCGGCCGGCATACGGTTTTAATGCCGGGCACCAAAAACCGCGGGGTTTCAAGAAAAATCAGCGACGAGGCGGAGCGCAAGCGCTTAAAGGAAATAGTGGCCAAGCTGAAGATCCCGGACGAGTACGGCATTATTATCCGCACCGCCGGCCAGAACTGCACCAAGACGGCGATTGATAATGATTGCCGCTATCTCATGCGCCTTTGGAAAAACATCAACAAGCAGGCGGTGAATGCCGATCCGCCGGCGCTTCTCTACAAGGACCGGACCCTGGTACAGCGGGCCATCCGGGATTATTTTACCTCGGAAGTCACGGAAATTCTGGTGGATGATGAAACCGTATATAATGAAATCCGGGACTTCATCAACATGGTCTCACCGCAGCACAAGAAAATCGTCAAGCGCTACACCGCGGATAAGCCGATTTTTACCAAGCATCAGCTGGAAGACCAGATCACCTCGATTTTTGAAAACCGGGTCCGCTTAAAATCCGGCGGCACCATCGTGATTGAGCAGACCGAGGCCCTGGTCTCCATTGATGTCAATTCCGGCAAAGCCACCCAGAAGCGCTCCATTGAGGAGACCGCCCTGGCTACCAACATGGAGGCTGCGGAAGAGATCGCCCGGCAGCTGCGGCTTCGGGATTTTGGCGGTTTGATTGTTATTGACTTTATTGACATGCGGGAGCAGAAGAATAAGCAAAAAGTCGAGCAGCAGATGAAGGCCCAGCTTAAGGAGGACAAGGCGCGCAACAAGGTGGGCCGGATCACCCGCTTCGGCCTGATGGAGATGTCCCGGCAGCGAATCCGGCCCTCCATCCGGTTTATTAATTTTGAGCGCTGTCCGCATTGTCAGGGACGCGGCGTGATTCAGTCCGTGGAATCCCTGGGGCTCAGTTTTCTGCGCCGCCTTCGGCTGGAGACGCTTAAGACAGAGATCACCAATGCCAAAGGATATGTTCCCCCGGAAGTGGCCAACTACCTGCTCAACCGGAAAAAGAAAGAGATTCTGGACCTTGAAATGCGGCGGGATATTAACATCACCATAGGGGCGGATAAAACCATGGTCCCCGGCGACAGCCGGATTGAGTGGGAGTGATTGGGTGTTAATTGGGTGTTAGGTATTGGGTATTAGGTATTAGGAAAAACAGCAGGAAGGCTGAAGCCTTCCCCTACATTGATTTCGGGTTTGCATAAAACTTATTCGAGATTCTTTTGATGTTCTTTTAAAGAGCGGTTTATTGCGCCGAGACAGAGTTTCTGCAGAAAGCAACTAAAAAAGGTGCTCAAAATCTATCCATACTGTCATTTCGAGCGTTAGCGAGAAATCTTTAAATAAGATTCCTCGGCACTATCGTTCCTCGGAATGACAATGGCGAAATGATCGGGAATAACGAAATATATTATTGAGTTCCTTGGAATCTAAGGAGGAGAAATGTTTGATTTTGATTTCATAGGCCTGGCCCATGCCATGGGGCAGGGCGGTGCAGGTGCCGAAGGCGCTCAGGGCGGCGGTTTTGCCGCGCTGGTGCCGATCATCCTGATGTTCGTGATTTTTTATTTTCTTTTGATCCGGCCCCAGCAGAAAAAGGCCAAGGCGCATCAGGAAATGGTTAATAACCTGAAAAAGGGCGACCGGATAATTACCAGCGGCGGCGTCTACGGCCGGATCACCAACATTGATGATCAAAACGCAACGGTGGAGATCGCGGAGAAGGTCCGCATCAAGATCACCCGCGGCAGCGTGGCCTCGCTCGCCCAGGAAGCCCCACAGGCCAAAAAAGAGGAATAAGCAAGGCAAAAATTTGTTCCATATGATTTTTCGGCAGGCACAGTGGCCTGCCCTACGGCAATTATGCCGGAATTTTGTAGGGTCGGCCACCGGGCCGACCAACTGAACTTGATTTGTAAAATTTAACCTGCTAAAAGGCATTGAGATCTGAGGCACTGAGCATTGAGATAATATAATAAGGATTTATTTTTTGGACTCTTACATCTCAATATCATTAATATCAACTTGGCGCCCTGTCATTCCGAGGAGCGACAGCGACGAGGAATCTTGAAAGAAAGATTTCTCGCTGGCGCTCGAAATGACCAACAGGCCGATCTCTCGGGTTAATGGCATTGCCTTATAGTTGAAGCCTAATACCTAAAAACCTAACACCTAAAACCTTATTTTAATATTACAAGAGGAATCCGGTTTGAAAAATGTTTCCTGGCGATTGCTGATTGTTTTCGGGGTTCTGATAATCGCCGCCGTATTGGTGGCCCCCACATTCAAACCCGGCTGGTGGCCGCATAGACAGATTAACCTGGGCCTTGACCTAAAGGGCGGCATGCACCTGGTGCTTGAGGTTGAGACGGAAAAGGCGGTGGAAAGCACCGTGGACCGCATCCGTGAGGAGCTGCGCTCTTTGCTGCGCAAGGAGCGGATTCGGCACCAGGGCATCAAGCCGGCGGGCGAGACCGGGCTTTCGGTGACCATCATGGACCGGGATGAAATTGAGGGTATTCGCAAGATTTTAAGCAACGAGTATGCGGATGTTGAAGTAAAATCCACCTCTCCGGTGGAAGCCGGTCTTGAGGTTAAAATCGGGCTGACAGACGAATGGGTGCAGGAGATCAAGAAGCAGGCCACGGAGCAGGCCCTTGAAACCATCCGAAACCGCATTGACGAGTTCGGCGTCAGTGAGCCGGATATCCGAATCCAGGGCCAGCGCCGGATTCTGGTTCAGCTGCCGGGTATCAAGGATACCGCGCGGGCCAAGGAGTTGATCGGCAAGACCGCGCAGCTTGAGTTTAAGCTCCTGGATGAGGAACATGACCTGGGGGCCGCCTTAAACGGCAACGTGCCGCCGGGAAGCGAGATCCTCTACCAGGCGGAGACAGCCAGCCAGAGCCCAGTCGACGCCAAGCCGCAGCCGTATCTTGTAAAAGAACAGACCCTTTTGACCGGCGCCCATTTGACCGATGCCCGGGTTCAGATCGATCAGCAGTTCAACGAGCCCTTTGTCTCCATTGAATTCGATCGCAAGGGCGCCCGGACTTTTGAGCGTATCACCGGGGAGAACGTCAAGCGGCGGCTGGCCATTGTGCTCGATGATAAGGTCTATTCCGCACCGGTCATCCAGGAGCGGATACCGGGCGGCACGGCCCGGATCACCGGCAACTTTACCACCCAGGAGGCCCATGACCTGGCGATTGTGCTGCGGGCCGGCGCCCTTCCGGCGCCTGTAAAGATCATCGAGGAGCGCACCGTGGGGCCCAGCCTTGGGCATGACTCCATCCGCGCGGGCCTTCTCTCCATGATCGCGGGCGGCATCCTGGTTGTTCTTTTTATGGTGATCTATTACAAGGGAGCCGGCTTAATCGCCGATTTTGCCCTGATTTTAAATATCCTGCTGATTGCCGGCGGATTGGCCGCGTTCGGCGCCACCCTGACCCTTCCCGGTATCGCGGGGATTATTCTGACCATCGGTATGGCGGTGGATGCCAACGTGATCATATTCGAGCGCATCCGCGAGGAAATGCGGCTGGGCAAAACACCCGGCGCCTCCATTGCCGCCGGATTCGATCGGGCGGGCCTGACCGTGTTGGATGCTAATGTCACCACCCTGATTGCGGCACTCGTGCTCTTTCAGTTCGGCACCGGGCCGGTCAAGGGCTTTGCTGTTACCCTGAGCCTGGGGGTTTTGGCCAGCCTGTTTACCGCCCTGATTATTTCACGGCTGATTTTTGACTATATTTATACCACCAGGCGGGTTCGGAGCCTGAGTATTTAATTCGAAGGATTCATTCATGGAAATTATAAAGCCCGGCACAAAAATCGACTTCATCGGCAGGCGGCAGATGGCCTATGGGTTTTCCGCCATTCTGATTCTTTTAAGCCTTGTATCCTTGATTTATCATGGCGGCCCCAAGTACGGGATTGATTTTGCCGGCGGCACCATCGTACAGATTCAATGCACGGAGGAGACCCGGATATCGGATATCCGGGCCGGCCTGGATGCCGTGGGCATGGGCGATGCCACGGTGCAGCGATTCGGTGCGGAGGCCAAAGGCGAGTATCTGATCCGCACGGACCAGTCATTAATTACAGGCGAGGGGTTTTCCGAAGAAGTCCGCTCTGCTGTGGCTGATGCCACCGGCATGGATGTGGTGGTGGAACGGGTGGAAATGGTCGGCCCCCAGGTGGGCGCAGATCTTCGGGAAAAAGCCCTGCTGGCCTTATTTTATGCCCTGCTGTTTATCACCATTTATATATCCGGCCGATTTGAGCTTAAATGGGTGTTAAGCGGGGTGATGGCGGCGGCGCTTATCGGCGCGGTCTATTTGTTTTCCCTGTTCGGCGTAAGCATTCCGCTGTTGATTGTGGTGGCCCTGGCGGTGGCCTTAATCATGTTCTGGCAGCTGCGGCTTAAATTTGCCATGGGCGCGATTGTTGCGCTCATGCACGATGTGTTCATCACCATCGGGGTTTTTTCCGTGGCTGGCATTGAATTTTCGCTGCCCATCGTGGCGGCGTTGCTGACCATCATCGGCTATTCCTTGAATGACACCATTGTGGTCTTCGACCGCATCCGTGAAAATATCAATAAACACGCCAGAAAGCCCCTGGAGACCGTGATCAACCAGAGCATCAATGAGACCTTAAGCCGCACCATCATGACCTCTGTCACCACGCTGATCGTGCTGATCTGCCTGTTTCTGCTGGGCGGGGCGATTATCCATGATTTTGCCCTGGCCATGATCATCGGCGTGGTTGTGGGGACTTATTCCTCCATCTATGTCTCCAGTCCGACCCTGCTCGTGCTCCAGGAGGCACCGGGCAAAGGCGCGGCCGAGGCCATGGGGCAGGCATAAACCTTTCTCTTATGCAAAACCTCCGTCATTGGGTGGCATTAAAATATATCCCAGGTGTCGGGGACTATTTGTATAAAAACCTGCTGGACCGGTTTGAAACGCCCGGCCGGGTGTTTCAGGCGTCCAAACAGGAGCTTATGGCGGTGGACGGCGTATCCGGCCGCCTGGCAGGCGATATCCTCTCCGGCCCGCCCGCGGCAGCGGTCAGCCGGGAGCTCTCCCTTATCCAGAAGTCCGGCTGCCGGGTTATTACCTTTTCAGATGAGGAATACCCGCCGCTTCTCAAAGAGACCCCGGATCCCCCGCCATATCTCTATGTTAAGGGCCAGATGGGCAGCTGCACGCAGTGCATCGCCATGGTGGGCTCGCGCAAGGCCACCCGGTACGGCATATCAATGGCCAGAAAACTGTCTGCGGAGCTGGCAGAGGCCGGTTTTACCGTGGTCAGCGGCATGGCCCGCGGCATTGACACGGCCGCCCATGAAGGGGCGCTTTCCATTCATGGGGAGACCATTGCGGTGCTGGGCAGCGGCTTATCAGTTATCTATCCCCGGGAGAACCGTCAGCTCGCCGCCCGGATCAGCGAATCCGGGGCCGTTATCTCCGAATTTCCCCTTGATGAAGCGCCCAATGCCTATAATTTTCCCAAAAGAAACCGGATTATCGCCGGCATGAGCCTGGGCACCGTGGTGGTTGAGGCGGCCAGCCGGAGCGGCTCGCTGATAACAGCGAGGCTTTCCGGCGAGCAAAGCCGGGAGGTATTCGCCGTACCGGGCAATATAAATTCCAAAACCAGCACGGGCGCGCATAATCTGTTAAAGCAGGGGGCCAAGCTCGTGGAGACGGCCCAGGACATTATTGAAGAATTTCCCTTTCTTTTCTTGAAATCTGATATGAATCGCGGTAATGACCACACCGTTAAGCCGGTACAGAATTTAACCGAAGCGGAAAGCCGGGTCTATGAGCTGCTGGAGCCTTATCCCGTACATATTGATGAGCTCTCCCGGCGGCTTGAGATGGATGCCGGCCGGCTCTCCGGCATTCTGATGGCCCTTGAAATAAAAGGCCTGGTCTCCCAGACGCCGGGTAAGTATTTTGCAACAGTTTAGCGAAGCTATAATAATGATTCATTCCTTTTTCCTTCCCCCTTTGAAAAAGGGGGATCGAGGGGGATTTTTAATGGAGTACACATCGTGAGCAAACCGCTGGTTATCGTTGAATCGCCGACCAAGGAGCGGACCCTTAAAAAATACCTTGGCAATCAGTACAAGGTGGCCTCCACCGTGGGGCATATAAAGGACCTGCCGCAGAAGGAGTTCGGCATTGAGGTGGAAAACCGCTTTCAGCCCAAGTACGTGACCGTGCCGGGCAAGCAGAAAGTGATCAAGGCCTTAAAGACCGCGGCCGAAAACTCGGACGAGGTCTATCTCGCCCCTGACCCGGACCGCGAAGGCGAGGCCATTGCCTGGCACACGGCCAATATCTTAAAGCGAAAAAACGGCCCCACATTTCACCGGGTGCTGTTTCACGAGCTCACCAAAAAAGGGGTGCAGGAAGCCCTTTCCAAAACCGAATCCTTAAACGAGAACAAGTACAAAGCCCAGCAGACCCGCCGGATCCTGGACCGGCTGGTGGGGTATGAAATTTCGCCCATCCTCTGGAAAAAGGTCAAATACGGGCTTTCCGCCGGCCGGGTGCAGTCCGTGGCCGTGCGCATGATCTGCGAGCGCGAGCGCGAGATCCAGGTCTTTGAGCCGGTGGAATACTGGTCCATCACCGCGCACCTGGAAGGGGACAACCCCCCGCCGTTTGCCGCCAAGCTGTCAAAGAAAAGCGGCAAAAAAATTACCATCTCCAATGAGCAGGAATCCAACGCGGTTTTAGATGAAATCAAGCAGGCGGATTTTATTGTTGATAAGATTGTCAAAAAAACCGTCAAGCGAAACCCCTATCCGCCGTTTATCACCAGCAAACTCCAGCAGGATGCCATCCGCAGGCTCCGGTTTACCGCCAAAAAAACCATGACCGTGGCCCAGCAGCTCTATGAGGGCGTGGACCTGGGCCAGGGCGAATACGTGGGCCTGATCACCTATATGCGGACCGACTCCACCCGGATTTCCGCTGAAGCCGCAAACGAGGCCCTGGATCATATCCGGCAGACATTCGGCAGTGACTATGCCCTGGACAAGCCCCGGTTTTTTAGAAATAAAAACAAGGCCCAGGATGCGCATGAGGCGATCCGGCCGACATCGGTATACAACACCCCGGAAAAGGTGGCCCCGTATCTGTCCAAGGATCAACTCGCCCTCTACAAGCTGATCTGGAAGCGGTTTGTGGCCTCCCAGATGGCCCAGGCACTGATCGATCAGCAGACCATCAATATCAATGCGGGCAGCTACCTGTTTACCGCCAGCGGCTCAACTATTAAGTTTCCGGGGTTCCTGGCGCTTTACCAGTCTGCCGAAGATGAATCGGACGCCAAAGGCAGAAACGGCGAGAAAAACGAGCTGCCCGAGCTTGCCGAGGGCATGAAGCTTGCGGTCAAGCAGATTGAGCCCAAACAGCATTTTACCACCCCGCCGCCCCGCTACTCCGAGGCGTCGCTGGTCAAGGCCCTTGAGGAAAACGGCATCGGCCGGCCCAGCACCTATGCGGCGATTTTATCAAATATCCAGGACAAGGGCTATGTGGCGCTTGAAAAAGGCTACTTTCATCCCAGCGAACTGGGCTGCATTGTGAGCGACCTGTTGGTGGAGAATTTTCCGGATATTTTTAACGTGGATTTTACCGCCCAGATGGAAAACGACCTGGACCGGGTGGAGGCTGCCGAGGTGGAGGCCTTTGATGTGTTAAACCGGTTTTACCAGGTGTTTGAAAGCCGGGTCACCAAGGCGGCCGAGCAGATGCAGAGCGTTAAGGGCGTTGGCGTGCCCACGGATTTGAACTGCCCGGTCTGCGGCAAGCGCCTTTACATCAAGGTGGGCAAAAACGGTCCGTTTCTGGCGTGCGAAGGATATCCGGACTGCACCTATTCCCGGAACTATACCCGGGATGAAAAGGGCCACATCCATCCCATCGAGCCCGACCATGAGGCGGCCGAAGGCGAGGTCTGCGACAAGTGCGGCCGCCAGATGGTGGTAAAACAGGGCAAATACGGCGATTTTCTGGCGTGCAGCGGATACCCGGATTGCAAAAACACCCGCTCCATCAACGGCAGCGCCAAAAACGCCCCCTCCACCGGGGTTAAATGCCCCCAGGAAGGCTGCGACGGCGAACTGGTGGAGCGAAAATCCAAGCGCGGCAAAGTATTTTACGGCTGCAGCCGCTTCCCGGACTGCACCTATGCCCTCTGGGACAAGCCCATCCCCAAACCATGCCCCCGATGCGGCGCCCTGTTCTTAGTTGAAAAAACCACCAAAAAGGCAGGGACCGTGCTCAAATGTATTAATGAGGCGTGCGGGTATAAGGAATAAGGTGTAAGGTTTAGGGTGTAGGGTGTAAGGTGTTAGTTTATGTAAGGGAAGGCTTACCCTCTGTAGGGTGGATAAGCGCCAGCGCATCCGCCAATATGAGGCTGTATAATATTCCAGACTCCTTGACAAAAACATAGGGGTAGGGCACCTATAAAAATATGAACCCCCCACTTTTAAACAAAGATAAAGAAAATATTATCGCTGCCGTTAAGCAGGAAATGGCTGAAAATGATAATGTGGCCGCCGCATATATTTTCGGCTCAATACTGGAGCCGGGCATTTTTAATGATATTGATATCCTGATCCTTCCCGAGAAAAACGCATTAAATGACATCTTCCTGATATATGAGATTTCCGCCAATTTAGCTGAAAAGATCCACATATCATCAGATGATATAGATATGGTACTGCTGGATCTTGAAAAAACCGATCCCCTTATTCTTGGCGAGGCTTTAAAAAAGGGTCAGCTGATAAAAAATCAGAACCCCGATTATTTATCGGACAAGCTGGAAGAAGTCTCTTCCTTTTTTTTAATAAATGAAGCAGTTTTATATAGAAGGCAGGAATTGCTTCGGGAGCAATTAGAAGAATAAACGGTTATGGCCATCGATAAAGATAAGCTTTTGAAATATCTTAATGATATTGAGCGGCAAACGGCTGTTATCGAAACGGCTTTAAACAGGTCCAACCAAGATTTGCTTGCAGATACTTTAAAATTGAACGGCTTGAAATATGCGATTTTGACAAATGCTGAGGCAATCGGCAGCTGCCTTCAACATATCCTCGCCAAAAAATATTTTATAGCGATTACCGGCTATTCCGAGATAATAAAAAAGGCCGGTGAAAAAGAAATCATATCGCCGGATTTACTGAATAGATTGGTGCCCTTTATTCATTTCAGGAATATGCTTGTCCATCATTATTGGCGGGTGGAGGATGAAACCTTTTTGGAAAATCTCCGGCAGGGGGTAGATGATTTTCCCAGGTTTTGCCAAGAAATTAAGGAAATTGTAAAAAGCCTTTGATAGGGCCGGCCATTTCTTGGGATGACAACAGCCCTGAACCTTACCCTTACACCCTTGGCGGATGCGCTGTCGCTTATCCGCCCTACACCGTTATATGAGGCCGGCACGGTGGCCGGCCCTACGAGGCGAGGCGGCGGCACAGGCGGCGTAGGGCAGGCCACCGCGCCTGCCTAAAAGGCTCATGTTCAAGATTCCTCGTCGCTGCCGCTCCTCGGAATGACAATAGCCCTGAATCTTACACCTTATACCTTACACCCTTGGCGGATGCGCTGTCGCTTATCCGCCCTACACCGTTATATGAGGCCGGCACGGTGGCCGGCCCTACGAGGTGAGGGGCGGTACGGGCGGCGTAGGGCAGGCCACCGCGCCTGCCTTAAAGGCTCATATTCAAGATTCCTCGTCGCTGCCGCTCCTCGGAATGACAATAGCCCTGAATCTTACACCTTATACCTTACACCCTTGGCGGATGCGCTGTCGCTTATCCGCCCTACACCGTTATATGAGGCCGGCACGGTGGCCGGCCCTACGAGGTGAGGGGCGGTACGGGCGGCGTAGGGCAGGCCACCGCGCCTGCCTTAAAGGCTATCCAGATACGCCAGATCCTTATTCTGGGTCTTTTTGGTGCCGATGGCCAGCACCTCCACGCGGTTCTGGCTGGTTTTGCGGAAGTAAAGCCGGCCCCGGTAGGCGAAGATCACCTCAAATACCGTGGCTTTGCCTTTTTTGCTGAACACTTTGCGCTTAATATTGACAAGCGACGGATCATCATTTAGCTGGTGGATCAGCTCCTCGGCTTTCAAGCCTATATCCTCATCCAAATCCGAAAGCCCGTCCAAAGCCCGATCCGTAATATCAATGTTTTTATAAAGCACTTTAATGCGCCGGCCAAGCTTGTCAGCCACCTTCTCCTTCTGATGGTTCTGGGCCTGGCGGTCTTTTTCCAGTTCCTCGATTTTTTCTTTTAACTGGTTGATCTCCTCTACCTGTTCATTTTGCCTGGCCAGGTTTTCCTGCAGCCTTTCCTCCAGATTTTCAATTTCTTCAAAAAACTCTTCTTCCTCTTTTTCCGCTTTTTGCTTGGTCGATTCCAGGGATTTCTGGATCTCCTGATATTCGGATAAAAGCGCTTCCCGCTCATCCGCCAGCGACTGGGCGCGCTCCTTGTGGGAGTGCTCAAGATCCGCAAGCCGCTTAAGCTCCTCGGCTCGTTCGGCCTCCTCCCGTCTGTCGGATTTAAGGGCCCGGCGGTAATACGTATACAGCGTGGCCAGAAAAATCAGTATGTAGAAAAGCAGCAGGCTGACGGAAATAAGCGAATAGGGCGGGATTGATGCCGTGACCTCAAGGTTTAGGCCGTTGTTTAAAATCTCAAAGTTCTGCCCAGCCAGTTTAACCGGATCGGTGGGGAGGTTGTCAATGGTGGCGCTCTGATAGGCCGGGGGGTAAAGAATATTTCCCTGGTTGGTTCTTACCGTGACCTCAAGCCGGCCGCCAAGATCCGGAAAAACGCTTTCCTTTTTGTACTGATCAATGGATTCCTGGACAGCATCGGAGATCGGGGTGATGCCGTTTAAGACATCGTTTATTTCCGAGAGGTAAACATTTTTGATATCCCGTTCATACCATTGGCTCAAATACCCCTGCAAAAAGTGGCTTGAGAGCAGATAGAGCACCGGCGGCATCAGAATGCAGAAAAGGAGTATTTTAAATGACAGATATTTCATTAAATCGCCTTAAACCGGGAATTTTGCTATAGCGTAGAAAGAATCCGGCGCGCCTGCTCAGCTTCACCGAAGTCCGGGTCCATTTTGATGGCCGTTTTCAAGGCGTTTTCAGCTTGTCGGGTGTCCCCCTTTTTGTGATAGGCGACGCCTAAATGATAGTAAATTGTCGGATTGTCCGGCAGTTTTTCAATGCTTTGGGTCAACTCGCGGATTGCATTGTCATAGAGGCCCATTTTGACGTAGACCCAGCCCAGGGTGTCCTGGATGCGCGGATCGTCGGGCAGCTTTTGTTTGGCTTTTTCCGCCAGCCGCATGGCCTCATTGAGATTTTTCTCATTTTCCGCCAAAAGATAGGCCAGGTTGTTGGCGGCCGGCACAAATTCCGGGTTTTTTTCAAGCGCCTTGCGGTAATGGCGCTCCGCCATGTCGGTTTTATCCTGGGCCGCAAAAATGATCCCCAGCATCATGTGCGGTATATCATCGCGGCCGCCTTTTTCAACGGCTTGCTGATACTGCCTGATGGCTTCCTCGGTCCGGTTTTCGGATAAATAGAGCCGGGCCAGGGAATAGTAGGCCGGCAGATAATTCGGGTATTCGATAATTGCCGCTTTAAAGGCTTTTTCCGCCGGCCTGGTATTGTTTTTGGCCAGCTGGAGCTTGCCCTTCAGGTTATATATCACCGCCCGGTCCCGGGGGCTGTTTTCCATTTTTTTTAGGCGCAGGTCGCATTTTTGAATGGCGGTTTCAATCTGATCCGTTTTAAGGAGAATGGAGATCAGGTGAATGAATACATCGATATTATCCGGGTCCTTGGCCAGGGCGGTTTCAAAATTGGCTTTGGCGGCATCAAGGTTTTTTTCCTGCTGATGGATAAGGCCCAGCCGGTAATATGCCTCGGGTTTGTCCGGCGCCATATTCACCAGGGAGGTAAAATAGGATTTGGCCTGCTGGATTTGGTTTTCCCGCAGATAGATCTCGCCCATCATCCGGAGGGCGGTGTAGTGGTTCGGGGAGACGGAGAGCACGGCGTTTACGGCCTCTTTGGCGGGTTTTACGCTGTTTTCCCGCAGATAGAGCCGGGCCAGCAGAAGCTTGGCCTCATCATACTGGACATCATTTCGGCTCACCTTGCCAAATGAGACTTTGGCTTTTTCCGTCTCCTCATTCTGCAGGTGGGCCAGGCCCTTGAGGTAATAAAGGTGCGAGACACCCGGATATTTTTCCATCAGCGATGTCAAATAGTCTTCTGCCCCATCCGCCTGGTTTTCGGCCAGAAGGAGGCGTGCTTTCAGGATTTTGGCATCAATAAAATCCGGGTGCTGGCTGATGATGCGGTTAATATATTCGCGGGCCTTGTCAAAATTGTTGTTATCCAGATGAAAGCGGGCGATCTGGAGCTGAATGCCCGCATTCTGCGGCTGGATTTCAAGGGCCTTGTGATACATGGCCAGGGCTTTGTTTCTCAGGTTCCGCGCGGAATAATAATTCGCGGATTCAATATAGGGCCTGGGGCTCTGCGGATTGGCCTGAACCGCCTGGAGAAAGGCATCCTCGGATTTCTCCCACTGGTTGGCCTGCGCATAGACCCGGCCAAGCAAAAGGTGGACCTCGGAGCTTTCCGGATTGTGCTGGATCGCCTGGTGCAGCATATCTTCGGCTTTTTTGAACTCCTGGTTATGCAGATAGAACCCGCACAAGGCGACAATAATTTTGATGGAATCCGGATGCTTTTCTGCCGCGGTTTTAAGATACTGTTCCGCCTGTTCCGGCTTGCCCTGCTTGATCAAAAGCCCGGCAAGCGAGAGATAGGCCTGGGCGGAGCGGGGGTTTTGCTCCAGCATCTGCTTGTAAATCTCCTCGGATTTCTGGAGATTGTTTTGCATCTGGTAGATCCGGGCCAGCATATACTTGGTTGAAAGATCGCCGTTTTTGTTTTTTAACGCGTTATTTAACAGGTGTTCCGCCCGTTCCACGTCCTTTTGCAGCATGGAAAGAAATGCAAGCTTTAGCTGCACCTGGGTGAGCTCCGGGGCGAGTTCCACGGCCTTTGAGAGCGCCTCAACCGCCTTTGACACCTCGCCGAGCTTTAAGTAAACCTCGCCCAGATTGGCGTATCCGCCGGCAAATTCGGGATCAATTTCAATGACTTTTTGCAGGGCTTCCTTGGCGGCCGTATAATTTTGTTCTTCATAGAGGGTTTTTGCCTGCTCATAGTATTTGAGCTTGTCCTCGGGCTGGGAGGAGCAGCCGATAAGCAAAACCAGGACGCAGCCGAAGGAGAGCAGGCTGAGCAGGTGTTTGGAATTTTTAAAAGGAAAAAGGGCACTCATTTAAAAAGGTCCTTAAAGAGTTTATTTATGCGGCATTTAACTTTTCAATAATCCATTGCCGTATTAAGTCGTATTTTTTCAGGCCTTTTTGGTGAGCCAATTTTTCTATGCATTCGAGTTCATTTTGATCCAGATGGATATGAATGTTTTGGCCTTGGATGAATACAAATTCGGTAACTTCTTCAAGCAAATCTTCAAAATCAGTTATGTCGTGTTTATCCCAAAAACGAGCCAGTTCACTTATGGAATCGGTTTTAGGTAATTCTTGCTTTTTCATTTGTTTCTCCATTTTTGGTCTCGAGGAGGCCGGGCGCATCCATACCCGGCTGTCATTCTGGGCGACAATTTGCCGCTGCTGTCATTCCGAGCGGCAGCGAGGAATCTTAAGATTCCTCGTCGCTGTCGCTCCTCGGAATGACAGTGGCAAAGGTTGTCGCTCCGCGGAATGACATGGCCGAAAGCGTTCGGGTTTCGGTCGGCGCGGTGGCCGACCCTACGATGGTTTGGCATCATGCACAGCCTGTGTAGGGCGGGCCACCGTGCCCGCCGTAAAAAGCTCCATGCACAGTCTGTGTAGGGCGGGCCACCGTGCCCGCCGTAAAAAGCTTGCAGGCCGGGTATCCATACCCGGCTGTCATCCTATAAAAAAGACCGCATCCTTTAAGTCCCCCTTTATTATTGCAAAGGGGGATTTAATTGACTTCCTCCCCATATTAAGATACAAATCCGCTTAAAACAAGGATAACTCTCAACAAACCAAAGGATCAAATCATGCCGTCAGCAGACCGTTACCGGATTATGGGCCATATCTATGACCTGCTGGCCAGCCTCTACAGCGGCTGGCAGATTCCCCGCTGCAAGGAGGCCATGCTGGACCGTCTGAAGCCTGAGGATGAGGTCCTGTTTGCCGGGGTGGGGCGCGGCCGCGAAGCCAGAAAGGCCGCGGAAAAAGGCGCCCGGGTGACCGTGGTGGACCTTTCCGAAACCATGATAGACAAATGCAAAAACACCCTTGACGCTTGCCGCTTCAGCCATCCGGTCCAATACCTCCATGATGATATATTCAATGTGTCGCCGGATCATAAACAATACGATTATGTATTTGCCAATTTTTTCCTCAATGTGTTCAAGCGGGAGCAGATGGATCAGGTGGTGGGGCATCTTTCAGGTCTGGCAAAGCCGGGCGGTTATGTGGTCGTTGGGGATTTCGCGTTTCCGGAGGGCAATGTGTTTGCCCGGGCATTTAAGCATTTGTACTGGTATATTGCGGTCACCCTGTTTTTTCTCATCACCCGAAACGCGTTTCATAACATCTACAATTATCCTGAATATCTCAAAAAGCATGGGCTGCAGATAGCTGAGATCAAGTATTTTAAGGTGCTGGGTTTGAAGCTTTACTGGTCGGTGCTGGCAAAGAAGCCGAGGTAAAGTTCACAGTTCACAGTTCACGGTTCACAGTCAATAGTTAAGAAATTTCAAATTTCAAATAATAAACAAATCTCAAATTCCAAGCACCAAATATCAAACAAATCTCAAATAACAAATTCCAAATATCAAACAAGACCCCCTCGGCCGCTGTCATTCCGAGCGGATAGCGAGGAATCTTGAGTGTTAGCGAGGGATTTTAAGATTCCTCGTCGCTGTCGCTCCTCGGAATGACAGTAGCAAAGGTTGTTGCTCCTCGGAATGACAGGGGCAAAACCCTGAAGGGTCGGCACGGTGGCCGACCTTCGGCCGCTGTCATTCCGAGCGGATAGCGAGGAATCTTAAGATTCCTCGTCGCTGTCGCTCCTCGGAATGACATTAGCAAAGGCTGTCGCTCCTCGGAATGGCAGGGGCAAAACCCTGAAGGGTCGGCACGGTGGCCGACCCTACGACTCTGAACTTTTTACCTTAGCCCGTTTATGAAACACCCGCTACTACTGCTGCTTCCGCTGCTCTGTCCGCCGTCGTCCTTTTTGTCCTCCAGTGCCGGGTTTAGGGCGATCAGGCCCGGCGGGCCGTCTGCCAGGAATAAAAACGCGGTGTCATCCACTGAATAGCCGCTGAAAATATCCGATGTATACCCGTTGGTGTCAAAACCCCATTCATCGATTTTAACTGGCTGGGCCGGATCGGATATATCCACTGTCGTCAGGCCCTTTTCCCCGCTTGCCACATAGGCCACGCTGGCGGTGATGGATATATTTTCCGCATACCCGCCGGTATTAAGCGTTGCGGCAATGTCCGGGGATCTCTTGTCGTCAATGTTGACCACAGTCAGCCCGGCCGGCCCGTCCGCCACATAGGCGAATTCATTTTTAATGCGCACGCCTTCGGCAGCCCCCGGCGTTTGTATAGCCCCTACCAGGCGCGGCGCCGCAGGCTCAGAAACATTGATGATCACCAGGCCGTTATCCCCGTCCGCCACATAGGCAAAATCACCGGATACAAACACACTGCCCGCATATCCGGCTGTATCAATAACGGCGATTTCTTGAGGTGCATCCGGATCACTCACGTCAATAATTGCCAGTCCTTCTTCGCCGGCTGCCACATAGACCCGGCCGCCATCTGCAAAAACCCCTTCAGCCCTGCCGGCTGTATCAATCTGTGCCCGAATTTCAGGCGCGGATTTATCAATGACAGATATCACCTGCACGCCGGAGTCCCCGTCCGCCACATAGGCGGTTTCCCCGAATACGGAAACATCCCGGGCCGACCCCGGGGTTTTAACAAATCCCGCCAGGCTAAATTGAATCACATTGTTGGTTACCGGCAGCTGAAATATCCGCAGGCCTTCGTTTTCCGGGGTGTCGCTCACCGTATCATCCACCACATACGCGTACTCCCCGGAAACATCCATGGCCGCGGCATCGGCCGGGGTGTCGTATGCAGCCAGCCGCGTCATATTTGCCGGGTCAGCCACGTCGATCTTCTGGAGCCCGATCTGATCATCGGTAATAAAGGCCGCATCCCCGTTGGCATTTAAAGCGATGCTTTTGGCGCCGGTGGCGGTATATTCCCATGCCGGCTCATGAACCGGCTCGCTAATATCACTGATATCCAGCACATGCAGACCCGCCTGATCAAAGCCCACATATGCGGTGTCTCCAAAAATCCGGGTTGCCCGGTTTGCCAGGCCCTGAACTTGATAGACGCTCTCTTCGGTCGGCTTGTTCGGATCCGATATGTTGACAATTTCAAGGCCCCCGGACTCCAGTGAAGCAAACAAAATATCACCCGTCACATAAACATCCCGGGCATTGGCCAGGGCCAGCAGTTTAAGGGGGTCCGGGTTTTCCGGATCAGACACATCGCTGATGTGCACCCCGTTAATCACATCCGCCACATAAAGCGAATCATTGAAAACAAATGTATCCACCGCATAGGTGAAGCCAAAGGCGCCGGGCAGGTCAATGCTGCTTAAAAATTTTGTATCCGCGGGATCTGAGACATCCACAATCGTGACCCCGGCAATGCCCGAGGCCATATAGGCAATTTTTTCGTCAACATGCACGCTGAACAGGTCAATGGTTCTTTCCGTATCCTTATAGGCGCCGGCTTTGAACGGGTTTTCCGGGTCAGTCACATCAATGATCCACAGGCCGTCAGATCGGCATGCCGCATAAATCAGATGGTCCGGTTTTGAATAAAAAAGGCCGCCGATCTGGCCGGTATCGGTTACTTTTAACCCGGTGATCCGGTTTAAATCTTCATCCAGCACCACCAGCTGTTCGCCCTCGCCAAGAAAGATCAGCCCCCGGTCATTGTCCACTGCCGTGGCCTTGGTGGAATGAAAGGGCCACTGCCCGGCCAGCTCAATGGTGCGGGTCTGATCCGGCGTTTCTTCCTCCTGGGCTGCTGCCGGCGACAAAATCAGAAAAGCGGCAAACAAGAGAATGAATATGGTATAAATTGAATTTTTCACAGGTCTTCCAAGTCCGACAAATCGGTTTCCAGTTTGACGTTTTCCGGGATTTCCACCTCGATCAACAGAAATTCCGGCCCGGGTTCGCGCATGCCGATGGTGTGAAACTTTCGGTCATCATCGAATACAATGGGTGTGTCTTTAAAAAACCCGCCGTATTGGGTGGGCAAAATATGTTCGTTGACAACCAGAAAGAATTCTTTTTTTTCGCCATGCGCTGCAATATAGGCGACATTATTGCTGTCCGGGCTGAAATACGGATCATCCATGATATTAAATTTTTCTTTTTTACAATACTCTTTTCCGTCCACCACCATGACATTCTGATCAAAATCAATCAGTGCATTATAGGCAAGGTGGTTTGAATCTTTGGAAAAATGGTATTTAGCGATTGCCGGATAAAAATTACCTTTTTTTTCCCCGTCAAATATGGTGGTCCAGCCTTTTATTTTCGGCGGCCGGGCCCGATACACAGTGTGTTTGGAGTCCGGGCTGAAATAAGGTTCCCCCACAGACAGAAAAGTTGGATGGGGCTCGCCGTCCACAACGATTTTCCCCCCGACTTCTTCCAGGGCCCCATAGGCATAACGGGAGGAGTCGAGACTGAACTTAAAGGCATCCACCCCTTTTTTATGGGCTTGTCCAAACTCGCCGTCAATAATGCAATGCCAATGGTCTTCTTTTTTTGCAATATAGGCGTACCGCGACGAATCCAGGCTGAAGTAAAATTTATAAATTTGCCGAAACGCCGGACTTTTATTTGAATTGACCACTATGTGAAAGTTTTTTCCGTCACGAAAGGCGTACGCCAGTTTTTTGGAATTTGGTGAAAACGTCGGCAAGCCATAAAATTCATGGGCGTCAAGCTCCTGGCCGTTTAACACCAGGACCATTTCTTCGTCTTCAGCCTTGACCGCCACATAGGCCAGGTGTTTGGAGTTGGGGCTGAATATCAGATCAAAAATATGATCATAGGCACGATGCTTTTTCCCGTTTACCACAACACTCCATTTTTCCCGCCCGCCTTTATTGCTAACCCTTCCTTTGTAGGCCAGGTTTTTGGAATTCGAACTGTAGGTGAGTTCCTTGATCCTTTGAAAACCATGCTCCTGGACCTTATTATCCCGTACCACCCGGCAGGCTTCGTCTTCAAAGGCCACATAGGCGATGTGCTGGGAGTTTGGGCTAAAAAGGATGTTGTCCTCGTCATTCATTGGGATGCCGGTAACCCATTTGTCCGGCTTGCCGTCAATAATCAGGGCTTGTTTCTCGCCCTCAGCCGCCCGGTAGGCATACCGTTTGCCATCCGGGCTGAACCGGAAGTTATCGGCATTGTCATACCGGCCGTCTGTTTCCCAGTCCACGACCACTGATGCCTTAGCATTTTTTCCTTTGTATGCGATATATGCGTGCCGCCCGCTGGCACTAAATCTGGGGAAACCCGGCCGAACAGCATGATAAACCGGGCTCGTTCGATTGTCCAGACGGATAATGTTATGGGTTTTCTGCTTGTAAGCCGCATATGTAATTTGCCTGAAATCCGTGCTGTATTTTACCGAATCTCCAATAATTGTAAAATCTTCAGGTACAGCCCCGAGGGAGGTAATGGTTTCCTTGAATTGGATGTCTTCTTCTTCAGCAAATGACTGGGCAGCGATAAGAAGGCTTAAACAAACGGCGAAGATGGTAGTAAGTTTTTTGGTTATCATAAATAATAGTTCACAGTTTAAGGTTCAGGGTTTAAGGTTCAGGGTTCACGGTTCACAGTTCACAGTTCACAGTTCACGGTTCACGGTTAAATTACAAATTTCAAACAATAACTAAATCTCAATGACCCAAATTTCAAGCGCATGTTCCCCATTGCCCTTGTTTGATATTTGGTGCTTGTAATTTGGTGCTTGGAATTTGAGATCTGTTTGTCATTTGGTGCTTGGAGTTTGGTGCTTGTTTGTCATTTGATGCTTGTAATTTGGGATTTGTTTGTTTTTTGGTGCTTGAAATTTGAGATTTAGCAATAACAAGGCTGTCATTTCGAGCGGCAGCGAGAAATCTTAAGATTCCTCGTCGCTGTCGCTCCTCGGAATGACAGGGGCAAAAAGCTATCGCACCCATCCCCCTTTTCCACTATTGCCAAATGGCACAATAATAAAAGAGGGACTTAAATGAGTTTGTCTGTTTCAAAGAGGGACTTAAAGGACTCTGTATTTATTAATTATTCCGTCTCTTCATGGTTTTCTTCATGATCATCTCCATGCTCCTCATGGCCCTCCTCATCATGGCCTGAAGAAAATGGATTCAACAACCCCACAATCTTGTGGATCACTTCATGCTGGTGATGCATCAGTTCCTTCTGCATTTCGATAAAATCGGCAAACGGCATGCGCATGGTGAGTGAGGCCATATATAACCCAAACTTCTGTTCCACGTCAAGCCCGGCATAGGGGTTATATACGGGCTTGAAAAAATCCGTGGAGTTTAAGTTATCCGAGGTATTGTTGGGGATTTTGTTTGACGGCTGATACAAAAACCCCAGCCCCACATCGATTTCATGCTTGTTCGGTAAAGTCAGCCCCACGCCGGCGCCGAAAAAATGAAGATCCGGGAACACATTGGCCATGACATCGCGCAGATGATCCTGCACTGATGTCGGCCGGTAGGAGTAGCCCCCGCGAAGCGCAAGCTTTTCAGTTAACTGGTATTCCATCCCGACACTTGCATGAATGCTATCCTCAAACTCGTTTCTGATCACCAGGTCCTGGTCGCCTTCGGTATAGCCGAGGAGCTTAACCGTTCGCAAAAGCTGTATGCGCTGGTCCATGTGGATGCGCTGCTCCTCCTGGACCGACCAGTCCGCCCAGTGAAGATCCAGCATTAAGCGCAGACGCTTGGTGGGTTTTAGCATAAATCCGGCCTGAAGGCGCTGGGGAAGGGTGAGGTCAACCGTGGCCGTACCGGTTTGAAAAGGCACTCCGGTTGTCGGCAGATCCAGCATCCCGGCAATCATCAGGGTCAAAGGGCTGGAGCCGTTCCAGGCCATAAATCGCTGCCAGATTTCGGAATAGTTAAATGTAAACCCGCCTGACATTTCGATTTCAATCGGGCTTTGATATGTTGCGCCAAAAGAAAACCATTCCTTTGGCTGCCACAGGAGCCCAAGGTTGTAGTTGGGTGAAAAATCATCCCGCACATTAAATTCAAACGAGGCAACCTGGTCATAAGGGCCGACCCCGCCGCCGAACCAGGGCGGGGGCAGGGTAAGATCAGATACAATGGGGATATAGAGTTTTTCCGTGGCATTGCCCAGCGTCCGGGTCAGCGCCACCAGTTCGTTCGGAGACCGCTGGGTCACCCGGGCGCCCATGGCGGTCTGCCCCATGCCCACGGTCATGCCGAGCGAAAGGGTCGGTGTGGCCTGAAAACTAACCGCCGGTGCGGCATAAATCAGGTGCTGCTGGTAAAGGGTCCGGCCGCCCCATCTGACCGGGCTGTCGCTTTTAAAGTTAAATCCGCCGCCAAACGGGACATAGTTGCCGATGGCAAAAGTCCACCTGGAACCCTCTGACCGCGAGGCCAGCCCGGCGGTTGGCCCCACAAGAAAATTGATGGTATCATCATATATGGGCAGGTACATAACCCCGCTGCTGTTGGTATCCTCCTCCCCGGCCACCGGGTCATGAATCTGGCCTTCCTGCGGCCCCCAGGTGTCAAAGAAACCCTCGAAATCCTCGTCCGCCTCGAATTTTATGGTATTTCGGATCCAGGGAATCACAAAGCCCTGCTCAAAGGTTTTGCCCTCAGGCAGTTCCGAGAGCCCGGCGGGGTTGTAGTGAACCGACATCAGGCCCGGGGGATAGGCGGTTACCGTATTGGCCAGGGAGATGGCCTTGGAGGTAATGGCGATCTGTTCGGTAAAAGTGGCATGGGAGGGTTTGGGCAGGCAGAGGAGGCATGATAAAACCGCTATAAATGCTATTATGCATAACCTTGAATATATATGGTGCCGCAAGCTGATTTCTCCCTGCATTATTCCTTTGCCTAAACTGACCCTGAACTCAATGTCATTAACTTTAGCCTTCCGCCACTGTCATTTCGAGGAACGACAGTGACGAGAAATCTTAAAAATGCATGCAATGAAAAGATTTCTCGCTGGCGCTCGAAATGACCAATGCGTTCATACGTAATTGGTTTGGAATTTTGGTCATTGAAATTTGGTGCTTGTTTGTAATTTGTAATTTGCGATTTGGTGCTTAATTGTGAACCGTCAACCGTGAACTGTGAACTGTGAACCGTGAACTCTGAACCCTACACCCACACCTTCCTACAATTCAAACTCGATGGGCGTGCTAAGAGAGAATGAAAAACTGCCGGTATTGGTAATAGGAATGCCGAAACTGAAATTCAGGTTCTGCGTGCGGCTCAGCCGGTAGCCCACGCCCAGGCTCATGCTGGCAGATGCGCTGGTACCCGATTCCGCAACAGCGGCATTTTTATATTTGTATTCGGTCTCAAAGCTGTAGGAATAGTTGATACTCATATTCAGGTTCAGCTTATAGGACAGGGCATAGCCCATGCCCGCGCCAATGCCAAAGCCCATGCCCGGATCCACCTCATCCAGAATTCCCTCGTTTCGTTTCTGGTTGATGTCTTCCACAGGAAACCTGTAAGTGGCGCTGAGGCTTGAGAACACCACCACCGGATCGGTTACCTGGCTGACTGAAACCCCGAGGTTGGAGGAGTACATCCCGCTGCTGGTGGAAAGCTCTACACCCGGATCAATTTCATAGGGGCTTCTGCCCACCGGCACATTAAACCCGCCGTTTACAATGATGGTGGGCAGGTCTCTGCTGCTTTTTACAGGCTGATATCGCCAGTTAATGGACAGATCTCCCAGGTCCGTTACCTCCTCTGAGTCCACTGTCCCCACCCGGTGATACCTGTAGACGAAGGGGATGCCGGTGCCTAAGGTAAAGTTGTCTTTCAGGCCGTATGAGACGTTAAAGGAGTTGCGTATGGTATGGTTGGCCACATCCTCTACGCGCACGGATTCTTTGATGGCATTATATTCGGAATAGGTATAGCCGAACCCGTATGAGAATCTGATATTTCCCTCTCCGGTCAGGGTGTATTCCCGGCCGGCGGCCTCAAGAATGTCTTCCTGTTCCTCCTTTGCCTCTTCCTCGGTCATCTGCAGGTCATCCCGGACTTTTTCGGCTTCTTTCAACTGATTTAATTCGGATTCGAGCCGGTCAATCCGCTCCAGCAGACCCTCCTCACCGCCGGCCGATCCATCGGTCCGGCCTTTCTTCCGCTCGGCTTCCAGTATTTTTTGCGTCTCTGATTTCTGCGCCATTTGAGCGGCTTCTTCTGCACGTTCTTTAGATTCGGCGATCTCCAGTGAATCATAGCGGGCAATCAGGCCGGGGGTGTCAACGGAATCTTTCAGTTCATCCAGTTTTTCCGCGGCGTTTTGGTAGGAACTGAACTCTCCGATGCGCACCGCATGGATGGTCTGGCCCTGGGCGTTTACCCCCTGGAAAATATAGGGGTCATATCCTTTGGTTTTAAGTTCAATGACCTGTTCATCTGCCGCGCCCTGGCTTTTAAACGTGCCGAACTGGATGGCAAACTGATTTTCCGGGGATACGTGGGCGGGTTGATCCGGCTGCTGGTCCTTTCCTTCTTCTTCAGAAGGTTCCTGCTGGTCTTTGGACTGGCTGTCCTCTGTCTCACTGTCTTCTATCGAGGAGCTTTTCAGTATATCTTCAATACTTTGACAAAACCCTGGGTTTATTGTCATGCCGGTAATGGAGCCAAAGCAGAACAGCATTATCACAAGCTTTCTCACAAGCCACTCCCCAATAGTTTCGGGTTTATCAAAAGTTTAGCCCATCAGCGGGAATAGTATTTCTGATATTCTTCAGGCAGGGTGAAGAAAAAATCCCGCTCATGCTGGGCCGGATAACCGATTTCCGGCCCGTAGTTCGTAATCAGGTCGTCAATCACGCTTTCATGGATGTATCTTAAATCATCATTGGTTAACTCAAGGGCGCTGTAGGTGTTCGCCCCTTCCGGATAGACCATGAAAACCACATTCTCATACCACATATCTTCAAACGCGGCAAGCGTGTAACTGGTATTGCCGCGGAAAGGGTCGGCCAGAAAAATGTGGCCCCCGTGAAACCCCTTGAAAACCGTAAAATGCCGGTATCCCATAAATTCTATTGGCACAATACAGGGGTGCTTCATCTCGGCGATATCATACATGTCCTCAATGGTGGCCTTGTAGCCCACACCCTTATACCCGAGTTTATTGACAAAGCGCTTCATATCCAGCAGGGAAAACGCCCGGCGCTTGGCTATTTTCTGGGCATCGCCGTACTCCATCAGCCCATAGATGACCTGGGCTTCGGTCAAGTTTTCCCCCAGAAAATGGTTTAACAGCGTGGCCAGGGCAGCGGAGCCGCAGCTGTAATCATACTCCTGCTTGACAAGGCTTTTGTTCTGGAGCTCCTCCAGCGGCCTGATTTGAAAATCGGCTGTTACCGGATACTGTCCACCCACATCTACGGTGAATTCATTTTTTGGGTTTTCCTTCATTGGATGAAACCCGGCGAACAGGCAAACGGAAATTATGAATGCGGCGACGATATGCATAAGAAAAGTTCAGAGTTCAGGGTTCAAAGTTCACAGTTCAGGGTTAATCCTTTAGTCTCCTTCTCCCCCTGGGAGAAGGTCGGGATGAGGGTAAAAACAGCTTAAATTCAACCAATCGCATCACCCTGAACATATGTTATTTCATGAAACAATATTTACTGTACTTATATGAAGTCAGGACTTTTGTCAAATTGAAATTTGATGGAAGGCGGGGCAGTCAATATTTTAAAATCAGGGGTTTACGTAAACGTCAATGACAGGCGGGCAGGATAAGGTAGCTGAAAGAGGCAAATTCCAAATAACAAGCATCAAATAACAAACAAGCACCAAATTATAAGCACCAAATGACAAACAAATCTCAAATTACAAATCCCAAATAACAAGCACCAAATAACAAACAAAACCCCTTCGGCCTTGGCTTGTCTTTGTTTGAGATTTTGGTCATTGTGATTTGGTTATTGTTTGAAATTTGTAATTTGGGATTTGGTGCTTGATCACTACGGAATCAAATACGCATCAAACCGATACGCCTTAATCCCGTCAATCGCGCCTGGGCCGAAATCCGTTCCGCCGAAGTGGGAATTTTCAAAACGGATGGAGCCTTCAAACGGAAGCCGCAGCCGGTAGGCGCCAAGCGGGTAGTCGCCGAAATCAAAATCGGCAAAATCAAAATCACTGACCCCGGCGTCGATTTGGGCGGGCCGGGAATGCTGGTCCTTGGGTTCCGAGCTGTCTATGTCGCCGAACATATCGCCGATCTGAAATTCGCCGATATCAGATGTCCAAGTCGTGGGGTCTGCCGGGTCATCGCCGGCTGTGCCAAAGCCGAAGCTCTGGCCGATGTGGATGTTTTCAAAAGCGACCCTCAACCAGTTATTGTTTGAATCCGTCCCATAGAAATAGGCTGCGGTGTCAATGTGCATTTCAAAATCATGCTCCATATCCACACCGCTTTCGCCATGGGGCGCCAAGAAGGTCTTCCATGAGGGCTGCCGGATTTGACCGATGCCCACGAAGCCCAGGTTGTAGGCGGTATTTCCGTCAGAAAAAAGCAATCCGTCAGACAGATAAGAAACTTCCTGGTCCCAGTTCGGCGCTGCCATGCCGATCATTCCCTTGTTGATAGAATCCGGCGTCGTCTTCTCATCCCAATCATCAAGCGAGGCCACGCTATTGACGCCGGTATCCAGGAAAATCAATCCGGTGGACATATCCGCGGTACCGAAGTTGTATTTCATGACGTCGGACTGCAGGTTGAGAAGCCCAAAGTAGCCGCTGTCTGATGCGTTATACCGGTATTGTTCGATGTTTTGAAATATCTGGACGTTCTTTACGGCGATCGTAATGCCTGCCTGCCCGGTTACATCCTCCATTTCCGCGTTGTTAAGCGGCTGGAGGGTAGCGGCGGCAGCCCAGGGGATTAGCAGGATGCAGGCAAGGGATGCTAGGAATATGGAGAAGTTTTTTGGCATAAATGGGTTCACGGTTCGAAGTTCACAGTTCACAGTTCAGGGTTCACGGTTCATGGTTCAAGGCTTAAAAAACTTTGTGCCTTAGGTGGTGAAAATTTCAAATTTCAAATTTCAAATCCCAAATAACAAACAAATCTCAAATTCCAAGCATCAAATATCAAACAAAACCATTTGTTGTTAAACTCTTTGGGCATTCCGAGGAGCGCAAGCGGCGTCCCCACCGTCATTCCGAGGAGCCAAGCGACGAGGAATCTTAAGATTTCTCGCTGTCGGCTCGAAATGACAGCAGCGGAAAAGAATCTCTTTTCCGCTGCTGTGTTATCTCAACAAAATCGAGATGTCATACGGTTAAGCGCAATTTTTCAGTGCGGTGCAATTTCGATCCAGCCGCTCAAGGTGGTAAAGGTGATGCCTGTCATTTCAATCGTACCAAAATCGGCACCGTTTTCCAACCCGATGATATCGTTGTTACCATCCTGATCATTTACTGCTTCGCCAGCCGCCAAGTTGTTACTGTTGTAGCCTTCAAGATTGTAAAAAGCCGGCGTGAGGTTCATCGAAGGAATGTATACTTCCATGGTCGGAATACCGATCAAAACACCGCCCATGTAAGCATCACCGCCATTCCCATTATTTTGAAGCTGTTCCGAAAGCACCGGAAGCTGGGAGGTGGCATCAATGGTCAGCGCGCTATACATATTATTAGTTGGCGCCGTGTAATTGTCCAGTCCTAATGTAGCCGTGGCCACGTTGCCTGAATAACTCCCGTCTATAGCGCAGGTATCAAGTGTGGAGGTCTGGCCGTAATCCCAGTTCAACTCCAGGTCACCGGTGGTAAGCGAACCAAAGTTCACATTATCGGTGCCGGAAGTGCCGTCCGGATTGGCCGAATTTGTAATCGCGTTGATTTCCAGAACGTCGAGCTGGAAGTTCTGAAGACCAACCGCGCCGCCGGGCCCCTCGGCAGTGCCGAAGCCTTCAAACGTACCAAAGCCATCACAATCGATCCAGGCAATGCGCTCGATGTTTAAGAATAGCTGGATGTCGTCGAACATGATGGACACACCGGCCTGACCGGTCATCTCGTCCATGCTGCCGTCGTTCATCAGGTCATACTGGATGCCGAATGCGGCGGCGGGTAATACCATTAACATGGCTAGAACTAATACAAGTTTTTTCATCCCTTACCTCCTTATTTCCGTTTGTGATTGTTTTCGGGGGGAATCCCCGGTTTACGCTTTTTAGGCTTTCAAAGTGAAAAGGGAGGGAGGATTTTAAACCCTTCCCTCCCTTTTTTTTAGAGTTTTAGCCCAATCGAGTCAAGCTAAATCAGCCCCTGTAATTATCAGTGGGGGGCAATTTCCACCCAGCCGCTCAGCACGCTGAAGGTAAGGCCCTGAATCTCCATGGTGCCAAAGTTGGCGCCGTCTAGCAGGTCTTCCGTAAGCGTTGTACCGTCAACATCGTTGATTGCTCCATTAGCGCCTGCATCAGCAAGGTTGTAGAATGCCGGAGTCATGGTCAGGCTGGGAATGTAGGCTTCCAGGGTCGGCAGGCCGATCATGACGCCGCCGATGTTAGAGTCACCCAGAGAAGACATGTTTGAGAAGGCTTCCGAGGCTGCGGGCAGCTGGGAAGTGGCATCAATGGTGATGGCCGAAAACTTAAAGCTTTCATTGGTGCCGTCAACGCCGGTGGCCGCAAGACTGTCATAATTGTCCAACCCCAGGGTTTGCGCACCGAAATTTCCATATGCCTGGTCAGCATCGCCGCCATCCCCATAAGCATCGGTGCTTGTGGTGGCAATTGAGGCGCCAGCGAATTGTGTGGTTTGACTGTAGTCCCAGTTCAGGTTCAGGTTGCCGTCCTCGGTGGAGCCGAGATTCAGGTTTACCGTAGTGTTATCTCCAATCCCTACGGTGGTGTTTGTAATGGCGTTAATCTCTAAGACATCGATCTGGAAGTTGCTGATGCCGACTGCACCGCCGCTACCTGAGGCCACGCCAAAGGGATTTCCAAGACCGGATTCGAAACCGTCGCTGTCGATCCATGCCATCCGCTCGATGTTCAGGAAGAGCTGGACGTCATCGGCGATGATTGACACACCGGCCTGACCGGTAACGTCATCCATGGCGCTGTCATTCATCATTTCCAGGCCGAAAGCCGCGCCCGGAATGATCATCAAAAAGGCTAATGCTAATGCTAGTTTTTTCATTTTTTCCTCCGTTAAAGAAGTTTGTGATTAATTGGTTTTAAGGTTTGCTTGAATAATTAAAATTAAGAGTTGCCTAACGGGTCCCAATCACCTCCTTTCGGATAAAAAAATTTTTCTGCATATACAGAAAAATATTCAAATTCAATTGGGTTTCAAATTCCTCAAGATCTTTTGCAGATCCTGATTTTAAGTTGGATGTGAGGTTGCTAAAGTGAACTCTGTTTATCCTTATGAATAAAACTTAGCATCAGAATATCCGATTAAAAATGATTGTCAAGGGAAAAATTTTGAAAAAATAAATCTCAAATCTCAAGCACCAAAAAACAAACAAATCACAAATTTCAAATCCCAAATATCAAACAAAACCCTTTCGGCCGAACTTGTCTTTGTTTTGGTCATTGTGATTTGGTTATTGTTTGTAATTTGAGTCTTGAGATTTGGTGCTTTTGCTAATATATGTTTGACATGACCAACATTATGACTTAGAATGTGGTTATGATAAACTTAAACATAAACGAAATAAAAACACATTTCTCGAGTTTCATTGCAAAAGTAAGCAGTGGAGAAACAGTGATAGTCTGTAAACGGAATGTGCCTATTGCTGAAATAAAACCGATTGCGGTCCTGCCAAATAAAAAAAGGCCAATTGGTCTGGCCGGAAAAGATTATCCTGACTTTAAGATTAGCGACGCTTTTTTTGAACCTCTCCCAGACGATATTGTCACTGCTTTTAACGGCGAGGACGCTTGAAGCTCTTACTCGATACCTGCACTTTTCTATGGTTGATAACTGGTAGTGAAAAACTGTCAACTATCGCAATTGATTCTTTTACCGAATCGAAAAATGAGGTCTATCTGAGTTCGGTCTCTGCGTGGGAAATCAATGTTAAATATCGTTTGGGCAAATTGTCTCTTCCGCTTTCACCTGATAAATTCATTCCTAAAGAGCGCAAAAGACACATGATCGCCCGCTTAGACTTATCGGAACAAGATACCTTTCACCTACTTAAGTTATCCTCTCCTCACAAAGATCCTTTTGACCGGATTCTTGTGTGTCAGGCTATCGAACATTCTCTAACAATTCTTACCCCCGACCCCCTTGTTACACAATACCCAATTCGTTCTCTCTGGTAACAAACAAATCACAAATTCCAAGCACCAAAAAACAAACAAAACCCTTTCGGCCGAACCTGTCTTTGTTTGGAATTTTGGCCATTGAGATTTGGTGCTTGTTTGTAATTTGTAATTTGTAATTTGGGATTTGGGATTTGGTGCTTAATCCCTTGGTGCTTGTTTGTAATTTGAGATTTGTGATTTGGAATTTAACCCTGAACTGTGAACCCTGAACCGTGAACCGTGAACCCTGATCCGACCTATTCCAAAGCCCGCAGTTTCTCCAAATTCTGCCTTGCACTCTTATACCCCGGCCGGAGCCGCAGGGCGGCCTTAAAATGGTTTTTCGCAGCCTGATAATCGCCTTTCTGGATCAATAAAACGCCTAAGTTGTTATGGGTTTCGGCAATATCCGGATGGATGGCAAGCGCCTTTTTAAAATGTTTGATGGCTTCATCAATGCGGTTCATGCGGGCAAGGGCAGCGCCGGCATTGACATGGGCCTCGGCATTGGGCCCGCGGGTGAGTACCTGATTTAAATGATCCAGGGCGGTTTCAAATTGGCCCTGCTGAATCAAAGCGCCGGCCAGGTTGATGCGGGCCTTGGTGTGCCGGGGGTTAATTTTAATCGCCCGGTTGTAATAGGTTATGGCCTGATTCATCCGGCCTTTGCGCTTAAAGGCGTTTCCCAGGTTGTTTAAGGTGTCCGCATGACCCGGCTTTAGGGCCAGGGCTTTTCTGTATTGATTGATGGCGTTATCAATTTGCCCGGCATCATAAAAGGCTGCGCCCAGATCATGGTGGGGCCGGAAATCATTGGGCGCTTTTTTGGCATTGTCCGCCCAGAAGGCAACGCGGCTCTGCCAGATCGTGTTCCGCTGATGCGCCCAAATGGAAAAGACCACGGTAATGATGCAGAGGCCGGCTAAAGCAGCTTTTGTCGGCCGGATACGGGTTAGCGCCAAGTGCACCCCGCCGGCGATCAAAAACATAAACGGCAGGTAGGTGCGGTGCTCATAGATGATTTCAATCCCGATGACCGAGGATTCGATCACCAGGTTGGCGAGAAACCACAACAGGCAGAAGGCGATCAGCCGGTGGCGCCGGGCCAGGTATAGGGTCAAACCGGCCAGGGTGATAAGCGCTACCAGGCAGATTAAGGTGGTCATCGGCTGGACCGGAGCGATGGACAGGGGGTAATCATGATCCAGGATCAGCCGGGTTGGATGGGGATAGAAAAAGAGCGTTATATAATAGATGACCACCCGCCACTCCGTCATCACCCGCTCGGCAAGGGTAAACTCGCGGCGGGTATAAGCCCTTAGGATCCGCTCCAGGGGATCTCCCCCCAAATAGAGCAGGGCAATGGCGATAAAAACCGCTGATACGCCGATAATCCAGTAAACCTGCTTTCTGGAAAGCGAGAGCCTTAAATCCTGAAAGAAAAACCATTCATAGGCCAGAATCATGACGGGAAGCATCCCGGCGTTCTGCTTGCTGATGACCGCGCAGATACCTGCCAGCCCGCAGCCAAAAAGGGCTGCCGCGGCTTTTGGCGTGAGCCTGCCGGTATCCTGCCACCGGCTTCTGCCCCAGGCGTATAAAAACAGGCTTAAGATATAAAAAAACACCATCAGGCTTGTCATGCGCTGCACAATATAGGTCACCGCCTGGGTGTTTACCGGCTGCACCAGCCAGATAAGGGCGGCAAAAAAGGCGATCGCCCCGGGCGCCGCCCAAGGGTTAGTGCCGATTGCCGGCGCGAACCGGGCAAGTGTCAGCCGGACCAGAAAAAACAGCACCAGCCCGCTGGCCAGGTGGATTATAATGTTGGTTAAATGATAGCTTAAAACATTATAGTGGCCCACATAGTAATTTATGGCAAAGCTGATATTGGGCAAAAGGCGGTTTTTGGGCCGGCCCTCCAGGGCAGCCTGCTTGATGTTTTCCCATGAAAGATCCGTCATGCGGATGGCCGGGTCTTCGGTGATATAGCCGGTATCGTCAAACACAAAGGGGGAGTTGAGGGTGTTTGAATAGATGAGGAAGACAACGGCAGTTAATATAAGGATGCCGGCGGCGGTGAGGAGATGGCGATGTGGAGAGGATTGGTTCATGCTCATGCTTTATGCTTTAAATCACAAATTCCAAGTACCAAATAACAAACAAATTTCAAATTTCAAGCATCAAATAACAAACAAATCACAAATTCCAAGCACCAAATATCAAACAAAACCCTTTCGGCCGAACTTGTTTGGAATTTGTGTCATTGATATTTGGTGCTTGTTTGTAATTTGAGATTTGTGATTTGGTGCTTAACTGTGAACTGTGAACCGTGAACTCAGAACTCAGCATTTTTTTCCATAAACGCCTTGACTTTCTTTATATTCTCCCTTGCGCTCTGATGCCCCGGCTCCATGGCCAGCGCCTTTTGATAATACTCAATCGCCTTTTTGAGGCGCCCCTTTCTGACCATGACATTTCCCAGGTTGGTATAGGTGTTTACAATAACGCGGCCGGTGGGGTTTAATTGAAGGGCCTTGTATAAGTGCTGAAGCGCCAGATCATATTTTCCCGAATGGGCCAGGTAAACGCCCATTTCCATGTTGGGCCGGGCTTTGTTGGGGGATTTAAGCAGGTGGTCCCGGGCAAAGCCGGCCCCGTCCTGCCAGGTGATATTGCGCTGATAGGTCCATACTGAAAAAATCAGGGCGATGATGCAGACTACGGCGGGGGCAAGAACTTTCGGCTGTATCAACCTGAATATCAGGCAGGCAAAAGCCAAAGGCAGCAGCATAAAGGGTAAATAGGTGCGGTGCTCGAATATGATTTCAAGGCTGATGACCGAAGATTCGATGATCAGATTCAGAATTAGCCATAGCAGGCAGAAGGCGATCAGCCGATGGCGCGGCGCCAGGTATATGGCCAGGATGACCAGCGCCGCAATCGCCCCCAGAGCCGGCAGGGTGGTTTGCGGCTGCATCAGCGAAACCGAGAGGGGGTAGTCATGATCCAGGTTGAGACGCCCGGGAAATGGATAGAAAAAAAGCGTTATATAATAGATGACCACCCGCCATTCCGTCATAACGCGTTCCGGCAATGTAAATTCGCGCCGCGTATAGCCGCTTAATATCCGTTCGAAAGGGTTGGCGCCCAGATACAGAAGCACTATGGCCGAAAAAACTGCCAGGCCGGCGATAATCCAGCCGAGCTGTTTTTTGGAAAGCGATATTGACAGATCCTGAAAGAAAAACCACTCATATAGGAGGATAAAAATCGGCAGCATCCCGGCGTTCTGCTTGCTGATGACCGCACAGATCCCGGCCAGAAGGCAGCCGGAAAATGCGATGCCGGAGTTTACGGTTATCCTGCCGTGCGCCCGCCAGCGGGCGCGCCCCCAGGCATACAGCAGAAGGGAGAGAATAAAAAAAAGCGCAGCCATGCTGGTCATGCGCTGTACAATATAGGTCACTGCCCGGGTGTTAACCGGGTTGACAATCCAGATAAGGGCGGCAGAAAAGGCCAGCACCTCAGGGCTTATCGTATATCCGGGCTTCTGCGGCAGCCCGTGGATCAGCAAGGTTTGCCGGACAAACAGAAACAAAAACAATCCAGCCATCAGATGCAGGCTGATGTTTACCATATGGTAGCCGGTCACATTCAGGCCGTGGAAATAATGATTCAGGGCAAAGCTGATATTAGGCAGGGGGCGGTATTCTGAATGCGCCTCCTGAACCGCTGTTTTGATATTTTCCCATGACAGTTCCGTCATATGCATGGCCGGAACCCGGGTAATATTTATCCTGTCGTCAAATACGAAGGGGACGGTGAAGGTGTTGGAATAAATAATACATACGATGACGGCCAAAAGGAGCAGTGATGCTGCAATCAAGCAGCGAGGGGATGTTTCGGCTGAATGGGAGATCGTCATGGGCTATGCTTTAAATTCCAAATTTCAAATTCCAAATAACAAACAAATTCCAAATTTCAAATCTCAAATATCAAACAAACCGAGCGGAGCGGGCGATTTGTTTTGATTGCCCTTACGTCCTGCTTAGCACCTTCGGAATTGGCGATTGTTGGTGACAACGTTTTAACAAAAAGTCGAACAGCTTTGGCAAATTGAAAAGTCCTTTCTTCAAAGTCATAAAGCGACTTATTGTTTGTAACCATCCCGCGCCTTAACCGGCTCATTTCGGCCACTCTGACAATGCGGAATCTGTCCAGTCCTGTGTTTCATCGTCTTCGTCATATACTTTTGTATATAAGTCCGCCGATTCAAGCAGGCGCTGCCGGGCCAGTTCTTCAGAAAAACGGTCAAGGGCGGCGCGCACGACCTCGCTATTATCCTTAAATCCATACTGCTTGCATTGTTTGATAAATTGAATGTGCGATTCTTTAAGACTGAATTTGGCCTGAATCATAAGACCTTCTTTTCCAGAGAAATTTTAAATACCAAAAAAACAAATTCCAAGCATTAAGCACCAAAAAACAAACAAGCACCAAATAACAAATCCCAAATATCAAACAAAACCGCCGGGCCGATTTATTGTGATTTGCTGAGTATGGCAGAGAATATTCTTATTAATTCATTGGCCTCAAGCATCAAATGCTGAGCCTCTTTATTTGTTCCTTCATGATTTGTTTCATAAATGAGCCTGAGCCAGTAGGCGCTTTCTTTTGCTTCTTTCCGGCTGATTTTTATCCTCATCAAAAAGTCTTTTTTACTCAATGATTCATTGGCTTCCCTGTAATTTGCTCCAACCGAGCCGGATGCCCTTACAACCTGTTTGGCGTCCTCGGAATTGGCAATTGTCTTCGGCAACGTTTTAACGAAAAGCCTGACAGCTTTGGCAAACTGAAAAGTCCTTTCTTCCAGGTCATACAGCGGTTTGTTGTTTGAAATTTTTGTCATTGAAATTTGGTTATTGTTTGTTATTTGTAATTTGAGATTTGGTGCTTAATTATTGGTGCTTAACAGATTAAATGGCAAACCGTTTTTAGTTCCGGTTTTGCCTGCTTTCCATGAACCTGATCACCTTCTCCATATTCTCCCTCGCCCCCTCATGCCCGGGATCAATGGCCAAAGCTTTTTTATAGTTTTTAATGGCTTCTTCGAGTTTGCCGGCGTGGGCCAGGGTGTTGGCCAGGTTGTTGTAGGCGCTGGCAGATTCCGGATTGTATTTTATGGCTTTTTGGAAGTTGTTGATAGCGGCATCCCGCTTCCCCTGCTGGGCCAGGATGTTGCCCAAACTGTTATAGGCTTTTGTATGATAAGGTTCTAACTCAAGGACCTTTTTAAAGTGCATACCGGCTTTCTTCAGATTATTTAGCTCAATATAGGTGTCGCCAAGGGTCATGTGGAGTTTTGCCTTATCCGGATGCTTTTTCAAATAACCTTTTAAATGATCGAGGGCGGCTTCGGCGCGATCCTGCTTTATAAGGGCCCTGGCGATATTAAGCACCGCATCCTCAAATCCAGGGCTGATTTTTAAAGCTTTTTTGTAATTTGCAATAGCTTCTTCCGGGTCATTTTGTCTCAGTAAAGCATCAGCCAGGGTGGTATAAGTCTTGGCCTTTTTTCCAACCGCCTGTGGTTTTTCCGGCTGGAGCCGGGTGGCTGTTTCCAGCTGAACAGCAGCCTCCTGGGCTTTACCCTGTTTCAGAAGCGCGCTTCCAAGATTGGCATGCGGGCGAAATTTATGCGGGGCCTTGACCGCGCCATCCTCCCAGAAAGTGACCAGGTTTTTCCAGTCCATATTACGCTGGTGGGTTTCAAGCCCAAGTAACAGAATGATGAGGGCCATGCCCCCGATATACAGCCATTGCCGTTTTTTAAGCAGCCGGCTCAAATAAACCGCGGCCAGCAGGCAGGGCATCATATAGGGGAGGTAGTTTCTATGTTCATAGATGATTTCAATGGGAATGAGGGTGGATTCAATCACCAGGTGGCCGAAAAACCAGATGATGGCGAAAGACAGGAGAATATGGCGTTTGGGCCGGTAAACAGCCAGGGCGATGCATGCCAGAATGGCGGCCAGGGCGAAAATGGTGGTGGCCGGCCCCGCCAATGACTGGGACAGGGGGTAGTCGTGGTCCAGGATCAGCCGGTCCGCATTTGGATAGAAAAACAGGCCGATATAGTAGATGACCACCCGGAATTCAGTCAACACCCGCTGGCCGGGGGTGAAATCCCTTCTGCCATAGCCGCTCAGGATCCGTTCCACCGGATCGCCGCCCAGGTAATACAGGCCGGCGGCCGCAAAAATGATAACGGCCAGAATCCCCAGGACTCGAAGCTGTTTTAAGTTAAAGGGTTTTAACTGCTGAAAGAAAACCCATTCGTATAGTAAAATAAAAATGGGCAGGGTGGCGGTGTTTTGCTTACTGAAAAGCGCACAGATGCCGGCGAGTGCGGCACCGAGAAAAAGGGCGGCGGTGCGGCCGGTGAATGCCCCGGCCGCCCGCTGAGACTTGCGGCCCTTTATATAAAGCATCAGGGAGAGTATATAAAACATCACCGCCAGACTGGTCATGCGCTGGACAATGTAGGTGACTGCCGAGGAGTTAACCGGGTGCGCCAGCCAGATAAGGGCGGCCAAAAACGCGATTAAAGCGGCAGGGGTGGTATGCTTATTGAAATTCACTCCGGGGCCGTCAGGTTCGCTTTTTCTAAAACCGGCATACAGCGCCAGCGTATCCCGGCAGAAGAAAAAAAGAAAAACGGCCGTCAGGATATGAATGCCGATATTGACCCAGTGGTAGCCCACCGGCGAGAGGCGGCCGAAATAGAAGTTTAGGGCAAAACTGATATTGGGAAGCGGCCGGTTCTTGGGCCGGCCCTCAAACGCCGCCTTTTTAATGGATTCCAGGTCAAAATCGACCATATACATGGCGGAATCCTCCACGATGTAGCCGTCATCGTCATATACAAAGGGAGCGTTGAGAGTGTTGGCGTATATCAGGACCGCGGCAGCGAGGAGGGCGAGGGCGGCTAATAGGCTGTAGAGGCTATTTTTGTTTGATAGTCCGGCTGTATGCATGCATTAATTTCCGAATAAATTCCAAATTTCAAATCCCAAATAACAAACAAATCACAAATTACAAATTTCAAATCTCAAATCTCAAATATCAAACAAATCTCAAATTCCAAGCACCAAAAAACAAACAAGCACCAAATAACAAGCAAGCACCAAATAACAAATCTCAAATATCAAACAAATTCCAAATAAAAAATTGCAAATATCAAATGGGGGTTCAGGGTTCACAGTTCAGAGTTCAGGGTTCACGGTTCACGGTTCACAGTTCCGCACTTGTCATTCCGAAGGAGCGTGAGCGACGAGGAATCTTAAAGATTTCTCGCTGCCGCTCGAAATGACAGTGGCGGAAAGCTGCCGTTCGAAATGACAATGGTGGAAAGCTGCCACACGATAAATGACAAGTTCTTTTATAAGGAGACTGTATGGAATTTTGGTCATTGATATTTGGTGCTTGTTTGTAATTTATAATTTGGTATTTGGTGCTTGTTTTTAGTGTTTGTTTGTCATTTGTTATTTGAAATTTGGGATTTTTTAGTTGCTATCAGTTCCTGATAATACTTACTTTGCCTCAAATTCGCCAGATCCGGATCGGTTTTAATTTTCTTCCAGCTATCATAGCCCTTTGCCAATGCTTTTTTAAGCCATTCAGCGCTCTTGGAAGGGTGGCCGTTTAAGGAATGCATGCAGGCAATATTATAGTATATGTTTGGATTGTTTGGCAGATAATTAAGCATCTCTCTAAATATTTGTATAGCTTTTTCATATTCTTTTTGGGCGGAGCAGGCAACTGCCAGGTTGAAGCGGGCAGAGGCATTCCGGGGATTTAGCCTTAAAGCCTTCTTATAGTATTTTACAGCTTCAGAGAGATTTTTTTTAGCGGCATATGTATTGCCAAGGTTGATAAGCAGTGCCTCATTTGCAGGCGCTATGGATAGTGCGGATTGGTAAAGGTCGATCGCCTTTTCCGGCTGCCCCGTTTTGACAAAACATCTTGCAAGCTTTGTCTTAATTTTAACGCTTTTGTCATCAATAGCATGGGCTTTTTGCAGATATCGGGCTGCCCTTTGAACCGTTCCCTGCTTTAAGTAAATATCGGCAAGCCCGGTTAAAGCCCTTATGGATTGCGGTTGGATCTCTAATGCTTTTTTATAATGGGTGATCGCTTTTTTATGTTGTTCAAGTTCCTCGTAGGCGGTGGCAAGGTTAACATGGCTGGGTGCAGATTCCGGATCGATTTTGATAGCGGTTTGTAATGTCTCGATCGCCCGGTCAAATTTTTTAATTTGAATGAGTGCGGCTCCCAGGTTTCTTAAAGGATCAAGCAGGGTGGTGCGTATGGTTTGGGCTGACGTTTTCAGTTGGATTGATTTTTGCAAATAAGGGATGGCCTGATCATAATGGCCGGCCTGCATAAGCGAAAAGCCCATATTGTTTAACACCCGGTGATCGTTAGGGGTTTTTTTGAGATTGTCCTCCCAGAAGGCAAGCGGCTCTTGCCAGGTGATGTTTCGCTGATATGTCCATGTGGCAGAGATCAGCAGAATGATGCTTAACAGGCATATGGCCAGCCAATGCGGCCGAGTCCGGCTGATGACAAGAAAACTTAAAAGCAATGCCGGCATCATCGAAGCAAGATACATTCGATGCTCATAAACAATCTCAATAGAAATTACAGAGGATTCAATTAAAAGAGTAACGAAAAACCATAAAATGCAGAAGGAGGCCAGCCGGGATTTTTTCCGGCCCAAATATACTGCGAGACTGATCAGGGCGACAATAGCGACAAGCGACAGGAGTGTGGTTGCAGGATGAAGGAGTCCGTTGGATAATGGATAATCATAATCGAGGGCCAGGCGGCCGGGATGGGTGAAGAAGAGCAGGGTGATATAATAAGGTATTACCCGCAATTGCGTCAAAATCCGCTGGGAAAAGGAATAATCCCGCAGGGCATAGCCCCGCAGAATACGCTCGACGGGGTTTTCCCCCAGGTAAATCAGCGCAAGGATGCCAAAAATCATCAATATTGAAAAAATCCAGAGGATTTGTTTTTTGGACCATTTAATTTTTAAATCCTGAAAAAAGAACCATTCGTATAAGAGGATGACAAACGGCAAAGTAGCCGCGTTTTGTTTGCTTGCAAGTGCCAATCCTCCTGAAATTATGCACCCGGCAAAGAATCCGCCGGCTTTTAGGCGGTGCTGGTTATTTTGCCAGCTCAGTCTGCCGAGTATATACAGGAGTAAAGAAAGAATATAGAACATGACGGCCATGCTGGTCATGCGCTGGACGATATAAGTGACCGCTTGCGTCTGCAAGGGGTGGACAAGCCAAAGGCAGCTTGCAAACAATGCGATACTGTTTACCGAATTTATAAACCCTTGTTCTGTATATATTTTTGAGCTTTTTTGGCGGATATCAATGCCAAGTGTTATCCGGATAAAGAAAAAAAGAAAGACACCGGTTAAAAAATGAAGAACAATATTTACCAAGTGGTAGCCAACGACATTATATCCACCAAAATAGTAGTTGACAGCAAAGCTCATGTTCGGCAGCAAACGGTGCCTTGGTTTGCCGTTTAAGGCCGCATGGCTTAGGTTTTCAGTGGTGAATTCGGCCATTCGAACGGCCGGGTCCTCAAGAATATATTGGTAATCATCAAAGATAAACCCGGCATTAAGCGTGTTGGAATAGAGGATAGCTGTCAGAAGCGCCATTAAAATCAGGGAAAAGACGGGATTGTTCAGGAGGGATTTTAAATATGAAAGTATGTTTTGGTATGCGGTCATAGCTGTTTAATATCGCATATTAAGAGAAACATAAAGTGTCTGGTGCTGTCATTTGGCTTAAGCAACCGTTTACCGCCTTCTCCCCGGGGGAGAAGGCTCAGTATCGTATATGACTTAATTTTGGCCAGTCTCTAATAACTGTTCAAAATACGGGGTCTGGCGAATATTCTCCAAATCTTTATCATTTTTAAGGTACTCCCAGTTGTTATACCCATGGTTAACAGCCTTTTTCAGCCAGGATACGGCTAGGTCCGGCTTGTTCTGGCGGGCATACATGCAGGCGATATTATAGTATATAACAGGATTGTCTGAATGGTATGCCAGCATTTGTTTAAAGACCTGCGCTGCCGTTTCATAGTCCTGCTGCACAATATGCGCCATGGCCAGGTTGAAGTGGGCCTCTTTTTTTGGGGCTCATATTTCAAAGCCCGGTGAAAATGATCTTTCGCCTTGTTATAATCGCTTTCTCTGGCATAAATATTGCCTAAATTGACGTGCGCATCGGTATAATCAGGCTCAATTTCAATTACCTTTTTATAGTGGTGCGCGGCTGATTCCATATTCCCTTTTTCAGTCAGAAGCTGTGCCAGGTTGAAATGGGCTTTGGCGTGCTTTGGGCCCAGGGCAATTGCCTTTCGATAATGGGATTCGGCCTTTTCCGGCTGCCCGGTTTTTGTATAGGCGGCGCCCAGATGGAAATGGGTTTTTGGCCCGTATCGGCGCTCCTGATTTTTGGTCCAGAGGCTTAACGCGGATTGGTAATAAGGAATCGCCTGCTTGTATTTATCCTGCTGCAGATATTCATGACCGGTATTGGCATAAAGCCTCCCGTCACGTGGCGATTTTTTTATACCATCCACCCAAAAGGCAATCGGTTCCTGCCATATGGTGTTGCGCTGGTAGGTCCAGACTGAAAATACCAGAATAACAATGCCCAGGACGGCTGCAGGAATTTTCGGGCGGCGGCTGATTTTGCCCGCTATAACCACGGCTGCCAGAGATAGCATCATAAACGGCAGGTAAGTGCGGTGCTCGTAGATGAGCTCAATGCCGATCACCGACGATTCAATGGCAAGGTTGATAAAAAACCAGAGCATGCAGAAGGCAATTATTCGGTGCCGGCGGGAGATAAAGACCGCAAGTATGATCAGGCTGATAATGGCAAAAAGAGACAGGCTGGTTACCAATGGATTGGCCAAATGATAGGAGAGAGGATAGTCGTAATCCAGGTTCAGCCGCCAGGGCACGGGCCAGAAGAACAGGCTGATATAGTATACAATAATCCGCCATTCCGTCATCACCCGCTCCGGAAGGGTGAATTCCCGGCGGTTGTAAGCAGAAAGAATGCGGTCTAGAGGGTTTTCCCCGAGATAGAACAAGGCGACCCCGGCAAAGAGGATCAGCCCGCCGGCAAGCCAAAGGGCCTTTCTGCGGCTGAGGCGGAGTTTCAGGTCCTGGAAAAAAAAGAATTCATAGAGTAGAATCAGAATCGGCAGGGTGGCGGTGTTCTGCTTTGTGGCAAAGGCGCACAGGCCGGCTATCAAACATCCGGTAAACAGGGTAATTGTGCGGCCGGAGAAACGATTGGCCTGAAACGAGAGCCGGGCCAGAACATAGAGCAGCATGCTCAGGATAAAAAACATCACCGCCAGGCTGGTCATGCGCTGGACGATATAGGTGACCGCGCCGGTGTTTATGGGAAAGGCAAGCCACAGGGCGGCGGTTAAAAAGGCAACTGCAGGAGCAGATAAACCGGGCGGCAGGGCGGCCCGGCCGGCGGGGGTGCGTGAGAGCGTGGTTTTAACAAACAAAAAAAGGAATATGCCGCAGCACAGGTGGATCAGGATATTGACCAGATGGTAGCCGAGGACCTCGTATTTACCAAAATAATAGTTGAAGGCAAAACTCAGGTTGGCCAGAAATCGTTTCTTGGGAACGCTCTCAAATGCAGCGGTCGAAATCTGCTCCCAGGACAGCTCCGTCATCCGGATGGCACTGTCATTTTGAATATAGCCGCCCGCGTCGAAAACAAACGGCGCGTCCAGGGTGTTTGAATAGATGGCGCCTGTCAGCAAGGCAAGTAAAAGGAGGGGCAGGACGATTTTAAGAAAGGCATTGCCAGACTTATCCGGCAGGCAGTTTGCTTTATCCATGAGTCAGACCAATTTGCTTTTTATTTGTGTCGATGCTCAATTACCATTTGCTGACAAATTCACGGTGGCCGATCAATTTGGTCGGCACGGTGGCCGACCCTACTGTTCTAAGGTCGGCACGGTGGCCGACCCTACAAAATGTCGGCATTGCCGCGTAGGGCGGGGCCACCGTGCCCGCCTGAAAAACAGATAGTAGGGCGGGGCCACCGTGCCCGCCTGAAAACAGATAGTACAAATTTACCGTGGCTGACAAATTGCTTTGCCTTGAATTAGCAAATCTTTGCTGCTAAAGTAAACACCTAAAATTCCAAACACCCAACTCAACCTCAGGCCCTGAACTCTGAACCCTGAACCATGAACCCCGAACTGTGAACCGTGAACTGTGAACCGTGAACTATGAAAACTGAATCCAAGAAAAATTTCCTCGTCATTTTAGTTCTTATTCTTCTCACAGCGGCGCTCTACAGCCAGGTGGCCACCTTTGATTTCGTCCGCTTTGATGATAATGAGTACATTGCCAAAAACAGCCAGGTCCAGAAGGGGTTGTCATGGGAAAACGTCAAGTGGGCGTTCGGCTTTTCCGAAGAGGCGCTCCTGTATTATTACCATCCTGTTACCTGGCTCTCCTTGATGCTGGATGCCCAGCTTTTCGGGGTGGATGCAGGTATGCATCATTTGGTTAATGTCGTTATTCATGCGGTGAACACGGTGCTCCTCTTTCTGGTGTTGCGGTTTATGACCGGTGCCCTGTGGCCGAGTGCATTTGTTGCCCTGCTGTTTGCCGTGCATCCCCTTAATGTGGAATCCGTTGCCTGGATAGCTGAGCGGAAAAATGTTTTAAGCACTTTTTTCTGGATGCTTTGCATGCTTTCCTATGTGGCGTATGCCGTGAAACCGGGGGTTAAGCGTTATCTCTTGATTTTCTTGCCATTTGCCCTTGGATTGTTGTCTAAGCCGATGCTGGTGACAATCCCCTGCGTCTTTTTGCTTTTGGACTTCTGGCCGCTCAGGCGCTTTAATTTAGAGGGAAATGTTGTCGAAAAAAACAGTTTTCACCAAACCCCAAAAATTTTTCAAGAGTATCCGTTAAAGCGGCTTGTCCTGGAAAAAATACCCCTGTTGGCGCTTTCCCTTATTTTTGTGGCTGTATCTATCTTTTCAGTACACCACACGGAACAGATCATTTCGGGCGAGGCCGCATCCATAGGGCTTCGCGTGGGTAACGCCATTGTTATTTATGTCAAATATATCATCAACCTGATTTGGCCGCATAATATGGCCTTTTTCTATCCTTTCCCGGAATCCATTCCCGCATGGCACGTTGCAGGGGCCGGCCTGGTTCTTGCCGCAATTACAGTCAGCGCGGTTCGTCTTTATAAAAAGGCCACATTTTTTATTGTCGGCTGGTTATGGTATCTCGGCACCATGTTTCCGGTTAGCGGCATTTCCCAGCATGGAAGGTGGCCGGAAATGGCCGACCGGTGGGTGTATGTGCCGGCAATCGGCCTGTTTATAATAGTTGCCTGGGGCGCACAGCGTATTATTAAAAATTTTCATTTGCCCCGCCCCGCAGTGGCCGGGGCGACTGCTGTGATGACGGCTGCCTTTATGTTGATATCATTTTTTCAGATCGCTACCTGGAAAAACAACGAGGCGCTTTTCGGTCACGCGATTAAAGCGACACCGGATAGTCCGATAGCGCATCTGAATTACGGCTGGGCCATTGAAGATACCAATAGAAAGGCGGCGATCAAACATTATAAAAAAGCCATCGCGCTCAGGCCGGATTATGCTAAGGCCCTGAATAATCTGGGCGCGGCCTATTTTGAAGAAGGCAGAATAAATGCCGCCATTGGGCAATACAAGAAGGCCCTGGCTATTGAGCCGTTTTATTTAAAGGCGCAGCAGAATTTGGCACTGGCTTATTATAAGGCGGGCAGAATGGATGCGGCCATTAAGCACTATAAAGAACTCCTTGAGATTAAGCCCCATTTTACCGATGCCATATGTACCCTGGGGAATGCCTATAAACGCAAGGGGCTGGTTGATAAAGCCGTTGAATGCTATTCCAGGGCTCTCGAGATAGATCCCGAACTTGTCGATATCCGAAACAACCTGGCCGCCGCCCTGATTGAACAGGAACGTTTTGATGAAGCCCTCGAGCACTTGGAAACGCTTTTAAAAATGAACCCCGGCGTGAACACCCATCTTAATGCCGGGGTCGTGCTTACAAGGCTCGATCGGGTTGATGAGGCTATTATGCATTATGAAAAGGCGTTATCCTTAAACCCCAACATTGCTGTCGCCCATAATCTTCTTGGCGAGCTTCAAATCCGGAAAAATAATTATCAAGCGGCAAAATCGCATTTCGAAACTGCCCTGGAGTTGCAGCCGGGGTATTACAGTGCAAAGCAAAATCTGAAAAATGTTCAGCAGCGGCTTGGTAAAATACAATAGCAGGTCGATGTCATTAACTTAGCGCCCCTCGCGCTTGTCATTTCGAGGAGCGCCAGCGACGAGAAATCTTTAAAACTCAAGCCATTAAAAGATTTCTCGCTATCGCTCGAAATGACACCCGATGCCATATGGAGCTTAAGTTAATGGGATTGATAAACAGTTTAGTCGAAATCGACGCTGCCTTTAGTCTGACCAGCCGTTTGTTTTTTGATGTATGAGAGGGCGTTTGCCGCTTTTTTATATTCAGGATTAATTTTAAGAGCTTTTTCTATCAGCTTAACAGCCTCGTCCACGCGATTCATTTGAAGCAAAACCACCCCTAAACTATAGTAAATTGTCTCATTATCGGGTGCAATTTGAAGTGCCGCCCGGTAATACCTTTCTGAACTTTCCAAGTCACCTTTTTGAAAAAAAATTTCAGCTGTTTTCAAATATGGCTGGAGATAATTCGAGTCATACTTTATTGCCGTTTTAAAATGGTTGAGCGCTTGACTTAATTTCCCCATCCGGGTTTTGGCAATGCCCAGGTTGTAGTGAAAGATCGGATTTTCCGGCTGGAGGTCTATCGCGGATTGATATTTTTTTGATGCCGCCGGGAGCCTGCCTTGCTCTAAAAGAAGGTTTCCCATTTCATTATGGGGTTTGGGGTTAAGAGGCGCCATCCGGATTGCCCGGGAATAATAATCCGCTGCTTTATCCCAGTTATTTAACTTCATGTGCAAATCCCCAAGCCCTCTGTAGGCTTTATTATCCTTTGGGTTGTGCATCAAAGCCTTATTAAAAAGACGCCGGGCTTTTTCATAATTGCCTTCCTTAGTCAGAAGAGTGGCATAATTTCTTATTGTTTCAAGGTGATGTTGGTTTATCTCAAGTGATTTTCTAAAGTGATAACTCGCTTTTTCCGGGTCTTCCTTAACCCTGTAATAATAAAGTCCCAGCCCATTATGAGCGATGTAATTGTTTTCCGTAACGCTTAAGGCGTGCTTGAAAACCGTGCCGTCATTTTTCCATTGCGTCAGTTGTGCTGCTGTTTGGTAGCTGAAAAAAAATAAAGGAATAAATGCGGCGGCTGTTAAAGCTATGGTTGGTTTTTTTAATTTTAATCGTTGAAATATTTCCGGCACCCCCCATGCGGCAATGATAAAAATGCCGACCAGCGGCACATAAGCCCATCGATCTGCAAGTGCGGGCCATAATCCATTTTGTACTAAGCCGGAAACCGGCACAAGGGTGCCAAGAAACCAAAGCCAGCCGGTCACAAGATATGGCGATTTTTTTGCCCGCCAGGCAATTGCTGCAGAAATCAGCAATAGAATAAATGCTGCAGAAACTGGCTTCCAAAGGGGAATGGTTTCCGGAAAGGGATAGAAAATGGCCAGGTCATTCGGCCATATGAGTTTTTTTAAGTAGACAAGACATGAAACAAGGGCATTGGAAATGCGCAATGGAAAGGGGGTTGAAGTCTCGTCGACCATTCTTTCCTGTATCTGGAGGGAAAAGACCGAAAAAGCAATCGCGGCAAGGGACAACGCCAGCAAAGGCAGTTTCTCGAGAATTAACCGGTGCACCGGGGCCTGTATAAATGGGACGGAATTAAAAGGCTTAGGATTACTATTTTGAAGCCGGCTGGATTGCAGGCCCGCCCACCTGAATCGTCTTAAAGGCCAGTAGTCCAGTAAAAGCAGAACACAGGGCAGCGTCACCAGCATCGATTTGGCCATTAAGCTGACGGCAAAAGGGATAACAATCAATGTGTAACGCAATAAAGACGGCCTTTTTGCATAACCCGCATAGCCGATCATGGCCATCAGGCCAAAGGCGGTTGATAGAAGATTTTTGCGCTCTGCAATCCAGGCCACCGAATCCACGTTAATCGGGTGCAGAGCGAATAATGCCGCTACAAAAAGGCTTTTCCACGGACTTTTTGTCATGTAATTAAGCAAAAAGAATAAGAGAAAGATATTTAACAGATGAAAACAGAGATTTGCCAGGTGATGCATATCCGCCCGGACGCCGAAAAGCTGGCAGTCCGCCATGTGGGAAAGCCAGGTGACCGGCTGCCAGTAACCGAACTCAGATGATTTTTCCGGGTGAAAAGCCCACTTCAGATTGTCCCAGGATAATCCTTGTTTTACATGGGGGTTTTCGGTCACATAGAGGTTGTCGTCAAAATTGATAAACCCGTGGTCTTTAACCGGCAGGTAGACGGCGGTGGTGGTGCAGATTAAGATAAGCAGGGTAAGGTATTTAAGTTTCTGCATGGTTGAGTCTGGCAGTCAAATAATGATAAATCCCAAATTACAAATTCCAAATTACAAACAAATCTCAAGTTCCAAATATCAGGCAAAATCCTTTTTACCCCTTCTCCCACTGGGAGAAGGCCGGGATGAGGGTGAAATTTGGTATTCTCAGACTTCGGCTTGAATTACCACGGCGCGGCTGCTATTGTAAACAGCTATTTAAACCGTGAACATTTATTGATACAGGAATCTCATGGCCTTAACCGCATCTGCTTATCAAAGGGATAGAAGAAAACACTGGGACCGCGTTTCCGCCCAGAAACAAGCCCCGAACCGGCCCGGCGCCTTTTATCAGACGCTGCTGCATCAATATTTCCGTCATATGGTGCCGGAAGGGAGGCGGGTGCTGGAAATCGGCTGCGGGCATGGCGATCTGCTGGCGGCTATGGCACCGGCATTTGGCGCGGGGGTTGATTTTTCGGAGAAAATGCTTGAGACCGCCCGGCAAAAATATCCCGATCTTTGTTTCATTCAGGCGGATGCCTATGAGCTGCCAATAAAAACCGTATTTGATGTGATCATTCTGTCAGATCTGGTCAATGATCTGTGGGATGTCCAGGCAGTGCTCGAGAGCCTGCGGCCGTTGTGTCATGCCGGCACGCGGATTATCGTCAATTTTTATAACAATATGTGGCGCATCCCTCTGGCTGCAGTAAACAAGCTGGGCCTGGGCGCGGACCTATTGGAGCAGAACTGGTTTGCCCCGCATGATGTGGAAAACCTGCTGCATCTGGCCGGGTTTGAGGTCATCAACCGGCGCAATAAGATTCTTTTCCCGGCGGATATCTGGCTGGTCAAGACGGTTTTCAATCGGTACCTGGTCAACATGCTGCCGTTTAAGTGGTTTGCCTTGACCAACATTGTTATGGCCCGGCCGGCGCCAGAGCTTTTCCCGGCGCCTAAAGTCGAAGAACCGCCAAAGGTTTCGGTTGTGGTGGCGGCCCGAAACGAGGCCGGTCATATTGATGAGATATTTCAGCGGGTGCCGCAGTTGGGTAGCGGAACAGAGCTTATTTTCGTGGAAGGCCATTCCACGGATAATACCTATGAAACCGTCCAGGAAACCATGGGCCGCTATCCGAACGTTCAATGCCGCCTGTTTCAGCAGACCGGCAGGGGCAAAGGGGATGCGGTGCGTCTTGGCTTTGAAAAGGCCAGCGGCGACATCCTGATGATCCTGGATGCGGATCTCACCGTGCCGCCCGAAGATCTTTACCGTTTCTATGAAGCATTGGCAGCGGGCAAAGGCGAATTCATAAACGGCGTGCGCCTGGTGTATCCCATGGAAGATGAGGCCATGCGGTTTTTCAACATTGTCGGCAACAAGTTTTTTTCCCTGGCATTTACGTGGCTTTTGGAGCAGCCGATCAAGGATACTTTATGCGGCACCAAGGTGATGTGGAAAGCCGACTATAATGTGCTGGCCGCCAATCGATCCTATTTCGGCGATTTTGATCCGTTCGGCGATTTTGATCTGCTGTTCGGGGCGGCCAAACTCAACCTGAAAATCGTTGAGGTCCCGGTGCGCTACCGCGCCCGCCGATACGGGGAAACCAACATTGACCGCTGGCGCCACGGTTGGATGCTTTTGAAAATGGTGGCGTTTGCAGCGAAGAGAATGAAGTTCATATAGCAGTGGTGTCAAACCTTGAATTGTGAATTATTCGCATAATCCACAATTCAAGGTTTGATAATCATATAAAAGGCACCTCCTTTATACCGGAACGATTTTGGTATAAGTTGGGTTGGAAAAAGAGAAAACAAACAACCCTAACAAAAAGGAGGTGCACAATGACATTGTACACAGGTTTTGATCTTCATTCAAACAACAATTACCTGGGCATCATCGACAACTATGGCAAGCGCATTTTCAAAAAAAAACTTCACAATCAACCGGAACAGATTCTTAACACCTTGAATCCTTATCAACATGACATTGCCGGTATTGTGGTCGAATCAACCTATAACTGGTATTGGCTAGTGGATCTGCTTATGGAAAATGGATATAAAGTGCATCTGGCAAATCCTTCAGCCATAACCACCTACAAAGGACTCAAGCACTGCGATGACAATCATGATGCTTTCTGGTTGGCTGAAATGCTGCGGCTGGGTATTTTGCCGGAAGGCTATATATACCCCAAAGAGCAGCGGCCATTCCGGGATCTGCTTCGAAAAAGAGGGCATCTCGTGAAGACCCGCAGTTCGCTAATTATCAGTCTGCAAAACATTATCTCAAGAAATTGCGGGCATCGGATCAATGTAAATGATGTCAAACGACTTAAACAAGATATGGTTCAACCCTTGCTGCAGGATAACGAAGATATAGCCCTCAGCGGCAAAGCCAGCAAGGAAACGATCGATTTTTTAACTAGAAAAATACGAGACATTGAGTCAGCGATTGAAAAGAAAGCAATGCTTACCAGCAACTATAGACACCTGCTTTCAATGCCAGGCGTGGGAAAAATACTGGGTCTGACAATCCAGCTGGAAAGCGGCCCCATAGAGCGTTTTCCAAAAGCGGGCAATTATGTCTCATACTGCCGAAAGGTCAACAGCAAATGGACCAGCAATGGCAAGCAAAAGGGCAAGGGGAACAAAAAAAATGGAAACAAATATCTTTGCTGGGCCTTTTCTGAAGCCGCCGAGCTGGCAAGGCGCTATGATGAATCTGCCCGCAGTTATTTTAACCGAAAGATGCATAGAACAAACCGGATGGTGGCCCATGGGGCTTTGTCGCACAAGCTGGCAAAAGCGGCGTATTACATCATGAAAGACGGAGTGCCATTCGATTCGGCTAAACTATTTTCATAAGGTCTGACCGGGGCGGTGAACCAAGGCTGGGGTTGGATGAAAAATCCACGAGGTTTGATTGGCAGCCGCCCCGCTCAGCATAAATCAGCTGCTTGTTTTTTTGCTGCCCATGCCGTGAGTCACAATGGGTTGGTAACCAAGCCACGCGGTTTGCAAATTGAACACGGTATGGAACCGAAGATTTTCTGGTCCGCTAAATGCGGAAAGGGCCTTCCGAACAGAGGCTGTCTTGCAGCTCTCAAAACCGGAGCGGCCTAAATCCTGATGGGTGACTGGTGCAGCACAGCTGACATAATACACCCGAGAAATAACGGGTGCGGTGAGGAAGCGATCAGCTAGAAATGGCGATTCAAAAAAAATGACAATTTTTTTTGAATGGGGGAGTTTTTTCTCTTGACCCCGGCCTTTTAATGGGTGACACCATCACGGGAAGAAAGACGTAATGATTACAATAATAGTTTCGGTTTATAACGAGGAAGAGGTCTTAAATTTTTTTTGGGAGGACCTCGAGAGACATTTAACAATTGGTGATTTTGATTATGAAGTTATTTTTGTCAATGACGGCAGCACTGATGATAGCTACAATGTCTTATTAAAATTATCGGAACAAAATAATAATATTAAAATAATAAATTTTTCAAAAAATTTTGGGCATGAAGCAGCAATGATCGCCGGAATGGCATACAGTTGTGGCGATATTGTAATTTGTATGGATGCTGACCTCCAACATCCGCCCGCCCTTTTAAATGAGATGATTGAGAAGTATAACAATGGTTGCGAAATAGTTACGATGACGCGTAAAAATAATTTATCACAAAATTTTATGCAATCAATATGTTCAAGAATATTTTATGTGTTATTAAACCTAATATCGCCTTTTCACTTTGAAATACATGCCTCTGATTTCTTTCTTGTTTCACGTCGGGCGGCCAATGTTCTTGTAAATGATTTTCCTGAAAGAACCCGTTTTTTGAGGGGGTTTATTCAAATTATAGGATTTGAAAAAACAAATTTGGAATATGTGGCACCTGAAAGATCTGCTGGTAAAAGCAAGTATTCCTTTATAAAGTTGTTTTCGAATGCATTGATCGCAGTTATTGCTTTTTCAAACTTACCTCTTCGACTCAGCGTTGCGGTCGGCGTTTTGACTGGAGCGGGAAGTTTAATTTTGGGAATTTATTCTATTGTTCGCAAGCTGATGGGGCATGTCGTCCCCGGATATACAACAATTGTTGTGTTGATCACCTTTTTATTTGCATTGCAGTTCTTTCTAATCGGGATCATTGGAGAGTATTTAGGGGTTGTGCTTGATGAAAATAAAAAAAGACCCATTTACATCGTAAAAGATACGATCAATATAAAACACGATGATGCTTAACAGAAATATTACAAATCATTTTAACTGGATATTAGATAATTTAATCCCACCAGTAATGAGAGACAATAAATTATTAGTGAGGCTTTGTTTTTGGCTGTTGTTTGGAGATAAAGCTAAATATTTTATGGAATTTAAAAATAAAGCGCCTCATCTGAGTCAAGAAGAATACAAATTTTATTATAATTTATTATCTGATAAACATATTAAAAGAAAAACCGATTTAAATCAGCAATGTATTGATAGAATATTATCAAATATAATCGGTGAAAGCACCTTGGATGTCGGTTGCGGCAAAGGTTTTTTATCAATGGCAATGGCAAATAGAATGAATATGCGGGTTGTCGGCATAGATCTTCATATTCCTGAACACTTAACTCAGCATTCTAACCCTTTGTTTATAGAAGATAATATTGAAGAACTGCCTTTAAAAGACAGCTCGTTCGACAATGTTGTATGCACGCATACAATTGAACATTTGCTGAACCCTGAAAAAACTATTAAAGAAATACGAAGGGTGGCAAAGAAGAAAATAATTATAATTGTGCCGAGGCAAAGAGAATATCGGTATACTTTTGACCTGCATATTCATTTTTTCCCTTATATTTTCAGCCTCCAAAAATTAATGAAAAATGAGTATGCTACCTGCGAAATTATCGGAAATGATATTTATTATGAAGAATGGGTTTAAATTTTATCGCTGGAGTATAGCGTTATAAGTAGGAGAGTATATATGGCATTTAGCAATAAACACTACGATGTAATCCTTGTTAATCCCCCCGCGGAATATGTCATCGAAGAATATGACCATCCCGATTATCCGAATATAAGTATAGCATATATTGGAAACTACTTAGAAAAAAACGGGGGGATTACCCCCGCGCTGATAGATGCAAGATTGGCTCGTCTTTCATTTGTGGAAACTGTCGATCAAATCGTTTCGCTTAACCCTTCAATTGTTGGAATAACATCATTTACCCATTCAATCCCCATGGCAGCAAGGATTGCACAGGAGCTGAAGCAAAAACTTAATGATATTGTAGTTGTTTTAGGCGGTTTTCATACGACATTTTTGCCTGAACGAACACTTCATGAATATCCTGTGTTTGATTATCTCGTTGCAGGTGAGGGGGAAGTCGCTTTTTTAAAATTGATTGAATCCATTCTGGCTGGCAATCCTTGCGAAACAATGAATGGGGTTTGGTATAATAAATTCGGAAAAATTGTTAATAATAACCCAAAAGCCGATATCCTAAGAGATATTGACGAGATTGGTGAGCCAGGTTGGCATCTTTTCGATCAAGATGTAATAAAAAAATTTTGCAGATATTTACCTGTTATTACGCAACGTGGATGTCCTTTTCAATGTAATTTCTGCAGCAGGCCATATGGGAACAAAGTCAGAAAACGAAACAATCTTCTGGTCGTTGATGAAATAGAAAGAAATGTAAACCAATATAATGTTAAACACATTGATTTTTATGATGAAACTTTTTCAGCCAATAAAAAAGCGACCAAGCAATTGTGCTCAGAAATAATTAACCGCGGTATAAATGTCTCGTGGTGTTGCACAACTCATGTAAACACCCTAGATAATGAAATCGTTCATTTAATGAAAAAAGCAGGCTGCGTTGAAGTCAGATTTGGTGTTGAGTCGGGGAATACAGAAATTATTAATCAAATGAAGAAAGGAATTACAAAGAAAAAGATACTAGAAGCCCATGAATTGTTCAAGGAGGCTAAAATCACAACAACTGCTTTTTTTATTCTCGGGCATCCCAATGAATCACTAAAATCATTATGGGATACGGTCAAATTTGCAATTCGAATAAATGCGGACAAAACTGCCATTGGTATCATGGTGCCTTATCCTGGCAGTGAGATCTGGAATATGGTGAATGAGGGAAGGGGGGGTATAAAAATCTCTCGCCAAAATGGAGCGATTATAATAAGCAATTAGGGAATGCGGTTGAACTCGAACATCTTAGCCGAAGACAAATGGAATTTTTCCAAATTATGGCATATTTACTTATTTACACAATGAATTTTCGGCTTTTTGATTTATTCAATATGTTTATAAAAAATAATCGACTTGTAACAAAAATATTCTCAAAATTTTTTTTCAAACAGACTGTTTATTGAAGATTTAGATGATAATTGCTTTCATCTTTCGATGAGGATTTAAAGTTGTGACCCTATCAAAACCGGACAACATATTCTGGATAAATCTGCTGCGAGTCGTTTCTATATTTGCCGTTGTCATGCTTCATAGTTCAGCAGATATTGTTATAAACATCACTGATAAATCTTCGATATCCTGGTGGGTGGGGAATTTTTTCGATTCCGCCACCCGCTGGTCAGTCCCCGTCTTTGTCATGATCAGCGGTGTTCTACTTTTAGATCCTCAAAAAAAAGAATCTTTTAGGCAGTTTTACGAAAAACGCGCTAATAGGATACTGCTGCCATTATTATTCTGGACGTTAGCCTATCTCCTTATTTTAAAGTTTTTTTACAATATAGAGTTAGATTTTTTGAAGGTATTGATTTCAGTTCTAAAAGGTAATACTTATCCACATCTCTGGTTTATATACATGCTTATTGGCCTATATGCCTTTACGCCATATCTGAGGCGATTTATTCAATCATCTTCAAACAAAGACAGATTTTTTCTAATTATTTTTATTTTTTGTTTTGCCTGCCTTCACACTTTCATGGATTATTTCTTTTTTAATAATACGAGCAGAAAGTTACAAACCATATTCTCTTTATTCATTCCCTATATAGGTTATTTCATTTTAGGATATCAGTTAAGTTTAATAGATAAGTGCAAGTTACCTTATAAGATTATAATTTCTCTTATCTTATTGCCTTTTCTCATAGTCTTTGTCTGTGCTGGTTTAACAACTCACGAATTTGGGCTTGCAAAAGGTTTATACTTTTATGACTATCTAAATCCTGCCGTTATTATTTTGTCTGCTGGTATATTCTTATTTGTTAATAAATTATTGGATTCCCCGGATACGCCTAACAAGCTTTTCTCCTCCTTTATTGAAAAAATAGCACCGTATTCATTGGGAATTTATTTGATGCATCCGATGATTTCTGAAATTTTTAGATTTTATTTTGAGATAACGCCTCGAAGTTTTAACTTTTTGATTGGCATACCAGTGCATTCTATAGCTAATTTTATGATTTGCATATTTGCGATATCAATAATAATAAGGATTCCATATTTAAGGAGGGTGGTAAGCTGATCACAACTTTTGTTGATGTTGCTTGCCCTCCAAATGTCGAAATTACATTATCACTCCTCTGGCAGCCAAAATATCTCATAAGGATAAGGGCATTAAATTGTATCGGTTCTATCAATCTGCTGCGAAACAAACCAAACATGAACAAAAAAAACAAACCTGGATTCTTGATGCGTTTCCAAAAACAAGAGGGCCCCTTTGCCCCGCAGGAAACCTGCATTTTATCGATTCATCTGCTGTGAAAAGCCAGACAAAAAAAAAGCAAAAGATTATTTGCTTGCGACCGATATAAAAGGACCGCCAATAATCAATAGTGCCTCAAATTATAGTGCAAACTGACTAGCGAACATTAGTTTTCCGGGAAAAAGACCTCAAATTTTCAAAGCTCTATATGAATATGACAACCCAAAATCATAGGCTTCATAAAGATTTAATTTGGATTGCGCTAATAATAACCATATCTATAGTTATTTTTTTCAGTAAGCTAATTTTTAGTAAACATGACGGCTTTATTCACGGTGACAACCTAAGATATTTTTTTTGGAATGCACAATTTATAAAAGATACATTCCTTTCGGGCGAGATTCCGCTTTGGAATCCTCATTATTATAGTGGCCACCCTTTTCAGGCAAATCCTGCAACTTTTATATTCTACCCTTCAACATTGTTTTATATCCTCCTGCCATTAACTTGGGCTTTTACGATAGATATATTACTCCATATTTTTATCGCTGCATTCGGCATGTATTTCTTGGTAAAACTTATCACGAATTCCCGTTATGCGGCAGTGGCCTCGTTTATCGTATACTGCTTTAATGGGAGCTTCGTTTTAAGAGCCTTAGGGCAACTCACTCTGCTTCATGCATCTGCACTCATACCATGGGTGTTCTATTTTATTGAAAAGGCCTATAAAACAAAACAGAGAAAATATTACTATCTCACAGGGTTAATTGTCGGGCTGCAAATTTTGAGTGGTGATCCACAAACTAATCTATACACAGTCTTGTTTTTAAGTTTATTTTACCTTATCAGGGTGGTTATTGATATAAAGGAGCTTACGAGAGATTCTTTTTTTAAGATATCCGGATACTACCTTTTTATACCCCTGCTTGCATTTGGAGTAAGCGCTATTCAGTTATTCCCAAGCTTAGAATTTCAATCTCTCAGCTTGAGGGCAAACAATACTTATGAGTTTGCTACAAACGTCTCATTTTCCCCGCTTTCAATGCTGTTGTTTTATTTCGTTCCCCAACCAAGTAATTTTAATTATTGGGAATTCAGTTGTTATCTTGGAATATTGAGTGTTATTATAGTTTTAATAGGAGGGGTCTTATCAGATTATAAAAAATATTCTATAAGTTTTTTTATCATGTTGCTTGTCGCGGTCACCATTATGCTTGGAGACTCTACACCTGTTTACAGGTTCTATTATAAATTTATTCCCCTGATCTCAACTTTTCGAGGGCCGGCTAGATGCGCCATAATATTTAATTTTATTGCAGCCGTATTAGCTGGCTTTGGTGTCCATTATCTTTTAGCAAAAGGCCTGAGAATCAAGGCTTATATAGCTGCTATGATCGGGTTGGTTATAATTTTATCAAGTATAATTTATTTATCTGGTTTTTATTCTATTCAATTGACGTCAAGAGAAATGATACTTGCGATTTCTCTTACAATTACCAGTATGGTCCTTATAAGTCTGGTACTAATTATAAAAAACAAACACGTGCTTGCGTGGATGATACTAACTGCAATATTCGTGGACCTTTTCCTGGTATCCATGCCGATGATAAACCGCATGTGTGAATTAGATGACATGGAGAATTTTATAAATAAGAAACCTTATGAACATATCTTTGAACAAGACTCTGGTTTTTATCGTGTAAATATACCTGGGTATGGATTTTCACTTTATGGTGACCCTGCAAGGGGCATGGCATTTAACTATTATTGTGCAAATGGCAATACGCCAATTATATTAAAAGACTATTTTCATTTTATCTATTCAATGGCGGATTTGCCTGAACCCCAAAAATTCCGACATACATTTTCGCGAGAAATCTTCTACGATTATAAATCTGCATTCAGCTCAAGAATCTTACGTATTAAATACGCTCTAGTAAAAGAGAGAAACAAATACAGATTGATGCGGTCAAAGCATCTCCAGCCTGAAGCCAAGCTTCTAAATAAGATAATATTTACACCTAACTATGAGGATCATATTAAATACTTAAAAGAATCTTCTTTTAACCCTAAAAAAACGGTACTTATGTTAGAAGAGGATCGAAATTATGTCGTGTCAAATTTTATTAAAAATGGATCGCCTGAAAAGGATAGCGTTAATGTTTATGATCGCTCGCCTAATCATTTGAAACTAAGATCAAAATCGAGGGGGACGACTATACTTCTTCTCAGTGAATTATACTGCCCTGGCTGGAAAGCTTACGTTGATGGGAAGAGGGTTCCGATTCTAAGAGCCGACTACCTATTGAGGGCCATTAAGCTGGAGCCTGGAAAGCATAACATAACTTTTATTTATCGGCCTTCAAGTTTTTACATTGGGGCAATTATTACAATATCTACTTTATTGGTCCTTGTGCCTATATTTTTCAGAATGTTGAGGCCTCGTTTTGAGCATGGCCAGCATTTGCTGCCGCAACGGCCCAACAATAAAATAGTCAAACAATAATGACATCAAACCATACCGGCGCTGGAGGAAGGTTAATTTAATTCAATTCCCCCTAATTGTTTCTATTTGTTATTTGATTTTAAATTCCCAAAGCGCGGATCAACAAAACATCGCACGGCATGTTCATTCTCCCTTGAAATGTAAAATTGTTCTGCCAGCACCATATGATTTTTTATGTAAGTACTGATCGGATCCTTTGACCATTTGAAGATAAATTGTTTGGTTGGGGTTTCGAAAGTCCCCTTCTCCAATGAAACCGGCCATATCGCAGGCATGCGTTGAAAGACAAATGCAATGGCCGGATGCCTATTCTTCTCTTTCATCAACTCAACAGATCGTTCATAGACAGTATTTTCTCTTGACGAGAAATCAGTGAATGTATCGTTTAAAGCGGGTCTTCGTTTGGCGATCATATAAGTCATGGGCGAAATCACGTAAGAGATCATAAAGTCGTCTTTATCGCTGTATTTGTCTGCCGCTTTTTCGATCCATTGATAGATTTCATTATAAGTTTGGTTGGTTCGTATATCCTTGCCAAACCCTTTTTTAATGACAGCGTCCGCCTGCTGGGGAGTGACGTCAAAATATGTAAATTTCCAGTCCGCCCAGGCCGTGGTATAATAAAAAGGTGCCAATACCAAGAGAAGAACTGTAAGTTTGGTTAACAGTGATTTGTTTCTGTCATCCATGTTGTGCATCAGCAAAATTCCAAGAGCGGCTGTAGCTGGAATGGCGCTGTGCAAAACGGTCAACGCTTTTAAGCCCGAGAAAAAAACAGTGCATATGGATTTGATGGTGACGGTTATCAGCAATACAAAGGCAAATTCTTCAATTTCGGCATAGCGCTTTTTGCGGAATGCTTTTTGCGCCATATGACCCCAGAAAAAGAGCAGGAAAGCAATAATTAGCGCCGAGAACCACATGGGCCGGCCGAACCATCCATTGTAATAGGGGCTGATCAAACCAAAAAACGATGATTCAATAATAAAGTATGCTAAAATTGCTACCCCGCCAACTGCTACCACCCAAAATAGCCCTTTCAACTGTTTTGAAAAAAAATAATACAACAAAAAGATTATTGCACCGATTCCGATATAACCGGCAGTTCCGGCCAAAGACGATAAAAGGCTATCTTTTGAGTACCCCTTTGTGACCAGTACATAAGACACAGAATCAAAAATGGCAGGGATGAAAGACTGTTCAAAAATGCCAATATATAATAGCCAACAGGCAATAAACGGCATTAAAACAAGCAGTAAATCCTTAAATGGAAATGATAAAGAACGGATGGGCAGAATCCGGCAGGCGACATATAAAAGGATGGGAGAAAGAACAACAGGAGCCAGATAAAGCAAACTGAAGCTGATTGCCCACATGAAAAAACCTGACAAAATGAAACATATTTTTTTGCCCCAAGGCTGTTTGTAATATAGACCGAAGATAAAAAATGAAAGATAGAGGGTTAGAAAAAAATGGGGGTATGTATAATAATTTAAATTCGAAATCATTCCGGTTGGATCCAGCCCGGTAAACGCAAAAACAGAAAAGATATAGGGAAGATACCAATAGGTTTTGGTGGCGGCATACAGGCAGCAGCTGAAAATGACCAGAGAACAGAGCGCAAGCATATATTGTATTTTTCGAAAGTCCAGAAGTGTTATATCGAGATTCATTTTAAAAATAAAACTGTTTAGAAGCGTGTAGGGCATTAAGGGGCCAATTTCCTTATTATCCAGCACCTTGTCCCCTTGAGTCAAGCGCCAGCTCTCCGTCATGTGGTAGCCTTCATCAATAAAATTAAACCCATAATGAAGTTTGACCCATCCGAACCAGGCAATGAGGATGAAGATTATAATGCCGACGACAAACAAAACCTTTTGAAGATTATCTGAGTTCATAGAGACCTTATTAAAATTTTGACTTGTTTGCAAAAATTCTGAATTTGATGCCTCTCGGTAATCAGATATAGCTGCAGGGATGCCGAAAATTTGTAGTTGTCATTCTTTTATGTTTTTATGCAAGGGGTGACACGCAGAGGACATCATTTTATGAAGGCTGCTCGCGGGAAATCGAAAGCCCCTGCATGTTAAAAACCCAGTATTTTTGCGTCATGAAAAGTATTAGAGCGAGTACACAAATAGCAACAGCCTGCACAATCAGATGAGAATAGCCAAGATATTCATAAAAAAGCTTCAGAGCTCCGACGTTCAAAATATAACAGCCTAGATATGCAATGAGATATTTGACCACTGATTTTGAAATATCACCCTTGTGGCGAAAAGACCAATTCTTATTGAAATAAAATGCTAGTATGAGGAAAAAAGGGTAAAAAATACTAACCGTCAGTACAGGGCTAAGATTAAGCACGGTTGTAAAAAAAACAAAAATTAAGTAGCCGGAAACATTGGTGGTGGTGCCGACTATTCCATAACGGATCAATTCTTTAGGCAGCTTCATTTTGGATTTCCCTTTCAGCATTAGCAATTGAGCACCCCATAAAATTTGAATTCCCTTCTACAGATTGCTCTGTGCTAAGTGTAAGGCGGGGATGGTATTTAGTCTAATAATTGAATTTCTCAGGTCATCATTAAAGATTTGTTTGGATTCACTTGGTGTCATTGCCTGCTCCATTGAACAATCCCATTGAATTTATCAGAATTCATTAACAACTTTATTACAATTTTGATTTGTCCACAAAGCAGCGAACAATATTTTTGGAATAGGTAAATATTTGGACCAGCTTCATATGTTCTCTTATATAGTTTGCTAAAGGTTCATGCGAATTTTTTATATCATACCAAGGCCCAAAAAAACTATAGCTTTCGCCTTTTAAATCATGTTTAAAGGTATTAAATGGTCCTTTACGGCCTATATTTAAAGCCGGTGAGTTTTCAAATACAAAAATTATTGCCGGCTGACGATTTTTTTCAATCATTTTAAAAATCCATTGTCGATAATATTTTTGATTACAATCAGTAGGTGGCGAGAGAAAGGAGTCATCAAGGGAAGGTCTTCTTTTGGCGATCATGTGGACCATAGGGGTTAGAATATAGGATATTATAAAATCATTATCGGATGAATACTTATTTGTATTTATTTTTATCCAGTCATAGAGTTGTTTATAAACTTTATTCGTATGTATTCCTTTACAAAAGCCCTGGGAAATTTTTATATTTGCATCTTTCGGTTTGACGTCGCAGTAGGTAAAATTCCAGTCCGACCACGCTGTTGTCGAATAATACGGCAAGAGAATCATTGCTAAAATAATTGTTTTGGTAAGGTAAGTTCGTGATACGACGTTCTTGCTATAAATTATCATAATTGCGATGGCGGCAATTGACGGTATAGCGCAATGGAGGGCTCGAAGAGCCCCGAAACCCGAAAATAATGACATGGCAATTAGTAGGATAGTAGATGGCGTCATTATTATGAGTGTGATCTTATCTCTTTTTTGAATTTTTTGCTTAATAGTTAATAATTTCAAAAATATATAGGGCCAATAGATAAGATGGAATAAGATGATCATGGCAGCAAACCACATCTGTCGGCTATACCAATCATTCCAGTATGGTTGAATGAGATGCAAAAAAGATGTGTCAATTAAGTAAAAATTTAATATTGAAATTGCGGTAAAGGCTGGCACAAGTAATTTTAGTTTAAGAAATCGAAAATTAAGCAAAGCAGCGATTGCGACAAGCCAAAATGTACTGATAACAGCATATAATAATACTGACGTTCTAAATGAGACAAGATCTTTTGAGGAATATGCTGAAATCGATGAAATATAATCAAGTCCTCTCGTCACAGCTTTTATAAATGAAATATTATAATAAGCGAGAAATATGAACCAACAAAGAATAAATGGCGAAAGGATAAAGCCGATATCCTTTATCGATAATTCCAGTTCTTTTATTTGCGCCCAACGTAATAAAAAAAAGAGGATAAAAGGAGAAATTGCAATAATACTTAGATGTAGCATGCTGAAGCTGATTCCCCAAAGACACAGGCCGGCGATTATAAAGAGGCTTCTTCTAATATAAATGTCTTGTTGGTAAAGGCCTAACAGAAAAAAAGCGATGTGCAATGTAACAAAGAAATGAGGATAAGTATAATAATTAAGATTTGATGTTGCACCTATCGGGTCAAGTCCAGTAAAAGCAAATATTGAAAAAATGACCGGCAAGTACCAGTAATTTTTTTCAGCTTTATATATAGCAAAACTCATGAGACCAAGTGAGACGATTGTTAAAATAAATTGTACATGCCTGAAGCCTAGTAAAGTAATATCTGGAAAAACATGAAATATTAGCGAATTGATAACAAAATAAAGTTGTAATGCCCCATAAACAGTATTATCAAGGAAATGGTCGCCCGCTGCTACTCTCCAGCTTTGGGTCATATGGTAACCTTCATCCATGAATGTAAACCCATATTGGAGCTTTATCCATCCAAACACTGCAGCAATAATAAAAATTATCAAACCCAAGCTGAAAAAAAACAGCTGATTGTTAAATATTTTTTTTATTTCCACGGGTTAAAACTTTTAATGTCTTGATAAATATTTGTTAAATTTTAGTGTTCATTTTCGTTTTATTTCACTGAGCGGGCGGGCGGGGACCCCTCCGGCGACGGTATATGCAGGAACATCATCTGTCACCACAGACCCCGCGGCAATTACTGAATGCTCGCCCACGGAGACACCCCCCAAGACCGTAGAATTAGCGCCTATCCACACATTATCATTAATATATATGGGTTTGCCGTAATAGTTTTGCTCTGTAGTTGGCACATCCGTCCGCTTAAAATCATGATTGCCGGTGACAATAGCTGCATTGGGGCCGATCAGGACATTGTTGCCGATAAATATCCCCCCCTGGCCGGATGCGAGTACAGCGTTGATTCCAATCCAGCAATCCGAACCTGTTATAATACCTTCGCCGATTCTGGCGTTGGAAACGTATGAACATAAATAAGCGCCTTTCATGATCCTGTTGTTTTTACCCAACTCAATGCTGGCAGCGGATGCGTGAATTCTACAGAATTTATCAATATAAACACCTTTTTCATATTTAATTGCGTCCATATAAAAAAGGTCTGTTGATGACTCGAGAAAAGCCGTATTTGAGTGTCTTTGGAAAAACGGCTTATATGCAACAGCACGAAGCACAATTCCCAATGGCCCGGGAATTCTTGAAAAAATCAGATGGATGCCCCGCTCAAGGAAATAGCGGTGCAGACTCGAGGCGCGGGTATGAATGTATGTCCACCCCAGCCCCATAGAGGGGGCTTCCATGTAGTTTTTCAGACGGTCATTATCGATCATACTTTTACTAAAATTGCCAGGAGATATTCCAGGCAGTAATTGGTGAAAAGATATTTTTTATCCACATTAAAGCACTGTTTGAACAGCGACTCATACTCCCATGAATAGCGCACAAAATTGCCCTGGTCCAGTTTCCTGCCCAAGGCACCGAAAATATTATACCAGTGCTGCGGCCAAATCGCTTCTATGACAATAATTTTGCCATCGGCCGATAATACCCGGTTAAACTCTGCGAGAATATTATATGCCGTCTGATCATTTACATGATGAAAAAGCCCTGAAGCCAGTATCATATCAAAAGAATTCTCTTTAAAAGCCAGTTTTGCGGCATCGGAGGAGGTAAAATCAACTGTTTTATATTGATTTCTGGCTTCTATCACTCTTTTGGTGTCTATATCTATACCCACATACCAGGCAGGGCTGCAGCAGGGTTTTAAAATACCGGTGCCGCAGGCGGCATCAAGCAACCTATGGCCTTTCATCGGATTTATCGCTTGTTGAATACGGTTCAAAAATTTTTCATTATAAAAAATTTTTGCGACGAGGTCGAATGTTTGAGCGGAAAGCGGTTTCATGATGCCTGGCTTTCCCATTTGCGGCAGACGTCTATAATTTTTTCCACATGTGCATCTGACATGCCTGGCAAACATGGCAAACTGACCACCTGTTGGCAGGCATTTTCAGCAGCTGAAAATTGTTCGGCAATGCTGTGTTTTTTGATGTAACTGTGATTGGGCAGTGCGATCGGATAATGGACACCTGTTTGAATTTGATTATCCAGGAGAAATTTCCTGAAACTTTCCCTGTCAGAAGGCCTTACCACATAAAGGTGTGGTATTCGCCCATTTAGTGCAGGAACCGGATTTAAAAAAGGCAGGGCTTGGTCAAAGGTTTTCATTATTTTGACCCTTTGATTATTCTGCCTTTCAATAATCTTCAGCCTTTCGGATAAAAGGGCCGCCTGGATTTCATCCAAACGTGAATTAATGCCCTGCCGAACGCATTGCCCGCTTGCGTCCTGCCCGTAAAAACGCATTAATTTTAAATCTTCGAAAATGCTGGTGTCATTCGTCATAACAGCCCCGCCATCACCATATGCGCCGAGATTTTTGGTCGGGTAAAAACTGAATGCCGCAGCAATAGAATAACTGCCGCAATGGGCGCCGTTTATGGTTGTGCCAAATGACTGGGCACAGTCTTCTATTACAGCCAGATTATATTTTTCTGCAATTTCGGTAATCACGTCCATAGGGCATGGATTGCCATAAAGGTGAACGGGAATGATGGCTTTAGCCCCTTGTGTTGCGGCCTTTTCAATTTGTTCGGGAGAGATTGTCAGATAGGTTTCATCAACATCCACAAAAAAAGGTGTTGCGCCGGCGCGTAGAATTGCAACCGCGGTTGCGGGGGCTGAAAGCGATGTGGTAATAACACGGTCGCCGGGGTTGATCCCTGCTGCCCATAGCGCCAGCGTTAGGGCATCCGTGCCGTTGCCGACGCCGACGGCATGTTTCAAGCCGGTATAATTTGCCAGTTCGTTTTCAAATTTTGCAACGGCAGACCCTAAAATAATTTGGGGCCCCTCAATTACCCGCCCGGCGCTTTCCTTCAAGGATTGCGCCACCGGCGATGAAACCGTTTTGATGTCAAAAAATGGCACCATTTGATTCGATTCACGGGGGGCGCTATCAGTCGCGGGCAGGGAATTGCCATCTATTTTTTTATCAACAATGAAAAGTGGGCGGTTACGGCTTTGCTCCAGATTATTCCAGAAATACTCACCTAATATTCCAAACGCCAGAAATTGAAATGAGCCTAAAAAGAGGATAACAAGGATTAAAGAGGTCCAGCCGGAAACCGGAATCCGGCCGCTAAAATAATTGTATAACGTAATGATTATTCCTAAAAAGCATATGATAGATAAAAATATCCCTAAAAAACTAAACCATTTAAGGGGCAGCGAGGAAAAAGAGATGACGCTGTTTATCGCGTAGCGCACTTTTTTTCGGAAAGACCACATGCTTTTTCCATGCACTCTTTCCGCCCTGTCATAGGGAATGTATGCCCGTTCAAACCCGGACCAGATAATAAGCCCTACCAGGCTGGTATTTTTTTCAGCCGATTTTATTATTACATCGGCGACGCGTTGATCAATCAAGCAAAAATCAAAACCGCCGGCCGGCATGTCCGGCATGATAAATTTGCGGTAAAGACGATTAAAAAAGGTTGAAAAAATTTTTGTGCCAAAGGAATCTGAGCGATTGCGGCGGACACATAAAACAACAGGATAGCCCTCACGCCATTTTTTGATCATTTCGGGGATTACTTCAGGGGGGTCCTGCAAATCTGCAGCCAGCATGATAACCGCGTCATTGTCACGTGCGTAATTTAGGCCCGCATAAATGGCCACAAAAGAGCCGTGATTTTTAGAAAGTAAGACCACATTGACACGGGTATCCTGTGCGGCCAGATCTTCCAATACTTTTTGGCTATTGTCCGGGGATCTGTCGTTTACGAAATAAATCGTCAATACAACATCAGAATTACGGAGCGCATCATTTATTCTTTGATAGAGGGTTATTAAGCTTTTTTCATTGCCATAAACCGGGATAATAATTCCCAGTTTCATTTTTCCGTCTGACATTTACTACACCTCATCTCAGGGGAGGGGTCAGATCCTTTCCAGTCCCCCCATGAACATCGCAAACCTGTATCAGTTTTCTGCAATCGCGCGCCGCACCTACAAACTTTGTCCACGAAAACGGCCGGAGAGCCGGCGACCAGAGAAAATGGCCCGACGTCTTTGGAAACCAATGCCCCGGCAGCCACCATTGCATACATACCAATACAGATGCCCGGTAATATAATTGCGCCGGCGCCGATGGATGCACCTTTGTGAATGGTTGTTTGTGGATATGCCGGCAGGTGCCTTTTACTTCTGGGATATTTATCATTGGTGAAAACAACTCCAGGCCCGATAAAAACATCATCTCCGATATGGGTCCCGTCCCATATGGCCACAAAATTTTTAACCGTTACCCGGTCGCCGATGACTACCTCGTTTTCAATGAATGTATGGTCACAGATATTGGCATCACAGCCGATTTTGGCCCCGGGCAGGACGTGGGCAAAGGCCCAGATTTTTGTTCCCGCCCCAACAGTGTGGCTTTCACAGATTCCTTTATCGTGCACAAAATAGTTAGTGTAAGGTTGGCTCATTCCCAGTAATGATTTTTGTATTGTTGGTAGAATTCAAGTGTTTGGGAGATTCCTTCCTGTAATGAGGTGGCGGGCTCCCAGCCAGTCAAATCTTTAATTTTGGTTATATCCGAATAGAAATCCCCTGGTTCCTGGGCTTTTCGTTCTTCTGAGAACGGTGTTAATTGCCATTCCCCGTTTCCAAGAACTTTGATAATCGTTTTTGCCAGTTCAAGGAAAGAGGATGGCTTATCATGACCGACATTTAAAACCTGGCCATAGGCCTGGGGGCTGCACGCCGCCAAAAGAATCGCTTCGACACAGTCGTCCACATATAAAAAATCCCGAATAATTGAGCCGTCTCCATAGATGGGTATGACTTCACCATCAATGGCCAGCCGCACAAACCAGTTGGCAACACCATATCGGCTGTGCTTCATTTGTGACCGTGGCCCATAAATGTTGGTCAATCTTAAAAGCACCGGTTGGATGCCATAAATCCGGGCATATGCCTTGATGATGTATTCTGAAGAAAGCAGCGAGATCTCATACATACCCCGCGGTTCGGGTTTTAGCTCCTCAGCTGCCGGTAAGTTTAAGACGCTGCCGTATTGGCCCCTTGAACCCAATTTAACAACAACAGCTTTATTATTTGAGTTGCGCAATGCTTCCATGATGACGGTGGTTCCGCGGATATTGATGTCAACATCGGGAAACGGATTTGAAAGACTTTTGATATGATTAACCTGGGCGGCGCATAAAAAAATGTAATCCTGATCGCGCACGAGATAATTCATTGAATTTTCATCGCGAATATCGCAAAAATTGATCTTAACCCGATCTCTTATGGGATCTATATTAAATAAATTGCCGCCGTATTCATCAATCATGGCGTCTGCAATCAACACGTTTGCACCGATATCAACAAGTTTGATCGCCAGGTTGCTCCCCACAAACCCCATGCCGCCGGTAATTAATACGTTTTTATCTTTAAAATGGTCTGATAGTTGTGAAGATCTTTTCATTTGTTTTACCAGCTTGCAGCGACCTCAAGGTTAAAAAAGCTTTTAGCTTACTATATTTAGAGAATTTTAATGGCCGGGAAGTTATAAAATCATATAGACTGCTATGTTTAAGGGCAGGAATAATCACAAATTGTCACAAAGCCGCATTGAGCATTATCTTAATTTTTCATTTTCATTACATAGAAAAACAGGACGCATTCAATTCAGCGAATCAATATCTTATACATTTGCCGCGAAGTGATGTCAATCCGTTAAAAAAACCTTGATGCGATAACGGGACGCTGTTATTTAAAAAGCCGGTTTCTATGGTTTCTAAAAAAAATTAAATCTGAATAACCGCACAGGAGGAGAACTGGTGTTAAGGCAGCATTTAAGGTTAATTTTAATTATTTTGGTGGCAGCTTTTTTTGTGGCCGGCTGTAGTAAAGGCCCTGATGAAAAAATTGATGACCTTGTTAAGAAGGCGATTGGCCACTTGAAACAGGATGAGTTCGGGAAGGCCCAAAATGTCTTCAAAGAGGCGGTGGAAATGGCAGAGCAGGAATTCGGACCGGACCATCCGATGACTGTAAAGCCACTGCAGGGGTTGGGCGCTGTATATCATGCCCGGAAAGATTATTCTAAAGCCGTTCAAACTTATCAACGAATCCTTCGTATTGTTCAGGAAAAAGGTGGCGAAGAAAATATATTTGTCTCTCAAGTATTGAATAATCTCGGCGGGGTTTACTTTGATCAGAAAAATTATGAAAAAGCGCTTTCGACCTTTGAAAAATCGCTGGCGATTGCTGAGGCCAATTTTTCCGGGGATAACTTAAAGGTTCAAAAACTTCGGAAAAACATTGAAACCTGTAAAAATTTCATTTCCGGAAAGCAAAAGCCCGGTAAGATGGCTAAAAATGGGCCAGATACGAACAAAATGGGACAAATAGCATCAGCCGGCAGCCCTGCTCAAAGCGGGAGCGATAGTTCAGAAGTCCGGGATTACCTGCCTGAAAAAGTAAAAGACGCGGCCCTCAAGCAACTGGCAGAAAAGGATATTTACCTTTATAATTTGCAGCCTATGGAGCCAGTCAAAATAGGCAGCCAGGGAGCCGTATTGCCGTACCGCTGTGAGCAAAAGATGGAGAAGCAAGATGAAAAAGGCAGGGATGTCGTATTGCTTTTTGCCACGGTCAGCAATGAAGACAAGCCGGGTTCCTATACATTTAAGCGATGCCGGATGGTCACTTACGAGAGTTACATGGAAGAGCTGGAAAGCAATCCGGCGGAGCTTGTGAAATCGCTGAGAGAAGTGTTCTCAAGGGTATATTAGTTGGTGTCAAACCTTGAATTGTGAATTAAAGAGTTTAGGGTTCACGGTTCACGGTTCACAGTTCAGGGTTCAAAGTTCACAGTTCACGGTTCACGGTTCAGGGTTGGGTCGAGGCTCTAAAAATAAAAAGCACCAAATATCAAGTATCAAATTCCAAACAAGCAACAAAAAATAAAAAGGCCCAAATGTATACGGATCCTCAAGAACTTTTTCGGTCCGGCGTTTAATGGCTTTGCGGATGGAAGCATAACGGCGCAGATTGTGGACAAACAAGTCTTCATATGCCGCTTTGTAATCATTCACCCCAGACCTCATTATGCGAATGAAGTTTGATCCGACCGTCGCTTTTTTTTTGCCCCAATTCTTCCATGTCTTTGTAAAGCGGCATTTCGGGGTTAAGATAAAATAACCCGGGAACGTCTTTTAGAAGGTTGGTCAGCTCCTCACGGATGATGCGCCGGATTATTGGCTCCAGTTGCCTGGTGAGGTTCTCAATATTGATCAAATATTTAAAAATTTTCACATTCCCATAAGGTTTAGCAGCAGGCGGTTATGCCGCATTCGAGAGTTTCTGATTCACGTTGCGCCAAAATTTTGAAATTATAGTTTTTTCACCGTCAAAATAATCCTCAAAAAAACCGACTTCATTCAGTTCGGGGAAATACGAATAGCGCTCACCACCTTCCCCGTACCCGGTTATCCAATCCGCAGGCTCCCGTGAATCTACAACAGTGAAGAGGTCTGATGGGTAAAGGTAAGGTTTTCCATGATCATTTAAAATTCGATAATCATTCGCTTCAATACCTATTACAAAATAGGATTGATCCGGCGTAAGGTCAGGATAATTGGTGTTTTTTTCTTTTAATTTGACAATCATCGGGCAATTACTCTGGATTGAGCAATCATTTCTTTTGTTAATTCGAGAATTGTTGACTCCCGTTGGAAATCTATGCATTGGTTATCATACTATTAAATATATCAGTTTGTGCTTACTGGTTCAACGCAGATTTTTGGCAATGGTGTCACCTTGAATTGTGAATTAAAAAGGTCAGAGTTCACGGTTCACAGTTCAGGGTTCAGGGTTCAGGGTTGGGTCGAGGCTCTAAAAATAAAAAGCACCAAATATCAAGTATCAAATTCCAAACAAGCAGCAGAAAATAAAAAGGCCCAAATTGCAAATTCCAAAAAACAAAGGAACCTCAATGACCCAAAACCCAAAGCTCAAATAAATTTTCGCTTTTCCGCACCGATAGCGGGCTAATCCCAAGATCTTGCAATTGACTTTATTCCGATGGATTTCACCTTGATCCTTGCAATTCGGCAACAATATACACAAAAATCGATCGCTTTACCGGAAATTTATTTAAGTTTTTTATTTTATTGTATATATTTCAAATAACGAATTGATCCTTAGGTATAAGGTTGGGGGTGAGGGTGCTGTTGACAAAGGGCAGTCAATAGCATATTTTTAGTATATGCCCTTTTTAAGCTGGAGTCCTGAAAAAAACGAAATCTTAAAGCAGGAGCGCGGCATTTCTTTTGAAGAAATTGCCTACAAAATTGATATGGGGTGCATTATCGGCATTGAGCAGCATCCGGTACGGCCGAATCAAAAGATATACATTCTGGAAATTGATGATTATGCCGTAATTGTTCCTTTTGTTGAGACAAGTAATGGAATTTTTCTGAAAACGGCCTTTCCGAGCCGTAAATATACTAGGCGTTATGGTCTTAAAGGAGGGGAGTCATGAGACGGTTTAGCAGGAAATCGTTTGAGCCGATTGATCAGGAAGAAAATGAATTAATGGAATCCCTGGAAAACGAGGATTGGGAAACTGTTAATGATCTTGAACAGGAACAAGAGAAGGCTATGGCGGCTGCCCGGGGCACTTTGAGAAAAAACAAGCGCATCAACCTGCGGCTTACTGAAAAGGATTATCATCAAATCCAGGTGAAAGCCATTGAAGAGGGGATCCCCTATCAGACACTGATATCCAGCATTGTGCATAAATACTTAAAGAACAATGGGAACAATGGTGTCAAACCTTGAATTGTGAATTATTGGCGGCGGACAAGTTTTGGGGGAATGGTGGCAATTTAAGTTGATTTGGCCGCCGTTTTTGCCCTCATCCCGGCCTTCTCCCAGAGGGAGAAGGGGAACTTGAGGAGTTTTATCCTTATTCCGGCTTTCTCCCAGAGGGAGAAAGGGAGCTTGAGGAGTTTTTACCCTCATCCTGACCTTCTTCCAGAGGGAAAAGGAAATAGGGTGGAGGGGCGGCCACCGCCTGCCGTCAGGAAAACATGGATGAGAATGCCCTTCTACTATGAGGATAATGGCGCAATAATTGAGCGATTTTCAAGTTCATGCTGTTTTAGAAACTGTATCCTGGCCAGGGGCTGGCGCTCCTCTCAGCAATCCTTCCGTGCTAAGATCTTCGTCAATATCCGGCCAGTGAATACCGTATCCTGCACCGCAGATCCGCCAATTGCGGCGTTGTTCTGGTTTAGCGTGAAGGAGGCGGGGATACCACGCCAATGGAACTGTAATTGTTCGTCCATCAATTAAATCCACACTTAATGTGTCTTCATTGAAATATACGTTTTTAACCCGTTCACCGGGTTTAATATCAGTGGTGGGCATACCATGCCTCCAGTTATTAGGTGTCAAACCTTGAATTGTGAATTATCTCCTTAATTCACAATTCAAGGTTTGACACCCACTCCCTCCTTGACAATTATCCGCGCAGCAGGTAAAAATTAACGATATTTTTGTTTTTTGAATATTGTTCAATCCCGCCAACACAGGTTTAAAAAATGACCAATCGATTTGCAAATGAACCCATCATGAAGGAGACCAAAAGAATGAAGCCACTGGTTAAAAAGAGATCCAGTCAAGTAATCATGATTTTTTTCTTATGTATTTTAATTTTAACCGGCGCTACATTGGCTTTCGATTTTTCACCGGCGCATGCTCAGGATTCCGGACAGATTGAATCCTATTCCCTGAAGCAGATTTACAAAAAACTCGAATCCCTGGGCGAATACATAAAGTCAAAGGCCCCGGCGCCTAAAACCGGCCAGTCCGAATCCTCGGCCCGCGGCGATGACGGAGACCTGCAAAAAGGGGTGCCCTGGCCGGAACCGCGATTTGCAGATAACGGCAACGGCACGGTCACCGATAACCTCACCGGCCTGGTCTGGTTAAAGGATGCCAACCCCTGCGGCAAAAAAACCTGGTCTCAAGCGCTAACCTTCTGCAACAACCTGTCAAACGGTCGGGCCGGCCTTCGGGACGCATCCTCTCCCGGCGACTGGCGGCTGCCCAATATCCGCGAGCTTTACAGCCTGGTGGATTTTTCCCAGTTCAACCCGGCGATGCCGCCCGGCCATCCGTTTGACAATAAGCAATCCTCCCTTTATTGGTCTTCCACGGTGGATATCGGCAGTGCGGCCGGCGCCTGGCTGGTCAATTTCTACCGCGGCTATGTGGGTGTCTATTATCAGGCCGGCGAATATTATGTGCACCCGGTGCGCTCGGGGCCGTAAAAGAAGGGTGCAGAAGCGCATGGTGTCAAACCTTGAATTGTGAATTATCCCCTTAATTCACAATTCAAGGTTTGACACCATTTTTGTATTGCTTTAAAGAAAAAAATCCGTATAATTTTCTTTATGATAAAGAAAGAACAGCTAAAGCAAATTATTCGGGATTTTCATCTCCAGGACAAATTCAATGTATTGGCAAGGGATATCAGCGTCCCGCTAAATACCGGAAAGATCATTACCATTATGGGGGTCCGGCGCAGCGGAAAGACCTCTATTCTGTTTGATACGATAAACCAGCTCGCCGATCAAATTGACAAAACCCGAATCCTCTATCTTAATTTTGAAGACGAGCGGCTGGAGCTGTCCGCTGACGAGCTTGATCTGATCCTGGCCGCCTACCGTGAGCTTTACCCGGAGCAGGTGCTGAAAGACTGTTACCTGTTTTTTGACGAGATTCAGAATGCAGAAAAGTATGCAGAAAAATGGGAACGATTTATCCGCAGATGTTACGATACGGTCACCCGCAATATTTTTGTCACCGGCTCCAATTCCCGGCTGCTAAGCTCTGAGATCGCCACCAGTCTTCGCGGCCGCACATTGCCGCTGGAGGTTTTTCCGCTTTCATTTGCCGAATACCTCCGTTTCAAAAGAATTGAGGTGGATCTTTATTCCTCACGGCAACTGGCTTTCATCGCAAATGCCCAATACGCCTATCTGCGGCACGGCGGATTCCCGGAAACCCTTTTTGTGGACGAAAAACATCGAATTCCGATGCTTCAGGAATATTTTAACGTGCTGGTGTACCGGGACCTTGCGGAGCGCTATGGGATTCAAAATATAACCGCGCTGAAGTATTTTTTAAAGCGGCTGGTGGCTTCCACGACGGGTCAGATATCTGTTCACAAGATATACAATGAGCTTAAGTCAGCCGGCATAAAAGTGGGGAAAAACACCCTTTATGAGTTTTTGGAACACGCCGCCAGCGTGTATCTGAGCATTATCCTGTACCGGTATGATACATCCCTGATCGCCCGGGAGATGGGCGAAAAAAAAGTGTATGCCATTGATACCGGCCTTTGCGATGCCATTGAATACCGGTTTTCGGAAGATTTGGGCAAGTCCCTGGAAAACGCCGTATTTCTGGAATTAAGACGGAGCGGGCAGGCGCTTTTTTATTATCGAAGTGATGCCAGTGAATGCGATTTTCTGCTCTTGGACAGGGGGCGGGTAACCGGCGCTATCCAGGTTTGTTATGATCCCGGCCGCAAAGAAACAAAAAATCGGGAGCTCAAAGGATTGGCTGAGGCCTGCACCCGCTTCGGCCTTGACAAAGGCGTCGTTATTACAGCGGAAGATGAGGACCAGTTCGAATGGAACGGATTGCACGTAACCATGCTTCCTTTTCGAGCATGGTGTCAAACCTTGAATTGTGAATTATCCCCTTAATTCACAATTCAAGGTTTGACACCATACGTTTTCCTTGACTCTGTTTAAATATGAATTACAATGTAAGACATGAAAACGTCAAGCATTACCATCAGATTGGACCAGGACTTGGCCTGCCTGCTATCCAAGGTCAGCCAGCGATCAGGGAAAAGTAGAAGTACGATTGCGCGGGAGGCCATCAAGCGGCAGCTGCGTCTGGAAAGCTTTGAGGAAATCAGGAGAAGGGTCCTGCCGGAAGCAGAAGCCCGCGGCTATTTTACCGATGAGGATGTATTCTCAACAACCTCATGAAGGTATTTGTGGATACCAATGTCCTTGTAAGCGCTGTGGCCACCCGCGGTCTGTGTGCTGATGTGTTTAGATCAATCCTGGCCGCCCATCAGCTCGTTGTCTCTTTGCCCCTGCTCGATGAATTAAAGGATGTCCTTCAAAATAAAATCGGGATTTCCCCTCAGGTCACATCCGATTATATTTCTCTGGTTACCCAGGATGCGATGGTATCTGAAAATACTGCGTTGGCAGATATCAATATAAATGATAAAGACGATATCCTTATCCTTTCCACTGCCCTAAACGCAAAAGCAGAACTTTTTGTAACCGGTGACCGGGAATTGCTCAATTTGGAAAAAATTCAGTCCATGCGAATCATGTCTCCCAGAAAATTTTGGGAGGAAGTGATACGTCCATATGCTCGTAGATCAATAGAGTGATTAAGGCAGAGTGATTAAGGCATTTTTAAATCAATCTCAAGCCTCAAGCCTATCCAATATGCCAACAAAACCACCACCGCCGGCGTGCCATTCTATTTGGAATTTTGGGCATTGAGATTTGATGCTTCTCCCTGAACCGTGAACCATGAACCATTTGTAAAAATATTATGAATTATTTAGAAATACTCAAAAAGTTTGCTGCCAAAGTAAGAGCCGTATATCCCGAAGCCCGTATTATGGGTTTTGGGTCATATCCAAGGGGAACAGCGGGAAAAGAATCGGACCTTGATGTGTGTGTTGTCCTGAAAGCGTTTAAACCTGAAGATCGTTTTGTAATCAGCGATTTGGCTTGGGATGTAGGGTTTGATTGTGATATTTTAATTTCTACAATAGTGATCTCTGAGCATGAGTACGAAAATGGCGCGATATCAACCAGCCCCCTTATTAAATCAATAAGATCCGAAGGAGTGGCTGCACCGTCTTTTTGATCTGCGCCAGGATGCTGATTATGGCAATATGTTTGAGCCTACTCAAGAGCAGAGCGAAATAGCTGCAACACAAGCTAAGGAATTTGTTGAATGTGTCCAGAAACATTTACAAAAAACCTTGGAATGAATGGCTTTTTAATCCTGAACCCTGAACCCTGAACCCTGAACTGTGAACCGTGAACTGTGAACCGTAAACCCTGAACTTTTCGTTTTTAATTCACAATTCAAGGTTTGACACCAAATGCACCAAATGCCACAAATGCATTCTTAGGTGCAGCATATTGAGAAGATATCATGGAATCAGTTTATATTGAGACTACGATAATCAGCTATTTGGTTTCACGGCCAAGCCGTGATATTCTCATTGCCGCACACCAGCAAGTCACAAACGAATGGTGGGAGAATCGGCGTCAAGAATTTGAATGCTTCATTTCTCAAGTCGTCATTGATGAGATCCAGGCCGGTGATCCCCAAGTGGCGAAGAAAAGATTGCATGAAGTCATAAATTTCCGGGTTCTGGAAGCAACGGTTGAGGCTGAACATTTGACGCGCGAAATCATAGCTGCCGGAGTGATTCCGGAAAAAGCCGTCGGCGATGCCGCTCACATTGCGATTGCCGCTGTGAATGAAATGGATTATCTTCTTACATGGAATTGCAGACATTTAGCGAATGCCCAGCTTATTCGGAAGGTGTCGGTGATCTGCAATAAGAAAGGTTTCAATATGCCTGTAATATGCACACCGGAAGAATTGATGGGAGGATAAGCAAATGTATAACGACCCTATTGTAAATGAAGTAAGAGAGATCCGGGAACGGTTGTCGAGAAAGCATAATTTCGAAGTTGAAGCCATTTTTGACGATATTCGGAAACGACAAGCCTCGTTGGGGTCACGGCTGGTTTGCCATGAAAAAAGAAGGAGTGCCGAACAATTGGCTTCACCTGCTGACCCTGACCGTGGTTCCGCTCCGCTAAACCGCGGCAGGTGAGCTGGGTATGGTGTCAATGGGTATGGTGTCAAACCTTGAATTGTGAATTATCCCCTTAATTCACAATTCAAGGTTTGACATCATATGCTATGTTGAAGGTATAAGGAGTTGATAATATGTTACTTGAATATATTCAGGCGGCACTTCGCCATGCAAAATACGAAATATTGCCTGACGACAAGAGTTATTACGGGGAGATTCCGGAATGCAAGGGCGTCTATGCGAATGCATCAACACTAGAGGATTGCCGTGAGGAATTGCGCACAGTTCTTGAGGAATGGGTTTTATTCAGAGTTCATAGAAATCTTTCGCTTCCGGTAATAGACGGTATAGAGCTTACCATTCAGGAAGTCGCCTGATGCCTCCCTTTGGGCCAATCAAGAGAAAGGATTTCGTTCGATCCCTTAAGCGTTCGGGTTTGAAGGGCCGTATTCAGGCGATAAGCATCAATTCATGATCAAAGAAGATATCACGATACGTATCCTCAATCCGCATTCAGGAGACATTGGCAGGGATCTTCTTTCGCGGGTTTTACGCCAGGCGGGTATCAGCAAAGAAGAGTGGAAAAGGATATAATATGGAGTCATTTCTTATGCCAGGTGGACTCCCTTTATCATTTTTGGAAGCGCCCCTCCGCCCCTGTCATCCCGAGGAGCGCCAGCGCCACCCTGTCATCCCGAGGAGCGCCAGCGACGAGGGATCTTTCATGCAAAAGATTTCTCTCTCCCGCTCGAAAAGACAAGTGCGCTGATCTCAGGCCGCCGTTTGTTTGAAATTTTGGTCATTGCGATTTGGTGCTTTTTCTTTTTGGTGCTTCTTTCTGTTTGGCCCTTAACCGTGAACCGTGAACCCTTAACCGTGAACCGTGAACCGTGAACCGTGAACCCTGAACCCTGAACCCTGAACCCCTTAATTCACAATTCAAGGTTTGACACCATATGTGACACCATATGGGGGATTTATGAAATTGAAAGAGGAAACGATTAAAGAGCTCAATGAGCTGCCGCCCCATCATCTGTCAAAAGTGTATGATTTCATACAAATTATAAAAAAACAGAACCAAAATATGGCGGTACATGCGCGGCAAGCGCGTAAGCCTTATTTGCGATCCCGTAAAATTTTGGCGAAATGTCGCGGTTCTTTAACGGATGATGTTATCAAGGGCCGTGAGGAAAGATTGTGAAATATTTTCTGGACACTTCGGCTTTGGTAAAACTTTTTCATGAAGAAAGCGGAACCCATATTGTAGAATCAATTGTTACCGATTTCAAAGCCAGGGGCACTGAGTCTTTTAAAACGTGAACTCAGACCCCTTAATTCACAATTCAAGGTTTGACACCATATGCTAAAAATGAATTGGAAGCCGAATGAAAAGAAAGCATTGGAAGAACTTAGACAGATCCTAAAAAAAGGATCAGTAATGTTGATTTATGGATCTTTGGATCCAAAGCAAGGCAAAATTCATCTCCCGATTCAGATATTGATGTAATGATTATAGTTGACACCTATGATCAGGACATTCAAGCTTTTATTGATGATGTCACATTTGAGCTAAACCTTCAGCATAATTGCCTTATTTCAACAGTGGTGTTTAGTAGAGATGAGCTGGAAAAAGGGCCGATGTCAGAATCCCCCTTGTATAAAACTGCCGTAAATGAAGGCTTGAGGTTTTGACAGACATGAGAAAAGAGTATGATTTTTCAAAAGGAGAAAGAGGCAAGTTTCATCATCCGGATATGAAGGTGAACATCCCCATTTATCTTGATGATGAGGTTTCAGCCTTTGTCGACAAAATCGCTTCGAAGAAGGGTCTTGACCGATCCTCAGTAGTGAACGAACTTCTTAAAGGCGATATAAAGATTGCCGAGGCTATGGAATAAATCATTGAAATTTGATTAATGTTTGAAATTTGTAATTTGCGATTTGGTGCTTGTTTCTAATTTGTAATTTGAGATCTGGTGCTTAATCATTTTGGTGCTTTTTCTTTCGGGTGCGTAATTGTTTGGCCCTGAACCCTGAACCCTTAACCGTGAACCCTTAACCGTGAACCGTGAACTGTGAACCGTAAACTTTTCGTTTTTAATTCACAATTCAAGGTTTGACACCATATACACACCATATACAGGGGGATTTATGAAATTGAAAGAGGAAACGATTAAAGAGCTCAATGAGCTGCCGCCCCATCATCTGTCAAAAGTGTATGATTTCATACAAATTATAAAAAAACAGAACCAAAATATGGCGGTACATGCGCGGCAAGCGCGTAAGCCTTATTTGCGATCCCGTAAAATTTTGGCGAAATGTCGCGGTTCTTTAACGGATGATGTTATCAAGGGCCGTGAGGAAAGATTGTGAAATATTTTCTGGACACTTCGGCGTTGGTAAAACTTTTTCATGAAGAAAGCGGAACCCATATTGTAGAATCAATTGTTACCGACCAAGAAAATGAAATATGGATCCTGGAATTGGTAAGGGTTTAATTTTACAGTGCAATGTGCCGACGATACCGGCAAAAGGAAATTACTGAGGATAATTTCAACAACGTACTCAATGACTTTGAGGAGCAGATGAAGACCTTCAATACTGAAAGCATGAGTTCTGTTGTATTAAATGAGGCAGAGCGTTTAATGACTAAATATGGCCGGCATTATGGCCTAAGATCTTTAGATGCATTACATCTGGGCGCCTTTCAATTATTGTCTGATAAAGATTGGTTTTTTGTTTGTGCTGATGAAACATTATGCATGGTTGCCGAGAAATGCGGCATGCAAGTAAAAAATCCGCTTGCGGAATAGAATTTTTTTGCAAGCCTTTTTCAAAGCCAGGGGCACTGAGTCTTTTGGAACGTGAACCCTGAACCCCTTAATTCACAATTCAAGGTTTGACACCATATGCAGCTTAAATTTTCAATCCAGATTTGGAAAAAAGGCTCCTGGTTTTTGGCCAGCTGCCCGGAATTGGACTTTATTGCACAAGGGAAAACAAGGGCAGAAGCCCAAAAAAACCTTATGGAAGTAATTGAGATTCAGTTTGAGGAAATGTCGAAAATGGGGACATTAGAAGACTACCTTGAGGAGTGTGGTTATGAGTTCATTGAAGGCGCAGTCATATCGCAGCCGGAAATGATTGGTTTCGAAAAAATGGATGTTCAGGTTAACTGATGCCAAAACTATATCCAACGAACTGGCAGGTTCAGCTAAAAATATTTCAAAACTTCGGGTGTCTCTATAAGCGAAAAAAGGGATCGCACCACATTCTTACCTATCCAACGGCAAAAAGGGCAGTTGTAAGGCAGTTGTAATTCCGGAATATGATGAAATTGCTGTCGATATCATTAAAAACAATATGCGAACTGTGGGGATGAGCAGGGATCAATATTTTGAGTTATTGGAGACGGTTTAAATGGTTTTAAGTGCAAAACATCGGGGTTGGTCATTATTATTTGATTAATGTTTGAAATTTGAAATTTAATGCTTGTTTGTAATTTGTAATTTGCGATTTGGTGCTTGTTTTTTTGGTGCTTCTTTCTGTTTGGCCCTTAACTGTGAACCGTGAACCGTAAACCCTGAACTTTTCGTTTTTAATTCACAATTCAAGGTTTGACACCATAGATTTCCCTGACAGCCTGTTCAAAGGGCAACGAATCCTGAGGACCTGCTTTGGCCGCATCATAGGCGCGTATGTCTTCAAGCTCTTCAAGCTCGTCGACAACCTGCTCCCACTCCTCAATACTCAAAAGAACGCCTCTGGGATTTTTTTTATTGTCCACTACATATTGGGGATTTAAAATTACTGTCATAATGACCTCCAACTATAACTGTCTGTAAAGCCGGGCATAGAAACTCTATCATTCCACCCATACCCTCCTATATTTATTTACAATTTATTGCAGTCCACCTCAACCGTCAAGGGCTTTCCCGGCCTTCTCCCCGGCTTTCCCGGCCCACCACCTGTTAAATCACAAATCTCAAATCACAAATTACAAACAAGCACTAAATCTCAATGACAAAAATTCCAAACAAACCCTATACAAACGAAGCTGTCATTTATCGAGCGGCAGCTTTCCGCCCCTGCCATTTCGCAAAACTTCCGCCCCTGTCATTTCGCCAACCTTCCGCCTCTGTCATTTCGAGCGGCAGCGAGAAATCTTTAAGATTCCTCGTCGCTGGCGCCCCCCGGAATGACAATAGCGGAATGCCGCTGTCGCTCGGAATGGCCCAAAAAATCCGATACTAACTGGTTTTGTCTGATATTTGGGATTTATTATTTGAAATTTGTTTGTTTTCTGGTGCTTGAGACTTGAAATTTGTTTGGAGTTTGATGCTTGATATCCGGAATTTGACAAATTTGGGATAAATTTGGAATATTGACGGAAAACTAAAAATTTCTTATTATATGTTTAAAAATTTAATTGTAACAGGAGATACTATGAATACGATCATGAAAATAAGCCCTCAGGGTCAAATCCGAATCCCTAAAAAAATTTTGCAATCCCTTAAAATTATGCCCGGCGATTATATTGAAATTGATGTAGAAAATGGACAAGCGGTTCTGAAACCTCGAAAACTGATTGACCCCGGCCAGGCATGGTACTGGAGCAAGGAATGGCAGGCATTAGAAGCCGACGCGGATCAAGCGGTTCAAAATAACGAGACCTCGCCAACCCTCCACTCCGCGGAAAAAGGCATCGAATGGTTAAACGAGTAACCGCCTACCGCTTCAGCAAGCCTTTTAAAAAACAATACCAAGGGCTTCCAAAAGATATTCAGCAGACTTTTAATGAAAAATTGAGACTTTTTCTTGACGATACCTCTCATCCGTCGCTCCGGGCCAAAAAAATCCAGGGAACCAAGGACATATGGGAAGGCTCCGTCACCATGAAATACCGCTTTACATTCCATTTCGAGGGAAATACAGTTATTTTCCGCACTATTAGCACACATGACATTCTCTTGCGTGAATAAAATCCCAAATCCCAAAACTCAAATATCAAACAAAACCCAAATTCCAAGCACCAATTTTCAAAACAAAACCCCCTTCGGCCGCCTTTGCCCTTGTTTGAAATTTTGGTCATTGCGATTTGGTGCTTGTTTGTAATTTGAAATTTGTTATTTGGTGCTTGTTTTATTCGGTGCTTGTTTTTTTGGTGCTTCTTTCTGTTTGGCCCTTAACCGTGAACCCTGAACTCTGAACTCTGAACCGTGAACCCTGAACCGTGAACTCTGAACCGTGAACTGTGAACCGTGAACCCTAAACCCTGAACTTTTCATTCTTAATTCACAATTCAAGGTTTGACCCCCTTTCCGTGCCCGTCAACAAAATCCTGTTGATCTTAAATCTTGCAAATAATATATAATATGGTATAAAAACAATGTTTACATATATAATCAACCCAAGGAGATCATTTTCATGAAGACAATCCCCTTTACAGCCATTAATCAATTAAAATTTTTAAGCCGGATGCTGCTCTGCGTCCTGGTCATCTCCGGCATCACCGCCTGCGGTGGCGGCGGTGGCGGCGGTGGCGGCGGCGAAGGCGAATACAGCCTCACCGGCTACTCCGGGGTCGATCCCACCGATACAGAAAATCCCTATGATTTATACACCACGTTCCCCTGGTGGGTGAATTTTACATTTCAGGTCAAAAATCCGGATTGTGAAGGCGTGAGCGGCCTATCCGCCGGTGATTTCCGCGTCACAGAAGACGGCACCGAACTTACGCCCGCAAACACGGAAATGAACGTCCGACAGCGCCACAACCTCCCGTCCGACTATACCTATACCTTTGATACCGTCCTTCTACTGGACAACACCCCCAGTCAGACCGGCAACCTCGATCTCATCAAGGAAGCCGCCCAGGCGGTGATCGACAGCCTGGATGAAAAACGCCAGCAGCGCGTGGCTATTGTGGCCTTTGATGATAACGGCGATCCGTTCGTCAAGCAGGAATTCACCGATGACTTAAGTGAGCTGAACCAGTGCCTGATCACCGGCGAGGCGTCAGAGCAAAACCCGGATGCCCTTCAGCTCGCCACCGGCACCACGGATTTATACGGCGCGGTCATCCAGGGCCTCTCCTTATGGGATGACGACACCAGCCCCACAGGCAAAGATTTCCGCCAGGGCGCCCTGGTTGCGGTCACAGACGGCAAGGACACCTCCAATCTTAATACCTTAAAAGATGCCCTGCTCAAACGCGGCAGAAAACCGGTCTACACCGTGGCCGTGGACTCTGAGAACATCGCGGAAAACATCCTGGCGGATCTCGAGAAGCTGGGCAGCACCGGCGGATTTTTTCCCGTGGCAGAACCCGCCCGCGAAGCAGACGAAGGCTATGACAAAAAGGAAAACCTGAGCGAAACCCTCCAGGAAATCCAGAACCGCCTGCTCTGCTTTGCAGACGGCTTCTACTGGCTGCGATACAAAAGCCCCTCCACCAGCGAGGACGACAATCTAAACCACACGGTCAACGTCTCAATCATTGATAACAAAAATGAAGGCGAGGGCACCGAGCTCCACGGTAAATTCAGCAGCGCCGAGTTCTTTACCGGCCAGGAAGGTGTTTATTTGGATGCCTCAAGCTCGGATCCGGACGGCCTGGATGAAATCTCCATTACCGTGGAGCCCGGGCAGAAAGATGTCACAAAGGACCTTAAAGCGGTCACCATTGCAGAGGACAAGGAAAGCGCCTCCCAGTTTGAATGGACCTCTTCGGATGAATCCGTGTTTACCGTGGCCTCATCCGGCAGCAGCAATTCAACCGGCATTATCACGGCAAAAAGCGGCGGCCAGGCCACCCTTACGGTAAAAGATACCGCCACCAACCAACAGACAGACGTCACCGTCAAAATCGTTATCAATATGGAATCCTACGAGATCATCAAACGTTCCACGGATTCCACGGCCCCCTGGTTTGCGGACGCCGCCTTCCAGGTCCGGCTAAAGGAAGACGGCGATGCCATCAACAACCAGTGGACATGGGTCAGGGACCTGATCCGGGAAGACTTCTCGGTTTATGAAAACGGTCAGCTTGTTAACCCGGAAGACGCCGAGATCAACATCAGAAAGCGCGACGCCATGCCCACGGACTTTACCTATACCCTGAAAACCGTGCTCTTGATCGACAACACCCCGAGCGTGGGCAGCAGCAACCTGGCCTATATGAAGGATGCAGCCAAGGCCTATGTGGAAAACGCTTTTAAAATCGACCCCATGCTGGATGCGGATGACGAGCCCCAGCAGGAAATCGCCGTGTGGACCTTTACCGAAGCCGGCGACCCCACTGTCTGGCAGGAATTTTCCACCGATCCGCAGGAGTTAACCGACGCCATCGACCGCATCCGCACGGGCTCAGGGGTCACAAGCTTCTATGCGGCCATGAGCGATGCCTTAAACTCCTGGCAGAGCGATTACAACATCTGGCAGCCCGCCAACAATAACCTCCAGCAGGGCGTTCTGGTGGCCCTGACAGACGGCTATGATTCCCGGGCCCCGGGCCCCTCCAAGGATTTGGTCATCAGCGAACGGGGCCAAAAGCAGGTGATCACCATCGGCGTGGGCGATGATCTGATCTCCAGAGTAAACGTTGATGAATTAAAGGAAATCAGCAACGCCGGGTTTTATTCCGTGCCCGACCCCGGCGAGGAAACCGTTATCGGCAAAACCAAGGACGGCAAGAATATCACCCAAAACGCCTTAAATTTTACCCTGGCGATGGCCCACTTCCAGATTGTGGATTATGCCAACAGCTTTTACTGGCTGGAATACAAAAGCGGGGTCGATCCCGCGCTAGACTGCAGCGTTCGGGATACCATGAAAATCACCATCAAAAACAACGCCAACACAAGCGCCAGCGGATTTTTACAGGGCAAGTTCAAATCCTGTGAGTTTGTCCGCCTGATCCCTGGTAAAATCTACATCAACCCCACGGCCGCCAATCCCGAAGGCATTACCATTACCGATACCGTGGAGCTGCAGATTACGACCCTGTCCGGCACAGACGAGATCATCGGCGGGGATCCCAGCTACGACATCCAGGCCATCACCCATCAGCCGGCGGATACGCCAAACTACACCTGGGATGTGGTTGAGGGAAACAACATTGTGGTTGATGTGCATGAGAACCGGTATGCCAACTACCGCGCCACCGTGCGGGTGAACCCGGACGACCGCGCCGAAGGCCCGGCCCGGGTTGAAATCAATGATACCGCCAACAACAATCCCAATCCTACCCAGCTGAAGTTTTTCGTCAACAAGGTTGAAATAAGCCCGATTGCCTATTACCCGTTCAACGGCAATGCCGATGACAAGTCCGGCAACGCCTATCATGGCGAGGTACAAGGCGCCACCCTGACCGCGGATCGATTCGGCAATTCAAACAGCGCGTATCAATTTGACGGCAACGACGATTATATCGCGTTAAATATGTTCTATGGCCCGGATGACGGCACCAGTTCATGGGCAGGTGAAACGATTGATGAAACCACTGTTTGCGCATGGGTGAAGTCGTCCTCAAAAAATGAGCAATTTATTGCCTCGTTTGATCGGTCTGATTACTGGCGCCTGGCATTAAAAGATACGCCCGCTTATGGCCATAATTTGGGCTGGGATACAGCTATAAATCAAGGCGAATATGATCTCTTCGGCACTTCCGGTGATTATACTGATGGAAAATGGCATTATATATGTGCGACTTATAGTTCAGGCGTTGATGGCGACAACAAGAAAATTTACGTTGACGGAGAAGAAGTGGCTTCTACCAGAGCCAATGATGCGAAGCCGCTGGGATCCGGTGCGGTAAGATATGGTTTTATCGGCGTCGGCTCCGAGGCATCCAAATTCGACGGAGCCAAGATGGTGCCGGGCAGTCAATGGTGGAACACCTTATTTAAAGGCACCATAGATGATGTGATGATTTTTCATGAAGAATTGTCTTCAGAAGAAATTAGGAGTCTAAGTCAGATTTCACAATAAGTAGAGAATCCACATGTATTACCTCCCTCTCCTAATTCCAGGAGAGGGAGGTAAATTTCCTTTTGGCAATAAATTTTAATTTCATAAGGAATTTATTTTTCATTTCTAATTTCCTCCTTCGTGCGTCCTCGTTTAAGCATTTTTATTTTTAGCCCATTTTTTCATTGACGTCCCATTTTTTGTTTAATATGTATAGAAAAACTGCTCATAATAAAGACACAAATCATGTCAGATTTATTTACAGGACTCATCACTTCCAAAACACGCATTCGGCTGATTGTCAGATTATTTTTTAACACGCAAACGCGTTCGTATCTGCGAGAATTAGCACGAGAGCTTAATATATCATCAAATGCGGTTCGGGAAGAGTTAAACCAGTTAAGAGCTGCCCGGCTTTTAAACACATCCAAAAGTGGCCGGAATGTTTATTACAGGGCCAATCCTGACCATCCTCTATTCCCTGAGCTCAAATCGATGGTGAACAAAACCATCGGCATGGACCGGGTCATTGATGGGATTGTTGCCAGACTGGGAGACGTGGAGGCAGCTTATTTGATGGACGATTATGCAGAGGGAAAAGATACCGGTATTATCGACTTACTGCTTATAGGAAATATAAACAGAGTTCACCTTGATGATTTGAGCAGAAAAACAGAACGGTATATTAATCGCAAGATCCGGACCATGGCTATGACAAGGCAGGAATTTAAGAGCTTTGAAGGGAATTTTAAGCATCGCCCCAGCTTGTTGATTTGGAAGAGCGAGAAAAAAGGCTCCTCAGGCAAATCTGAATAAGTCATTATAATATTTTCGAATGTCACAACCGATAGCGATTAAAAGTTTTAAAAAATATTTTTTTAATACCGGCTGGCTGATGGCGGATAAGGTTTTACGGCTGTTTGTCGGCTTGTTTGTCGGTGTTTACGTCGCCCGCTACCTCGGGCCAGAACGTTTTGGACTTTTAAGCTTTGCCTTGAGTTTTGTGGCCCTTTTCGGCGCTTTTGCCAGGCTTGGCCTTGATAATATTGTTGTACGAAATGTGGTTATTAGGCCGGAAACCAGGGATGAGCTTTTGGGCACAGCCTTTGGTCTGCGGATGATTGGCGGCCTGATTCTTTTTGGATTTGTATTCTTTGTTATTCGTTTAACGGATAGCGACCCGCTGACCCGGCTCTTGGTCATGATTATCGCCCTTGGGCATATCCTGCAGGCTTTTCAGATCTTTGAATTTTATTTTAATTCCCAGGTAATGGCAAGGTTGGTATCTATTGCGGGCATCTCAGGGCTTCTCACATCTTCTGCCATCAAGTTGATTTTGATCTGGAGCGGGGCATCACTTGTGTGGTTTGCCTGGGTGTTCGTTATTGAGCATGGGATTAAAGGGATTGTGCTTTGTACACTATATGTAAAACGAAGAATCCCTCTGAAAAATTGGCGGTTTCGCCTCAGCCAGGCAAAATATTTGCTAAAAGATTCCTGGCCGCTGATTCTGTCAGGATTGGTGATCATGGTATACATGCGCATCGATCAGGTAATGATCAAGCAAATGCTGGACGCTGATGCTGTAGGGCATTATGCGGCTGCGGTCAGGTTATCCGAAGCCTGGTACTTTGTGCCCATGGCTATTACTCAATCGTTGTTTCCGGCGATATTAAGTGCGAAAAAGCAGAGCGAGGAACTATACTATACGCGTTTGCAGCAACTTTATGATTTAGTGGTGTGGCTTGCTATTGCTATAGCAATACCGGTTACTTTTTTAGGCGACTGGATAGTGACACTTTTATTCGGTGTAGCATATCAGCAGGCAGGTGCAGTATTGGCTATACATATTTGGGCTGGGTTGTTTGTTGCCATGGGTGTTGCAAGTGGCAGGTGGTTAATTACAGAAAATTTGCAAATGATATCAGCTAAAAATGCAGCGATTGGGTCGGTTGTAAATGTTATATTAAATATTTTTTTAATTAAATGTTATGGAATCATAGGCGCTGCATTATCTACTGTAATATCATATGGTTGTGCGGCTTATTTTGGGTTGATGTTGCATAAAGTAAGCAGAATTAATTTCTATTATTTGACTAACTCATTTAATTTTTTTAGAATTTTAAGAAAGTTGCAGAATTGAAAAAAATAATAAAAGAAAATTTATTGTTGAACGGAGTCCATAAAGCACGAAGTGCTATTATCAATTTTAACAATAATTATTTGGATGGATATAGTAAAAAATCATATTCGCATGAAGGAGAGGATATGATTTTGAGAAGTATGTTCGAAAAGCAGAAAAATGGTTTTTATATCGATGTAGGCGCTCACCATCCAAAAAGATTTTCCAACACCTATTATTTTTATAAAAAAGGCTGGAGGGGCATCAATATTGACGCCATGCCTGGCAGTATGAATTTATTCAAAAAAATCAGAAAAAGGGATATAAATCTTGAAATTCCTATTTCGGACAAGGAAGAAACAGTAAATTACTATATTTTCAATGAACTAGCGGCAAATACTTTTAGTGATGAGCTTGCAAAAGAAAAACTGAAAAACGAGGGCCGTTACATTAGGGCAGAAAAATACTTAAAGTGTAAAACCATGGCACAAGTTTTGGGTGAATACTTGCCTGTTAATCAATCTATCGACTTTTTGAGTGTTGACACAGAAGGCTATGACTTAAAGGTGCTTAAATCAAACAATTGGGAAAAATATGTCCCCGAATGTGTCTTAGTCGAGGTTATAGGATTAAGCATAGAGGATTTAATTAATAGCGAACTGACGCACTTTATGAAAGATAATGGATACGTTTTGTTTTCTAAAATATTGAATACTATAATCTATAAAAAGAGAATTTCAAGTCTATGACCAAAGTTTAAACCATTCTTGTAACAGGTGGTGCGGGTTTTCTTGCTTCTCACCTTTGTGCGCGTTTTTGGGAATAAGGGCCGAAGTTTTGTGTTTAAATAATTGTTATACAGGCAACAAAAAAAGAATTATTAGCCATTTAATTAAACCCACAACTCGAATTCATTCGGCATGATGTAACCTTTCTCCAAGCTATCCATGGCGCCTTTTACTGCTCGAATTATATCTGTGTGACCAAACAAGATGTGAGAAATTTTGGGCTATCAAAACTAACGCTTTATTGGAAGAGTAATGCAAAGAATTATTAACTTTAAAGAACTGTGTTTTTTTGAGGTTAAGAGCTTTCTTGGAAGAAAGCTAAAAATGGATAAGCCTAAATTAAATAGAGGGAACAACTATTTAAATTTGGGTTGCGGGGACACTATCGTATGTGCCTATGTCAATGCTGACTTTTTTTATAAATTTAAATTTTGGAAAACATATAGCCGAAATATTGAATGGCAGCTTGATTTAAGATACCCGTTAAACTGCAGGAATAGTATTTTTGAGGGTATTTTTACCGAGCACACTTTGGAGCATTTATATGCTTTTCAAGTTCAATGCTTGCTTGCTGAGCTGCACAGGGTTTTGAAGCCCGATTGCATTATACGGATCACGGTTCCGGATCTTGAAAAATACGTTTCTTTCTATACTAACAATCATGCTGATATCGATGTTGAAGCTTATTCTAAAAGGTTTAAGAGCGGATGTCAGGCAATACGGACTCTCGCCCAGGATAATTTCCATTGCTCCGTTTGGGATTTTCAAGAATTAAAAACTGTCATGGAAACAGTCGGTTTCAGAGATATTCAAAAAAAAGCTTATATGGCAGGTGAGGACCCAAAACTGCTGTTGGATAAAGACGGCAGAAGATGGGAAACCTTATACGTGGAGGCTAAAAAGTGAAAAAACAAATTCTTATAACGGGCGGTGCGGGTTTCCTGGGATCCCATTTATGTGAGCGACTTCTGGCCGAGGGCCATGAAGTATTGTGTCTGGACAACTGTTATACAGGCAATAAGGGCAATATTTACCACATGATGAACAATCCTCTTTTTGAGTTTATCCGTCATGATGTCACGTTTCCGCTTTATGTCGAAGTTGATGAAATCTATAATTTGGCCTGCCCCGCATCTCCAATCCATTATCAGCAGGATCCCGTGCAGACAACCAAGACATCAGTGCACGGGGCGATAAATATGCTTGGTCTGGCCAAGCGGGTAAAAGCGAAAATCCTGCAGGCTTCGACATCCGAGGTTTATGGGGACCCTGCAGTCCATCCCCAGCCTGAGTATTACTGGGGAAACGTCAACCCTATTGGACGAAGATCCTGTTACGATGAAGGCAAAAGATGCGCGGAAACCCTTTTTTTTGATTACCGCCGACAGCATAAAATGACAATCAAAGTTGTTCGAATCTTTAACACCTACGGCCCGCGAATGCATCCGGATGATGGGCGGGTGGTTTCCAATTTTATTCTCCAGGCCCTCAGAAATGAACCCATTACAATTTATGGGGATGGCACACAGACCCGATCCTTTTGCTATGTGGCGGATATGGTGGAGGGGTTAATTCGTTTTATGGCAACGTCCGATGATGTTACCGGCCCAATAAATCTGGGCAATCCATGTGAATTTACAATTCTGGGGTTGGCTGAAAGGGTGGTTGCGATTACGGGGTCACGCTCAAAAATTCAATTTCAGCCGCTGCCGGAAGACGACCCGAAACAGCGCAAACCCGATATTTCGATGGCAAAGGATCACTTGGGGTGGGAGCCAGCTGTTGCGTTAGATGAAGGGCTGGAAAAGACAATTGAATATTTTGATAGGTTATTAAAGGACATATGAAAATATGCCAAACGATGAAATATTTGTACCTCCATGCCCACTGCATACCCCGATCCTGTTTATGATATACAGAAGGCCGGATACCACGAGACAAGTTTTTGAGGCAATCCGAAAAGCCAAGCCGGCAAAATTATATGTTGCCGCGGATGGTCCTAAACTGCATTTATCTGGCGAGCGCGATAAAGTTCAACAAACCAGAGAAATTGTTTTAAAAGGTGTTGATTGGGAATGTGAAGTAAAAACCTTATTTCAAGAATCAAATTTAGGCTGTAAATACGGAGTTAGTACGGCTATTAATTGGTTTTTTGAAAATGAAGAAATGGGTATAATACTCGAAGATGACACTTTACCCCGTCAAAGTTTCTTCTGGTTTTGTCAGGAATTATTGAATGTATATAAGGATGAGGCAAGGCTGGGGATGGTAAGCGGTCACAACCGATTTGAAAATCCCAATAAAAGAAGTGATTTTTTCTTCTCCAAGCATGGTTTTATCTGGGGATGGGCAAGTTGGAGAAGAGCTTGGAAGAATATAGATATAGAAATGAATAGTTATAATAATAAAACTCGATCAGAAATTAAAGAGGCTATTAACAATAAATTAGTTTATAATTTCTGGATCAAAAAATTTGATCAGGTGGCCTATTCAAGTTTTGACACCTGGGATTTTCAATGGACTTTTACAAGATACTTAAATAACTATTTAACAGCAAGGCCAAAAGTTAATATGGTGAAAAATATAGGGTTTGATAAGGATGCGACCCATACCAAAGGAAATCCAGAACAGAAATTTCTTTTTTCGACCGATTTATATTTTCCATTAAAGTATCCAAAAGAAGTTAATCCTTCACGAGTTGAAGACATTAAAATAGAACTTGTATGGTTATTTAATTTCTTCAAAAGGAAATTAAAATTATATATGAAAAAACAATAAGATATTAATATGACAATAATTATAATAACAGGAATGCACCGATCAGGTACCTCCTTAATTTCTTCCTATTTGCAGTATTGCGGGCTCGACATAGGGGAGCAGCTTATTGGAGGGAATAAGGGTAATACGAAAGGGCATTTTGAAGACAAAGAATTTGTTGACTTACATAATCGAATATTAAATCGAAATAATATAAACTATTTAGTTCCTGCAGCTGTGACCATCCAACAAGAGGATATCGAGAAGGCCACTCAAATTCTTTATGATAGAAACCATATCCCTGTGTGGGGTTGGAAAGATCCAAGAACAGTTTTGTTTTTAGATTTTTGGCATAAGCTTTTGGGGCCAAATGTTTTTTATATTTTTATTTATAGAAAACCTCAACTAGTTGTAGATTCATTATTGAGGAGAAATACTGATAAAATTTTGCGCAGGAAACCATGGTTAGCTGCTGAGGCATGGATATATTATAATAGTCTAATTCTAAACTTTATAAAAAATAATTTAAAATCTAGTTTACTTTTTCAATTGGAAGAAATAATTTTTTCTGCTCCCGATTTCATAAGAAAACTTAATAATAAAGCTGGTTTAAGTTTAGAGCATAAAGAATTAAAGTTCATATTCGACAAGAATGCAATGGGGGAAAGGGTAGTTATGAAAAAAAGTAAATTAATAAATCGTATATTTAAATCTAAACATAAGAGAATGATGAATGATTTGGAGCAATATAAGACAAAGTTGATTTAACGCCATGAAAATATTGTATTTAAGCACCGTTGACATCAAGGGCGGCGCTGCGCTTGGGGCCTACAGACTTCATCGGGGCTTTTTAAAAAAAGGGATTGATTCTATACTTTTAGTAAATAAAAAATTAAGCGATGATCATACTGTCAAAGGACCTGCTAATAATTTTCAAAAAATGTTAAATGCTATCAAGCCTGAAATCCAAAAAGCTTTGTTAAAATGCCAAAAAACACCCAACACTTTTCTTCATTCAATTAATTTGTTTCCAAGCGGCATGGCCAGATATATCAACCAGTCTGATGTAGATTTTGTGATACTGCATTGGATCGGTCAGGAAATGTTGAGCATTGCCGAAATAGGAAAAATTCAAAAACCTGTTGTATGGCGCTTGGCGGATCAGTGGGCTTTTAGTGGATCAGAGCATTATGTGCTCCCGGAGGAAGAAATACGCTATATCGAGGGATATAGCAGAAATAATCGACCGAGTGATCATAAAGGGCTTGATGTTGACTGCTGGACTTGGCAACGCAAGAAAAAACACTGGCTGCATAAGCCATTGACGATTGTAACCGGCAGCCGCTGGCTGGCTGAATGTGCCCGGAAGAGTTATTTGTTTAAAGATAAAGTCATTAAGGCCATCCCCAGCGGTTTGGATATGGATATCTACAAGCCGGTGGATAAACGCACGGCAAGATCTATACTTAATTTGCCTCTTGATAAAAAGCTGATTCTTTTTGGCTCCATGTCTGCGGCCAGTGATAAACGAAAAGGGTTTCACCTGTTATTGCCCGCTTTACAGGCATTTGCTGAAAATAGTGGTGTGCATGCGGCAGCCATTATATTTGGTGCATCCAAGCCGAAAAATCCAGTCAATTTTAAAATGCCGGCCTACTATCTTTCGGTGCTGCAAGACGATTGGAGCCTGGTCCTGGCTTATTCAGCGGCGGATGTATTCATTTTGCCGACAATGCAGGATAACCTCCCATATACCGTAATGGAAGCAATGGCTTGTGGAACCCCGAGCATAAGCTTTAACATTGGCGGTTTGCCGGATATGATCGAGCACGAAATTAACGGGTATCTGGCTGAGCCATTTGATCCCAGCGATTTGGCCAATGGTTTGACTTACATATTAAACAATGATGCTTTAAGAAAAAAGATGTCTGAAAATTGCAGGCAAAAGGCACTGCGGGAATACAATGTTGATGTGCAGGTAGACAGGTATCTGGAATTATTTCAGTCAATAGAACAAAATGCCAAATAATGAATTACGGGGGAATATTATGGAAGGTCCAATTATTATTTTCGGCGGTGACGGGTTTTGCGGGTGGCCGACGAGCCTGCATTTATCAAAACAGGGCTATGATGTCATTATCGTGGACAATTTATCTCGCCGGAAAATCGATGTGGAGCTTGAGTGTGAATCCTTAACCCCGATCCAGCCTTTGCAGAAAAGAATTGATACTTGGGAGGCATTAACCGGCAAGCGAATTGGTTTTGAATATATAGATTTGGCTGAGCATTATCACCGGATTTTAACGCTGTTTAAAGAGGTCAAACCCCGGGCGGTTGTGCATTTTGCCGAGCAGCGGGCAGCCCCGTACTCAATGAAAGGGCCGTTTCATAAGAGATATACGGTTCATAATAACATTAATGTGACGCACAATATTTTATGCGCAATTGTGGAATCCGGCCTGGATATTCACATGGTTCATTTGGGGACCACCGGGGTTTATGGCTACAGTTCGGTGGGTATGGAGATTCCCGAGGGGTACCTCAATGTAAAGGTGGATGTTGATGGGGAAGAAAAGGAGATGGAAATCCCCTATCCGCCACAGCCCGGAAGCATTTACCATATGACCAAGACCATGGATGCCTTGATGTTTTCTTATTACAATAAAAATGATGACTTGCGTATTACGGATTTGCACCAGGGTATTGTCTGGGGCACTGAAACCGATGAGACCCGGCTTGATGAAGGCCTGATCAACCGGTTCGATTATGACGGCGATTACGGTACGGTTCTAAACCGCTTCGTTATGCAGGCAGCCGTCGGGCATCCGCTCACGGTTCACGGCACGGGGGGGCAGACACGGGCATTTATCCATATTCGGGACACCGTTCAATGCATCAGGATTGCCATCGAAAACCCGCCGGTTAAAGGGGAGCGGGTCAAGATATTCAACCAAACCACAGAACAGCATAATATTCATAAGCTGGCGGAAATCATATCGCAGATGAGCGGTGCTGAAATCCGCTATTTTGCGAATCCGAGAAAGGAAGATCCCCAAAACGCATTGCGGCTTTCCTGCCAAAGCTTTTTAGAGCTTGGATTAAATCCGACCACGCTTGAGCAGGGCCTGATGAGCGAAATATATGAGGTTGCCCAGAAATATGCGGATCGATGCGACAAATCAAAGATTGTTTGTACTTCGGTTTGGCGAAACGGGATGAAGGTGGATCGGGAGGGTTCTGAAAAGCCTGTCAAAAATGGAAATGGTTTTGAAAATTGACGGTGGGGAAAATGGGACAAAAAATTCTTGTGACTGGTGGGGCGGGGTTTATCGGCGCCAACTTGGTAAGGCGCCTTCGTGAAGGTGGTTTTGAAGAATGGGTGTTTGATGATTTGTCTCGCGGCAGGGTGGAATACCTGCCGGATGCAGAACGGTTGATTCAAGGTGACATCCGGGATCATGAGGCTTTATACAATGCCATGTCAGGGATTGAGACGGTTATACATCTGGCTGCGTTTGGTTCTGTTGTCGAATCCGTGGATGCCCCGCAGCCAAACTTTGACATTAACGTGAGCGGCACGTTTAGTGTATTGGAATGTGCAAGAAAGGCAGGAGTAAAACGGTTAATTTTCGCATCTACCGGCGGTGCATTAATCGGGGAAGCAACACCACCAGTTGATGAGTTGTCTCTTCCCAAGCCGATTTCCCCTTACGGGGCCAGCAAATTATGCGGCGAAGCGTATTGCCATGCATATGCCAAAGCATATGGCATCTGCACCATTGCTCTAAGGTTTGCCAATGTGTACGGACCATTCAGCGGGCATAAAAAAGGGGCGGCCACAAAATTTATGAAATGTTTGTTGCAGGATGAGCCTATGCCGATTTTTGGGGATGGTTCTGCCAGCAGGGATTTTTTGCATGTTGCGGACTTATGTGAAGGTATTGTGAAGGCCATAGAATTGGATGTCTCGCCGGGAGAAGTTTTCCATCTGGCCTCTGAGGAAGAAACAACTATTTTGGGGCTTGCCAAAGCGATATCAGAAATTGGGGGGCAGCCCGATTACCCGATTCAACATTTTTCAAGGCGAGCTGGAGAGGTTACACGGAATTTCGCCAAAAGTGACAAAGCTCACAAAGCGCTTGGCTTTAAACCTCAAAAAAATCTTATAAAAGGTTTAGAAGAAACCTGGAAGTGGTATTTAGCGCATCGGGATGATGTGCTTTCGCTCAAAGAGAGTGACTCTTGATAAGGCAGTTTTGGTTTTGGTTTTCATAAATTGTTCTATGAATTAAGTCGAATATATCTTCAAAAATTGGGATTTTTTAAAGATGACAGAGAAAACGACTATCGCACTTACAAGGTATGGCGAAGCTAATAGTTTGGTGGGCCAGGCATTGGAAAGTCTTGCGATTCAAAAGGGTGTTAAAGCGGATGTCTTCTTTTTAGATCAACAGGAAGCCCCTGAGTTGGAGAAACTATGTAAACAATTATCCAATAATAATATTGCTTTTCACTATATCCGTATTCCGTCAGTATGTGTATCTTACGCTAGAAATCAGGCTATCAAATTATGTGAAACCAATATCATTTTATTTATTGATGCGGATGCTATTGCCCATAAAAATTGGGCTTATTATTTATCAGATACTTTGATAAACCATGGAGCAGCCGTAGCCGGAGGCAAAATTATACCCAAGTTTCATAAAAAGCCATCTTTTTTGGTTAAATCAAATCTTGTTAGAGATCAGTATTCCCTTATGCATCTAGGCGAGGGTATCCATGATATATCTAAGGTTGTGGCGACGAGCATGGGTTTACATATTCAAAAAATGGGGCCTGAAGCCTATTTTAATGAAAACATGGGGCGTAGAGACGGTAATTTGGCTGGCGGTGCAGATATTGATGTTTGTGAGCGGGCGATCCGGAACAATCTTAGGGTGTTATACAACAGCAAAGCCGTTGTGACTCACCAGGTTTTGGAAGAAAGACTGACATTTAAATGGCTTTTTAAAAGATTTTATTGGGGTGGCAAGGCAAAAGCACAGAAAGTTGGCAGACTTCAACGAACGCCAACTAATCCTAAGAACGCTTGGGACTACATAGCAATGCCACTATTTTTAATTCCCTTCATGGCGGGCTTTTTCGAGTACAAGTTCAGCCGGAAAAAAGGCAAACTTTAAAATTTATTGTTATCATTTATGACTGAGGTTCAATCAGCTGGGCGCGGGTTTCTTTTTTTTGACACCTCACATGCCGGGGATGCTGTTCAGAATATAAAAGCACTCCTTCACAATGGTATTTGTACACCTAATCTCCACGCCGTTTTTGCCGTAAGTTATTGGGTCAAAGAAAGAATTATTAATGAAACCGAGCAGCAGATACCGGGAATCATAGAATTTATCGATTTGCCGGCGGCGGTATCAGAAAAGAAACGCAAGTTTAAAGACGTTTTTGGTGCATTGCGATGTATCAGGCTCTCCGAAAAGCTCGCTGATCGATATCATTGTGACCAAATATATTTTTTGCATCTTGATACATTTATGGCCGGTTTATTTATTAGGTTGTTTTTTCCATCCCGATTTTTTTTTTCCGGCCTTTTCTTCAGGCCCCTTGAACATTACCCGGAACGATTCGGTAACAATTTAACGCTTAAGGAAAAACTCCTTTCATTTTTTAAAGCTAAAATTTTTCGAAGGTTTCTGGCCTCTTCAAAAATTCGGACAATTCACTGTTATGATAAATATTTTGTTGAATACTGCCAGCCATTGAAGCATTCAGATAAGGTTCGGTATCTTCCGGATTTTTCTTTTCATCCCCCAGACATGGCCCCCCCCCGAATATCCATTGAAAACTGGATAAAAAGTAAAAACAAGTTCTTACTGTTTGGGCATTTAACTGAAAGAAAAGGTGTGCTGAAGCTACTGGAATCAATAAAGTTTCTAGATTCCGATCATTTAAATGCGAGCGCGTTTTTAATCTGTGGAAAGATAGATAGGCGCATTCAACAAGAGATAGATGCAGTTCTTGCCGAATTGCATGCTTTGGGCAAAGATAAGCAAGTTCATATAATAAATGATTTTTTAGACGATAAAAAGATTTGGTACCTGATTAATGCCTGCCATTTGGTTTTGCTGCCCTACCAGCGGCATCCAGGTTCCAGCGGAATTTTAAGCTGGGCGGCCTCGGCCGGCAAACCGGTTTTAGCCCAATCTTTCGGACTGCTCGGCCATGAAGTTGAAAAATGGGGTCTTGGGGTTACCGCTGATACGGGCGATTCAAAAGCCATTGCTTTGGCTCTGACATGTTTTGTTCAAAAAGGAGTTGAGGGCATTGTGGACGCAAATAAACAAGCAAAATATAAAAGTTTGCATTCGGAAAAGAATTTTGCAAGCTCCTTGTTAAATTCCTTAGGCCCAGAATAAACTGAAAATGAAGATCGCCCTAATCGGCCCGACTTATCCATTTCGAGGCGGGATATCCCATTATACGACCCTCTTGCATGAGCACTTAAAAGAAAGGCATGAGGTCCGGTTTTTTTCTTTTTCGCGCCAGTATCCGAAATGGCTTTTCCCGGGCAAAAGCGATGTCGATCCAAGTCAAATGCATATCCAGGTCCCTGGCGTGGAGCGGGTGATCGATTCTGTCAATCCTTTAACCTGGGTTCACACCGCGCGAATTCTTGCGCGAAATGGATTCGATGTGGTGATTATTCCTTGGTGGGTCTCCTTCTGGGCGCCCCAGTTTTTTACGATTTTAAAAATTTTAAAAAAATACTCGAACACCTTGATTCTTTTTATATGCCATAACGTGGTGGCGCATGAATCGAAAAGCTATGACAAACTGCTCACCAAGCTGGTGCTCAAGCAGGGTGATTATTACATTGTGCATTCCAGAGAAGATGAAAACAACCTACTGGATATTTTGCCGGATGCGAGGGTATGCCGGCATGTGCACCCAACATATGATGTTTTTCGGTTCGATGATTTTGAACCGCAGGAATGCCGCAGAATGCTCGGCGTTTCCGGGAACTTAATGCTTTTTTTCGGCTTTGTAAGGGATTATAAGGGATTGACATATCTGCTTAAGGCAATGCCTGAAATTCTGGCAGCGGTGCCTGTCAAACTTATGGTGGTTGGCGAGTTTTGGAAAGATAAGCACTATTATTTAAAATTAATTGAGCAGCTGGACGTTGGCGATCATGTCATCATTATTGATCAGTATGTACCAAACGAAGATGTTGGGCGTTATTTTTGTGCCGCGGATCTGGTTGTGCAGCCTTATGTGAGCGCTACCGGAAGTGGTGTGGTGCAGATCGCATTCGGATTTCATAAGCCGGTTTTGGCCACAGCCGTGGGCTGCCTGCCGGAAATTATCGACCACGGCAGAACCGGTTTTATCGTGCCTCCCAAATCACCGGAGGCCATTGCAGAGGCGGCTATCAACTTATTTACGAGCAAAAGCAAGGGTTTTTTTGAAGAAAATATCAAAAGGCAGCAATACCGTTTTTCCTGGGAGCGCTTGGCTGATAAGATTGAAATGCTGTTAGCAGATGGTATCCAATATCACTAATAATTAACATGTAAAAGGATTAAAATGCAATTAATGACCCGGAGCCGGCTATTGAGGTTTTTTTATAATACCCCGATCGAATCACTGGCTCGCAAAACCTACATGTTTTTTTTCCAAAGAGTAAACTTTTATACGGACCGGCAAACCCGTGCTGTTATGAAAAAAGTGCTTCGCTCGGATTCCAACTGCATCGATATTGGCTGCTACAGGGGAGAGATTCTTAAGGATATGATAAAATTTGTTCCAGACGGCCGTGTTTTTGCCTTTGAACCCGTACCCGCTAATTGCGAATATTTATCCAAAAAGTTTCCCCGGGTAGATTTGTTTCAGGTGGCATTGGGAGATGAAGCCGGTTTAGCAAATTTTTATTACGACAGTGAGCACCCGGCAAGAAGCGGCCTTGCAGGACAGAAGGACTTAACAGATGAGTTTCAGGTAGAAATGGAGACACTTGATCATATTATCCCCGGCGATATGAACATTGATCTTATCAAAATCGATGTTGAAGGCGCCGAATACAAGGTCATAAAGGGCGGGGAAAATCTTATCAAACGCTGCCGGCCGGTTATCATATTTGAGTGCAATAATGGGTCGGCCGAGCTTTATAATTGCCATCCAGGAGATTTGTTTGATTTAATTTCCAAGGAAATGGGGCTTAAGATTTCCTCTATGTCCGCTTGGTTGAAAGAAACTCCCCCGTTCAATAGAAACGCGTTTATTGAGTGTGTCCATGAAGAAAAGTTCAATAATTTTATTGCCTGTTGTCCATAGTTCTTTATGTCATAGGATGGGATATGATTTAATTTCTCTATGCTTTTTGCCACTAAGCTGTAGGATAAACACCCTCAAAAAAAAGGATAAAGACTGACATAATTTTCAGACAAACACTGATACCCTTCTCCATTCAACTATTTTAATATCAAAAACAATCAACATCTTTACAATTCAAGTTGGGGCCTTAATCCGGTTTATCTTCGCCTATTTTTCAGAAAAATAAGGCGTTAGATAAATCGTGCCTTTGTGGGCGATATTTATAAAAACTTTGGTTATCTTCATTAAATTTTAAACCTTGCCGGTTTTAAAATTTTGCCTTTGGTTAATAGTCAGTGAAAAGCAACCCGTTAATATGATTTTAAGACTAAATTGTTCTTATATTAGGCGTTTTACACAATATAGAAATAAGGGGGAAGATATGGATTATTCAGGGCAATTTAAAAAGTTAATTTTAATTTTAGGCGTTTTTTTACTCGTTTTTTCCCTGGCGCCGGCAGCGAGTTTTGCTGATTGGGAGGATCATTTCGACGGCACATCTGGGTACAGCTGGATTACTTTTGATACGTTTGTCGGAACTGGCGACATATCCAGCGCCCAGATGACAGGAGGGCAATATGAATTTGAAGCCACTAACGTCAGTGGATTGAATTCCACATCTGATCCGACGGATGATTATAAGTACCTGTTGGCTGGCAGGGAAGGAGAAGTGGAGGACAATGCCATTATTAAGGCAAAGATGTCCGCCCTTGAAGAGCAGGATTTACTGGCAGTGCTTGTTTTAAGGGGAAACCGGATCGCATCTGGCGGTACCTATACGCATGAAGGCTATGGCTGTGGTGTTTGCTCGTATGACAATGATGGATATATATATATTGGAAAAACAAAGCAGTTCCGGGATGGCACACAGTTAACTTTCGATGAGTTGAGCTTTGATCCGGCAGTCACAGATTGCTACATCAAGTTTGCCGCTATAACTGCAGAGAGCGGGCAAAAATTATTTGGTAAGGCCTGGCCGGTAGGCGGGGATGAACCGAAAGATTGGCAGATTGACTACACGGATGATTCCGCTGAACAATTTGCAAGCGGTTTGTGCGGCATGGGGGTAATGACATGGAGTCCTGATATCAATGGGACCGGCCCGCCCATCTTTGAATCGAAAGCCGCATTTGATGATATTTACCTGTTTAATACCAATCTTGCCGAAAAATTTTCATTTTTGTCAGAAACCTCGGATGGCGGTGAAGTCCCGGCTGGCGGGAGTGACAGCTTTTCCGCTGGAGACAGTGTGGTCGATATCAGCTCTTCCTCAAGCTTTTCGTCTTTGGTCAGTGTTGCGGAAGACGCTGAACCTGCGCCGACAAAGACTAAAAAACTCGGCACGGAAGACCTGATTGATAAAAGTGTAAATATCGATTGCACGCTCCTTGACGGAGAGCATCAGAGCATGGTCAAGATCAGCTATTCGGATGATGAAGTTGCGGGCCTCAATGAAGAAAACCTGAATCTTTATTATTACGATAATGCATCAGGCTCCTGGCGGTTGGCCGTGGCTGGCAATACCAACGTGGTGGATGGCAACTTGGCAGATGTGACCAACCGCATTGTCGGGAGCATTCCGGATATTACCAGCCTTGGGGATTACGGCGTTTATCCGGAAAACAATGTGGTTTGGGCGGTTGTGGATCATTTTACGGAATTCGGTGTCGGCGGCACCGGAGACAATGGCTGGGCGCTTCAGGACGGCAACCTCATGATCGAAGGGGATGACTCTCAGCCTGAGACTACGGTTACTATTAATGATGGGAATTCTTATGTATGGATTGCCGATTCGGCAGCTTCTTCGGAAACAACATATGAAAGCGAAAGTTGGGGCGGCCAGCTAAAATTTGATTCAGCGGTTGCAGACACCGACAGCTTCAGCGTTGAAGTGGGTTATTCAACTGATGGAAGCACATTTAGTGCGGGTGCGCCTGAGGCAACTTTAAACGGCGACTGGTCTGATACAATTGAAATCGACACCGGTGCCGACGGCCCATTGACCGTGGCCGCAGGGGAGTATCTCGCACTGCGCATTACCAACAATTCAGGTGATTCCGGTAGCGGCTACACGCTTCTTACTGGCGGACTCAGGAGCTGGCTGAATGCACCTGCCGGCGGGGGAAATAACCTTTACATTAAAAGTGACGCGGAGACGGATCCGATCGAGGACAGCACGGGGACGCATGACGTGACGTCAAACGGGCCGGTCACAGTAGAGGCGTTTGGCAAGGACGCGGCCATGGCCTTTGACGGATCCGGGGATTACCTGAGTGTCCCGGTCAGCGGTGACTGGGATTTTGGCGGGGGTGATTTTACGATTGACCTGTGGGTGAACGCTGATTCCTTGGCTGGGCTAGGCGGCTTGCTGAAGCGGATATGAATACCCGACCGAAAAGGCGTTTATGCTTTACGTAGATGGCGTGTTCAAGTTTTCCTACAAGGAAGCGGGGACGTGGAGCACCATTGAGAGCACCACCTCTCCGGATCCGTTGCTCTGGTACCACGTGGCGGTGGAGCGCGACGGAGAGACGGTTTCCCTGTACGTAAACGGGGTGCCCGAAGGTAGCGCCACATTCAGTGGCGAGGTCAATTCCTCAAGCGACGGCCTGGTGGTCGGCCGGCATGTGACCAATGTAAACAACTATTATTTCAGTGGCCACATGGACGAGATCCGGGTGGCCAAGGGCACGGCTCGATTTGGCGGTGATTTTTCGGATAATCTGCCGAACAAGCCGTACCTGGATATGGCCGCGTTTATCGACGGAGACAGCAACGGAAGCTACGATGACGGCGAGACGTATGCGGATACCATCCAGGCGGTGATTGACGAGGCTGATGCAAATGACGAGGTTTATGTCCTGCCGGGGACCTATGAAGAGGCCCTCAGCATTCCCGTTGGGATCACGCTGACCTCGACCGACGGCGCGGCCGCGACCACACTCGCCGGCAGCGGGGCCACGCCGGTAACAGTGGCTGCGGACGGGGTGACCATTGACGGGTTTACCCTGACCAACCCGGACGGCACGAACGTGATCCATTCGGCCGGCAACAGCAGCCTGACCATCCGGAATAACACGATTACGGATGTGGGGACGGCGGCCACCGGCAGCATCCACGCGATCGCCGTGGTGGGCACGGCAACAGCGTCAACCATTGCCATTGAGGACAACGAATTCAGCAACCTGGGGACAGAGGCCAACGATACGGGCGGCGCCAGCGCGATTGCGGTTGGCTGGTCGAACTACAGCAATGATGTTTCGGGCCTGCTGATTCAGAACAATACGATCACCCATGTCCGGGCTTGCACGGATCCGTGGGTGAGCGGCGGCCCCGGGGGCCAGGGGGCCTACGGCATCCTGATCAACCTGGGGGGGCAGACCATTGCGCCCCAGATCCTGAACAACACGATCAGCGACCTGGAGGGCTGGTGGTCGCACGCCATCGGTTTGGAAGGCGATACGCCTGACGCGCTGGTGCAGGGCAACATCATCAGCAACCTGGTGGACTACAAGACCGGCCTTGACCCAAGTGACCCGGATGCGGCCGGGGTGATGGTGGAGGACAACGCGTCTGCGGACACAGTGACGATAACAGGCAACAGCTTCAGCGACATGTCCGTGGGCGTTCGCAACAACATGGTGGCCACGGTGGATGCCCAGGGCAACTGGTGGGGAGACACGGAGCCGAGCGATGACGTGTACAACCCCGGAGGCGGCAGCGTCTCGTACGCGCCGTTCTGGAGCCAGGATTACGTGGCTGACGATCACAGCGGGGCGTGGACGTGGCACGTGGATGGTTCCGGCTACATCCAGGATGCGGTGGACAAGGCCGAGGTGCTCGACGGCGACACCATCTACGTGGATGCCGGCACCTATCCGGAGCAGGTGGAGGTCACCAAGGCCGTGACCCTGGCGGGCATGAACGATCCCGCCGGCGTTGATGCCGCAGTTGTGGAAGGCAAGGTGAATATCCGGGTGGACGGCGTGACGGTGAGCCTGCTCAAGATTACCAACACGGGCGGTGCCGGCGAGCAGGAAGGGATTTTCGTCGGTGCGCCGGCAGGCTATACGGATTACCCGGCCAAAACCATCGAGATCAGCAACAACCTGATTGACGGGGTGGATACTTCGGCCACTGATGTGGCTGCGGAAGGCATCCATGTCAAGTCTTACAACGAGGAGCAGATCGATGGAATTAATATTATTGATAATACGATTAAAAATGTTTCCCAGCCGGCTTATGGTGCCAATGGTATCAAGCTGCAGGCGGATTTGAACAACGTCAACGTTCTGCGCAATACCATAGAGAACATCCACGGCGCCTGGAGCTACGGGGTGGTGGCCACGCCGTCGGGATCCGAACTTGGTTTCCCGAAGAATGTGACGATCGAGGAGAACATCTTTTCCGGGGTCACGGCTGAGACGGCCGAGTACGCCTGCGCGGTGGGGCTGGATACAGCCGGCGGCGGCTTCGAAGAGGAGACCATCCCCGATGCGACGGAACTTGAAGTGCATTACAACGAGTTCGGCGACACGTATTGCGGGGTGGTGAACAAGGACCTGGACGAGGTGCTCGATGCTGAGTACAACGACTGGGGTGACCCGTCCGGGCCGTACCATGATACCGAGAACCCGGACGGTACCGGGGCAGCGGTTTCAGACAAGGTGGATTTTGATCCCTGGCTAGGTGGAGACAACCTCTACATCAAGACCGACGCGGAGACGGACCCGATCGAGGACAGCACGGGGACGCATGACGTGACGTCAAACGGGCCGGTCACAGTAGAGGCGTTTGGCAAGGACGCGGCCATGGCCTTTGACGGATCCGGGGATTACCTGAGTGTCCCGGCCAGCGCGGACTGGGATTTTGGTGCGGGTGATTTTACGATTGACCTGTGGGTGAATCCCGTTTCCGTATCCGGCTACAACGGCCTGTTGAGTGCCTTTGAATGGATTTCGGGCTCAACACATGACGCGTACAAGCTCTACATAGACGACGGCGTCTTCACGTTTGATGTCAGGGACGAAGGCACCTGGACGGTTCTCACGGGGGCCACTCCCGCCAGTGCGGGCGCGTGGTACCACGTGGCGGCGGAACGGGACGGGGATGAGTTGACGCTTTACGTGAACGGATTGGCCGAGGACAGCGCGACGTTTACCGGCTCGGTAAACTCCTCGAGCGACGGCCTGGTGGTCGGCCGGCATGTGACCAATGTAAACAACTATTATTTCAGTGGCCACATGGACGAGATCCGGGTGGCCAAGGGCACGGCTCGATTTGGCGGTGATTTTTCGGATAATCTGCCGAACAAGCCGTACCTGGATATGGCCGCGTTTATCGACGGAGACAGCAACGGAAGCTACGATGACGGCGAGACGTATGCGGATACCATCCAGGCGGTGATTGACGAGGCTGATGCAAATGACGAGGTTTATGTCCTGCCGGGGACCTATGAAGAGGCCCTCAGCATTCCCGTTGGGATCACGCTGACCTCGACCGACGGCGCGGCCGCGACCACACTCGCCGGCAGCGGGGCCACGCCGGTAACAGTGGCTGCGGACGGGGTGACCATTGACGGGTTTACCCTGACCAACCCGGACGGCACGAACGTGATCCATTCGGCCGGCAACAGCAGCCTGACCATCCGGAATAACACGATTACGGATGTGGGGACGGCGGCCACCGGCAGCATCCACGCGATCGCCGTGGTGGGCACGGCAACAGCGTCAACCATTGCCATTGAGGACAACGAATTCAGCAACCTGGGGACAGAGGCCAACGATACGGGCGGCGCCAGCGCGATTGCGGTTGGCTGGTCGAACTACAGCAATGATGTTTCGGGCCTGCTGATTCAGAACAATACGATCACCCATGTCCGGGCTTGCACGGATCCGTGGGTGAGCGGCGGCCCCGGGGGCCAGGGGGCCTACGGCATCCTGATCAACCTGGGGGGGCAGACCATTGCGCCCCAGATCCTGAACAACACGATCAGCGACCTGGAGGGCTGGTGGTCGCACGCCATCGGTTTGGAAGGCGATACGCCTGACGCGCTGGTGCAGGGCAACATCATCAGCAACCTGGTGGACTACAAGACCGGCCTTGACCCAAGTGACCCGGATGCGGCCGGGGTGATGGTGGAGGACAACGCGTCTGCGGACACAGTGACGATAACAGGCAACAGCTTCAGCGACATGTCCGTGGGCGTTCGCAACAACATGGTGGCCACGGTGGATGCCCAGGGCAACTGGTGGGGAGACACGGAGCCGAGCGATGACGTGTACAACCCCGGAGGCGGCAGCGTCTCGTACGCGCCGTTCTGGAGCCAGGATTACGTGGCTGACGATCACAGCGGGGCGTGGACGTGGCACGTGGATGGTTCCGGCTACATCCAGGATGCGGTGGACAAGGCCGAGGTGCTCGACGGCGACACCATCTACGTGGATGCCGGCACCTATCCGGAGCAGGTGGAGGTCACCAAGGCCGTGACCCTGGCGGGCATGAACGATCCCGCCGGCGTTGATGCCGCAGTTGTGGAAGGCAAGGTGAATATCCGGGTGGACGGCGTGACGGTGAGCCTGCTCAAGATTACCAACACGGGCGGTGCCGGCGAGCAGGAAGGGATTTTCGTCGGTGCGCCGGCAGGCTATACGGATTACCCGGCCAAAACCATCGAGATCAGCAACAACCTGATTGACGGGGTGGATACTTCGGCCACTGATGTGGCTGCGGAAGGCATCCATGTCAAGTCTTACAACGAGGAGCAGATCGATGGAATTAATATTATTGATAATACGATTAAAAATGTTTCCCAGCCGGCTTATGGTGCCAATGGTATCAAGCTGCAGGCGGATTTGAACAACGTCAACGTTCTGCGCAATACCATAGAGAACATCCACGGCGCCTGGAGCTACGGGGTGGTGGCCACGCCGTCGGGATCCGAACTTGGTTTCCCGAAGAATGTGACGATCGAGGAGAACATCTTTTCCGGGGTCACGGCTGAGACGGCCGAGTACGCCTGCGCGGTGGGGCTGGATACAGCCGGCGGCGGCTTCGAAGAGGAGACCATCCCCGATGCGACGGAACTTGAAGTGCATTACAACGAGTTCGGCGACACGTATTGCGGGGTGGTGAACAAGGACCTGGACGAGGTGCTCGATGCTGAGTACAACGACTGGGGTGACCCGTCCGGGCCGTACCATGATACCGAGAACCCGGACGGTACCGGGGCAGCGGTTTCAGACAAGGTGGATTTTGATCCCTGGCTAGGTGGAGACAACCTCTACATCAAGACCGACGCGGAGACGGACCCGATCGAGGACAGCACGGGGACGCATGACGTGACGTCAAACGGGCCGGTCACAGTAGAGGCGTTTGGCAAGGACGCGGCCATGGCCTTTGACGGATCCGGGGATTACCTGAGTGTCCCGGCCAGCGCGGACTGGGATTTTGGTGCGGGTGATTTTACGATTGACCTGTGGGTGAATCCCGTTTCCGTATCCGGCTACAACGGCCTGTTGAGTGCCTTTGAATGGATTTCGGGCTCAACACATGACGCGTACAAGCTCTACATAGACGACGGCGTCTTCACGTTTGATGTCAGGGACGAAGGCACCTGGACGGTTCTCACGGGGGCCACTCCCGCCAGTGCGGGCGCGTGGTACCACGTGGCGGCGGAACGGGACGGGGATGAGTTGACGCTTTACGTGAACGGATTGGCCGAGGACAGCGCGACGTTTACCGGCTCGGTAAACTCCTCGAGCGACGGCCTGGTGGTCGGCCGGCATGTGACCAATGTAAACAACTATTATTTCAGCGGCCACATGGACGAGATCCGGGTGGCCAAGGGCACGGCCCGGTTTGGCGGTGATTTTTCGGATAATCTGCCGAACAAGCCGTACCTGGATATGGCCGCGTTTATCGATGGAAACAGCAATGGAAGCTACGATGACGGCGAGACTTACGGGGACACCATCCAAACGGTGATTGACGAGGCTGCTGCAACTGACGAGGTTTATGTCCTGCCGGGGACCTATGAAGAGGCCTTCAGCATTCCCGTTGGGATCACGCTGACCTCGACCGACGGGGCGGCCGCGACCACACTCGCCGGCAGCGGCGCCACGCCGGTGACGGTGGCTGCGGATGGGGTGACCATTGACGGGTTTACCCTGACCAACCCGGACGGCACGAACGTGATCCAATCGGCCGGCAACAGCAGCCTGGCCATCCGGAACAACACGATTACGGATGTGGGCACCGTGGCCCCGGCCGGGGGATCGGCCCATGATATCCACGCGGTGGCGATTGTGGGCAACAACGCGGATGCCTCGACCATTACCATCGAGGACAACGAGTTCAGCAACATCGGCACGGTGGAAAACGACTGGGGCAGCGCCAGTGCCATCGGCGTGGGCTGGACGGGCCAGAGCTACAATGTGTCCGGGCTGGTGATCCAGGACAACACGATCTCCGGGGTCCGGGCGAGCACAGAGGAATGGACCGGTTCGGATCCGCAGGGCCAGGGGGCCTACGGCATTATCATCAATCTTGGGGCCCAGACCATTGCGCCCCAGATCCTGGATAACACCATCAGCGACCTGGAGGGTCTGTGGGCGCATGCCATCGGCCTGGAGGGCGACACGCCCGACGCGCTGGTGCAGGGCAACATCATCAGCAATCTGGTGGATTACAAGACGGCACTCGGGGATCCGGATGCGGCGGCCGTGATGGTGGAGTCCAACGCGTCGGCCGATACCGTGACGATCACCGAGAACAGCTTCACCGATCTTTCGGTGGGCGTGCGCAACCAGATGGTGGCGACGGTGGATGCCCGTGGCAACTGGTGGGGCGACACGGAGCCGAGCGATGACGTGTACAACCCCGAAGGCGGCAGCGTCTCCTACGTACCGTTCTGGAGCGAGGACTACGTGGACGATGATCACAGCAGTCCGTGGACGTGGCAGGTGGACAGTTCCGGCTACATCCAGGATGCCATTGACGCGGCTTCTGACGGCGACACCATTAATGTTGGTCCGGGAGATTACGCGCAAAATGTAGGGGTTACAAAGGAAGTCACGTTACAGTCAACGGACGGTGCCGGAACAACATTGATTACCGGAACGGGAACGGCTGAACGGGTCTCAATCGACGCGGATAATGTGACGATCGATGGGTTCACGATAACGAATCCCACCGGTAACAATGGCATTACAACCGCTGGATTCAGTTACCTGACTATAAAGAACAATATCCTTGCCGATATCGGGAGCAGCGCAACAAGCGGAAACAGCCATGGCGTGATAATAACAGGATCCGCCTATGCTACCGATATAGTCATTCAAGGCAACCAGTTCATTCAGATTCACGGAGGGGAATCGGGGGTCTGTGATGCGGCTGCCAAATCGACCAATGGAAGTGCCAAGGCAATCGGTGTTTGCTGCAAAGATTCTGCATTCAATGTTGATAATCTAACAATTCAAAACAACATTATTGCGGACGTAAATGCCTGCACCTGTGATTTTGACAATGGCGGAAAAGGAGCCTATGGCATACTCCTTGGTCTCGGTGCTAACGGCAACGGTGGTGAGGTCTTGAATGCCAAAGTGATTGATAATGACATTACTGATCTTGAAGGGCTTTGGGCAACAGGGATCGGCCTGGAAGGGCCGACGCCGGGCGCCGAGGTGACCGGTAATACGATTGACGACTTGACCGATCATAAATCCGGCGGCGGGACCCCTGAGCTTGATAATGATGCGGCAGCGGTTAAATATGAAGACAATGCTGACGCAGATTCAGTTCTGCTTGAGGATAACAGCTTCTCAAATTGTGAAGTCGGCGTAAGAAATTTAACCAGCATTGTTGTTGACGCTACCAACAACTGGTGGGGAGCGGATAATGGCCCCAGCAGCGTAGGCGGGGGCGGTGCCAGCGGTTCAGGCGTCGGTGTTTGGAGTGATGTCATTTATGATCCGTGGATCATTAAGGTGACTAATTTTTGGATTAATTCAGAAGACAAGAGCGCTTCGGATCCAATTGTAGATGTCCTCAATTTTCATACGGTCACCTCGCATGGCAATGTTCAACATGAAAATCCGTTCGGTGAGAATTCGGCCATCGCCTACGACGGTTCCGGAGATTACCTGAGCGTGCCGGCCAGTGCGGACTGGGATTTCGGCGGGGAGGATTTCACCATCGACCTGTGGGTGAATCCGGCTTCCGTCTCCGGCTACAACGGTCTGTTGAGTGCCTTTGAATGGATTTCGGGCTCAACACATGACGCGTACAAGCTCTACATAGACGACGGCGTCTTCACGTTTGATGTCAGGGACGAAGGCACCTGGACGGTTCTCACGGGGGCCACTCCCGCCAGTGTGGGCGCGTGGTACCACGTGGCGGCGGAACGGGACGGGGATGAGTTGACGCTCTACGTGAACGGATTGGCCGAGGACAGCGAGACGTTTACCGGCTCGGCAAACTCCTCGGGGGCGGGCTTGGTCGTCGGGCGGCATATCACGAACTTAAATAACTATTACTTCAGCGGCCACATGGACGAAATCCGGGTGGCCAAGGGCACGGCTCGATTTGGTGGTGATTTTTCCACTGAATTGCCCAATGATCCCAAGTAATTAAACTCAATTTTTCAATAACTTAAATTCAGCCCCTGCCCAGCGATTACTGCTGAGCAGGGGCTGTTTAGCTTTTGCGGTGTGAATTGGGTGTCATGAATTGGGTGTCAAACCTTGAATTGTGAATTAAAAGTTCACGGTTCGTGGTTTAGGGTTCAAGGTTCATGGTTCGGAACTATGGCCATGTAGCGGAAGGCTTCAGCCTTTCAGGTGTAGGGTTCGTAATTAAGCACCAAAAAGAAAAAAGCACCAAATCTCAAATTACAAATTACAAACAAGAACCAAATTGCAATGACCAAAATTTCAAACAAACGGCGGCTTGAGATAAGCGCAGTTGTCATGTTTTCTGGTTGACCTTGAGCAATATCACTGAGGTGAAAAAATGGAAGAATACACAGTGAAAAGGCCATTAAAAAGGCCGCCAACCCATCCGGGGGAAATTCTGCGGGAAGATGTATTGATAAATCTTGGGTTATCGGTAAGGTAATAAGTTAAAATAAAATATACAAATATGTTGACTTTTGTTTCACTTCCATACTACAGTCAAATGTATGGAAACTCAACAGAAAGAAGATCTGATCAGTCAGGTGAAAAAAAGGTTCGAGTTGATGGCGGCTCATTTGTCAGAAAAGGACAAAAGGATATGGGCTGCATCAGAAGCCAATACAATTGGCAGAGGAGGAGATACCATTGTTTGCCAGGCAACAGGTATGTCACGTGTGACCATCGGAAAAGGAAAAAGGAACTGACGGGTAAAGCAGATGGAAGCAAAAAACGCATACGTAAATCTGGGGGTGGGCGTAAGCGTCTGGTGGATAAAAATCCTGCATTGATTAAAGACCTTGATATGCTAATAGATCCGCTTACCAGAGGCGATCCGGAATCTCCTCTCAGATGGACCTGTAAAAGTACCTATAAACTATCAGAAGCCCTTCGTAAAAGAGGGCATAATGTGTCCCAGAAGACTGTGTATTTGATGCTTCAGGAAATGGGTTACAGTATGCAGGCCAATCGAAAAATTAAGGAGGGAAAACAAAGTCCGGATCGGGATGCACAGTTCAATTTTATATATGAGCAGGTAAAAGAGTTTCAAGGCGATGGTCAGCCTGTTATTTCAGTCGATGCCAAGAAAAAAGAAAATATTGGCCAATATAAAAACACCGGTATGGAGTGGGAACCCGCCGGGCAACCAACCGATGTGAACACATATGACTTTCCGGACAAAGAGAAAGGTAAAGCTTGTCCTTACGGTATCTATGATTTGACACGTAATGAGGGATGGGTAAGCGTCGGTATAAGTCGAGATACAGCACAATTTGCGGTTGAAAGCATTCGGCGTTGGTGGAATGAAATGGGCTGTTTCAGGTATCCCGGCGCTACCCGGTTGCTGATCACAGCAGACGGCGGTGGCAGTAACGGCTACCGAGTTCGTTTGTGGAAAAAAGAGGTTCAGTCTCTGGTAAATGAATTGGGAATTACGATCAGTATTTGTCATTTTCCGCCCGGGACAAGCAAATGGAATAAAATCGAGCATCAAATGTTTTCTTTTATGAGCAAGAACTGGCGGGGACGACCATTAGATAGCCTTGGGACTATAGTCAATCTGATTTCAAACACCACAACCCAAAAAGGCCTGAAAATAGAGGCTGATATTGATGATACGCAATATGAAAAAGGTCTTAAAGTTGGTGATGATGAAATGGCTCAGCTAAACATTGAGCGAGCGAGTTTTCATGGTGAATGGAATTACAAAATAATGCCTCAGGAAGTCATGTATACTGGATAAAATTTGTACACTTTATTTTAACTTAGATACTAAGCGAAGCAGCACGAAAACTCGGGGTTTCTCGACAGCAGTTGCATCGCATCTTAGCCTGCACGCATCCGATTACAATAGAAATGGCTCTTCGAATCGGCAAATTTGTTGGAAACGGGCCTGGCATATGGTTACGTATGCAGCAGGCGCATGATCTTTGGCAAGCTGAGCAACGAATGAGGGATCAGTTATCAAAAATTGAACCGGCTTCACCTGATTATTGCAACAATCAAGATTGTCTATGAATGGTTTTATAAAGGAGTTCACGGTTCACAGTTCACGGTTCAGGGTTAAATTCCAAATCTCAAATTACAAATAACAAACAAGCACCAAGCAGAATTAAGCACCAAATAACAAAACACAAATTTCAAACAAGCACCAAATCTCAATGACCAAAAATCGAAAATTCCGCTCCCTGCCTTTTCTGCCTGCAATTGACTTTGCATGGGAACATATTTAAAATATAGATAATGATGTTGATGCCATAGATATTGATTTTCGATTATTCGATTAGGGGAAGGGTTATGACCATGACGAAATTGACCATAGAGGTGCCGGAGACAGCGTTTGCGGCATTCAAGCAGACGCCGGCTGAATTCGTCCGGGCAATGAAAATGACAGCTCTTGTTAAGTGGTATGAAGAGGGCAAGATTTCACAGTCCAAGGCAGCCGAAATCGCGGGTATATCCCGGCAGGAGTTTCTTGAACATTTATATGAGCATAAAATTTCACCGTATCAGCTTGCCCCTGAGGAATTAATCGATGAAGTCGGATAAGCTTGTAGTCAATGCTTCTCGGCCTATGGGATGATACATGATAGAGTGGCATGAAAGTTCCTAACTGTAAAAATGCTGAGGTTCCAGAGAGCAAGATTGTTGATTATCTTCTTTCTCAAAGGCATCCAGAGGGAGGGCCAAAGGCAAGGTTTTTCTTCGGATGGGGGTTCACGGTAGAAGCACGGGGCGTTCTCGCTTCAGCTTTGATAAAGCAAGTCAATGAAAACGATTACGCCAATGCCGAGGAGGGAAGGCATGGAACAAAGTACATTGTCGAAGCTCCGATCGAATCACCAAAAGGAGCAACCACTCCGGTGAAAACAATCTGGATGATCGCGGAAGGCACGAAACATCCTCGATTGATCACCGCATATCCAGCATGATAGAGGAAAGAAATGATAAAGGAACACGATAGAGTCATTCTAACGGAAGCGATTGAAGAACATGGGCTTGAGGCTGGTGACATCGGAGCCGTAGTTTATGTTCATGGCAAAGGAGAAGCCTTTGAGGTGGAATTCGTGACCCTGGACGGAAAAACAGCCGCAGTCTTGGAGTTGGAGTCACATCAGGTGAGATTTGCAACTGCGCGAGAAATCCCCCACGCAAGGCCTCTCTCCGCTGCCTAAGGAAGACTCGGGCGAACAACAGGATCCAGGATTCAGGCTGATACAAAAAACTGGCCAAATCTAGTGCATTGAGCGGCTTGGTTTCTCGGTTGTTTCGGCGGTTCAAGGTTTACAGTTCAGGGTTCACAGTTCACAGTTCACGGTTTGCAATTAAGCACCAAAAATAATTAAGCACCAAATCTCAAATTCCAAATTACAAACAATGGCCAAAAAACAATGACCAAAATTTCAAACAAACGGCGGCCTGAGATAAGTGCACTTGTCATTTCGGGCGGGAGCGGGCAATGTTTTATTAAAGATCCCTCGTCGCTGTCGCTCCTCGGGATGACAGGGGGTAGGGGCTTTCGCTCTTAGGGATGACAGTGAAGGGTGTCAAACCTTGAATTGTGAATTAAAAAAGGGAAGTTCAGAGTTCACAGTTCACAGTTCAGGGTTCAGGGTTCACGGTTCAGTCGAAGCACCAAACAGGAAAAAGCACCAAAAAGAAAAAAGCACCAAATAACAAAACACAAATTTCAAACAAGCACCAAAAATGAAAAGCACCAAATAACAAATCACAAATAATAAACAAGCACCCAAATCAGAAGCATCCGATAACAAAAAATAATCAATCAAATCTCAATGACCAAAATTTCAAACAAGGGCAGCGGAAGGGTTTTGTTCCGAAAAAGTTAAAACTATTTCGGAATATTGGTCCGAAATCGTTTGGCGAAAAAGGTGTGTATGTTTAAAGACAGGCTTGTATATCCGGAACTGGAAAAACAGAAAGACAATCAAAAGATTACGGTTCTGGTGGGCGCAAGGCAAGTGGGCAAGACGACCCTGATGCACCGGCTGTATGAGTCGTTTGCTAAAAAACACCCCTGCCTGTTTTTGGATCTGGATATCTATTCCAATTATGAGCGTGTCAGCTCTTACGAAAACTGTATTAACACGCTCAAATTGAATGGGTACCAGGGGACAGGCGATGAGTTGTTTATCCTTTTTCTGGATGAGTTTCAACGATATGCGGACATCAGCCGGGTGTTGAAAAATCTCAGCGACCATCATCCGGATATCAAGATTTATGCATCCGGCTCCTCTTCACTGGCCATAAATGAACAGATCCAGGAAAGCCTGGCCGGCCGAAAACGGGTTCTGCGGATATATCCGTTAAATTTCAGGGAGTATCTGCATTTTATCGAGCGGCCTGACTTGATCCAAAAACTTGACAATTTGTCAAATATTCAATCCGACCGGCTTTTTGAGCTCATCCCGGAAGCTTTCCAGGAACTGGAGCGCTTCATGATTTATGGCGGCTATCCGGAAGTAGCACTGGTGCCGGACAATGAAAAACAGGCGGTGCTGGCCTCGATCTTTGATCTCTATGTCAAAAAAGATCTGGTGGATTTTTTGAAGATTGAACGAATTCAGCATGCCAGGACACTGATTCGACAGCTTGCGGTCAATCATGGCCAGCAGGCCCGTTTCAGTCAGTTGTCCCAAGTGGCCGGTATTGATGATAAGACAACGAAAAACTATATCGAAATCCTCAAGGAGACATTTCTGATCACGGTTCATACCCCCTGGTTTACCAACCGGAACAAGGAATTGGTCAAAATGCCCAAGATATATTTTTTAGACAGCGGGGTTCGGAATTTTTTTGTCAATAATTTCAATGCCGGTGATGTCCGGTCGGATATGCCGTATATTTTTGAAGGGTTTGTGATTTCCGAATTGATCAAATCAGGGGTCGCATCCGAAAATATTAAATTCTGGCGCACGAAAAACAAGCAGGAAGTCGATATGGTATTAGATGACGGCAGTGTGATCACGCCTGTTGAAATAAAATACAAAAAACGACTCAAGCCATCAGACTACAACGGGCTTTACCGGTTCAGGCAGGCCTATCCCGAATGCGGGACGCCTTTCATGGTGAATCCGGCGAGCAACCGGCCGGCGGAAAGCGGCGTGCTGCGGGTATCTCCTTTTGAGTTGAACCGGGTGAGAAGGGTGTCAAACCTTGAATTGTGAATTAAAAAAGGGAAGTTCAGAGTTCACGGTTCACAGTTCAAGGTTCACGGTTCACAGTTCACAGTTCACGGTTCAGGGTTCAGGGGTCGCAGTTCGCTGTTCACAGTTTACGGTTCAAATTATGAGCAAGCACCAAAAAAATAGAAGCACCAAATAACAAATCACAAAATGCAAACAAACATCAAATCTCAAAAACTGAAATTCAAAACAAATCCCATGTGCTTGCGCCTGCCGTTTCGAAAGGCATTATAGGCGGGCCTTTTTGCGTTGATTCGCTTTTAATATTTGACATCATTTCGGTGAGTGATATACATATATATATATCATATATTAGGTCTGCTGGTAAGAGAGGTTAGGAAATGGGCAGTAAACGGACAATAATTACGCTTGAAGAATCAAACAAATCTTGGTTGGAAGCTTACAGCGCATCTGAAGGGATCTCCATGGCCGAGGCGATTCGAAGAGGGATTAAATGCTTAAAAGCTAATGAAAATAGAAAGCTTTATAATGACTTGGTTAATAAAACCAGGGGCAAATGGAAAAAGGGAGACGGGCTTGATTACCAGCGACAAGTAAGATCTGAATGGTAGATGGGTCATGATTAAACGGCTTTTAGATTCTGTCATTCTTATTGACCACCTGAATACCATTAATGTCGCTTCTGATTTTATCCGATCTCTTTCGCCTGAGGAGACTGCCATTTCAGTCATCACTTATGCTGAAATTATGGTTGGCGTCAAACCAGCGGACAAGGCGTTGGTGAAGTCATTTCTTTACCAGTTTACCATCTTTCCCATTGATATCAGCATTGCAGAAATTGCATCTGACTTAAGGCAAAAACATGGTTGGAAATTGCCGGATGCATTTCAGGCAGCGATTGCAGTGCACCACAATATTCAACTCACAACAAGAAATACAAAAGACTTTTCATCTGCCAAACATAACTTTGTCGAGATCCCCTATACATTATGACTTTGGAAGGGTTCAGGGTTCAGTCGAAGCACCAAACAGGAAAAAGCACCAAATAACAAATCACAAATTACAAACAAGCACCAAATCTCAATGACCAAAATTTCAAACAAGCGGCGGCCTGAGATAAGCGCACTTGTTATTGTCGAGCGGGAGCGAGAAATTTTTACATGAAAGATCCCTCGTCGCTGGCGCTCCTCGGGATGACAGTATGTGAAGGGTGTCAAACCTTGAATTGTGAATTAAAAAAGAAGAGTTCACGGTTCAGGGTTCACAGTTCACAGTTCACGGTTCAGGGTTAAATTCCAAATCTCAAATCACAAATTACAAACAAGCACCAAGCAGAATTAAGCACCAAATAACAAAACATAAATTTCAAACAAGCACCAAATCTCAATGACCAAAATTTCAAACAAACGGCGGCCTGAGATAAGCGCAGTTGTCATTTATCGAAGCGTGCCGGCATGCCGGCGGGGGTAAATCTGTTGGCCTCGCCGTTATGTTTTCTGGTTGACCTTGAGCAATATCACTGAGGTGAAAAAATGGAAGAATACACGGTGAAAAGGCCGTTAAAAAGGCCGCCAACCCATCCGGGGGAAATTCTGCGGGAAGATGTATTGATAAATCTTGGGTTATCGGTAAGCGAAGCAGCACGAAAACTCGGGGTTTCCCGACAGCAGTTGCATCGCATCTTAGCCTGCACGCATCCGATTTCAATAGAAATGGCTCTTCGAATCGGCAAATTCGTTGGAAACGGACCTGGCATATGGTTACGTATGCAGCAGGCGCATGATCTTTGGCAAGCTGAGCAACGAATGAGGGATCAGTTATCAAAAATTGAACCGGCTACATCTGATTATTGCAACAATCAAGATTGTCTATGAAATGTCAATATTTCCAAGGTTGCCCGGCGAAAACTCAGGCAGCTCGAAATCGCCAATCACCTTGAGGATTTAAGAATTCCCCCCGGCAATCATTTAGAGGCGCTTAAAGGCAGTCGTGCCGGTCAATATAGCATTCGCATTAATGATCAGTGGCGGATCTGCTTTCGCTGGTCGAATGGATTCGCATGTGAAGGGTGTCAAACCTTGAATTGTGAATTAAAGAAGGGAAGTTCAGAGTTCAGGGTTCACAGTTCACAGTTCAGGGTTCAGGGCTCGGTCGAAGCACCAAAAAGAAAAAAGCACCAAAAAGAAAAAAGCACCAAATCTCAAATTACAAATTACAAACAAGAACCAAGCAGAATTAAGCACCAAATAACAAAACACAAATTTCAAACAAGCACCAAATCTCAATGACCAAAATTTCAAACAAACGGCGGCCTGAGATAAGCGCAGTTGTTATTATCGAGCGGGAACGAGAAATTTTTACATGAAAGATCCCTCGTCGCTGGCGCTCCTCGGGATGACAGGGTGGAGGTTGGCGCTGCTCGGGATGACAAGGGATGGGAATTGTGCTCCTCGGGATGACAGGGGGGCTGGCGCTCCTTGGGATGACGGGGGGAGGTGCTAAAGTTAAAGATATTGAGCAACAAATAATAAATTCCAAAAAACAAACCAATCCCGATGACCAAAATTCGGAAATCCCCCTCCCTGCCTTTTCTGCCTGCAATTGACTTTGCATGGAAACCTATTTAAAATATAGAAAATGATGTTGATGCCATAGATGTGGATTTTCGATTATCCGATGCGAGGAAGGGCTATGACCATGACGCAATTGATCATAGAAGTGCCGGAGACAGCGTTTGCGGCATTCAAGCAGACGCCGGCTGAATTCGCCCGGGCAATGAAAATGACAGCTCTTGTTAAGTGGTATGAAGAGGGCAAGATTTCACAGTCCAAGGCAGCCGAAATCGCGGGTATATCCCGGCAGGAGTTTCTTGAACATTTATATGAGCATAAAATTTCACCGTATCAGCTTGCCCCTGAGGAATTAATCGATGAAGTCGGATAAGCTTTTAGTCAATGCTTCTCGGCCTATGGGATGATACATGATAGAGTGGCATGAAAGTTCCTAACTGTAAAAATGCTGAGGTTCCAGAGAGTGCATATTCCGGATGATTTCGGCCACCAATTCCGATTCATCTCGGCCACCAATTCCGGATGATTCCGGCCAGTGATTCCGATTGATGTCGGCCACCGATTCCGACGGAAGTCGGCCGGTGATTCCGATCCATTTCGGCCACCCATCACAAGTAATTTTTTGAGCAAAGCTTCGCTGGTGAACAAAAATTATTAGCGGTAAGTTGTGCCTCTTTTAATCATTCAAAGGAGGTGCAAATGCCAGCGGAGCGAATCACCATGCGAAAAATCAAAGAAGTTTTACGTCTCAAATTCGAATGCAGACTCAGTAACCGAAAGATTGCCAACAGTACTTCCATCGCCCGGAGCACGGTAGGCGATTATATCCAGCGGGTCAAGGCTGCGGGCCTTGGCTGGCCGCTTCCGGAGGATATGGATGATGCGCAATTAGAAAAGATCCTGTTTGACCAGGTGCCCTGCACGTCCAAGGATCACCGGCCGCCTTTAAATTTCTCCTATGTCCACCAGGAGCTCAAACGCAAGGGCGTGACCCTCATGCTGTTATGGCATGAATATAAAGCCCAAAACCCCCAAGGCTATCAATACAGCCAGTTCTGTCATCTCTATCGCCAATGGCGCGATAAACTGGACCCGGTCATGCGCCAGGACCACCGGGCAGGAGAAAAGCTCTTTGTCGACTACAGCGGCATGACCGTGCCGATTACCGATTCCGGCAGCGGCACCACCTCCGAGGCCCAGATCTTTATCGCCTGTATGGGGGCTTCCAATTACACCTACGCCGAAGCAAGCTTGAGTCAAAACCTGTCGGACTGGATTGATTCCCATGTCCGGGTATTTGAATTTTTAGGCGGTGTGCCGGAGCTGGTCATCCCCGATAATCTCAAAAGCGGTGTGAACAAGGCCTGTCGATATGAGCCGGATCTAAACCCCACGTATCTGGATATGGCCAATCATTATGACACCGCTGTTATCCCGGCCCGGGTCCGGGCACCAAGGATAAAGCCAAGGCTGAGGTCAGCGTCCAGATTGTGGAACGCTGGATTTTGGCCAGGCTTCGCAACCGGACGTTCTTCAGTGTCACCGAGTTAAACCGGGCGATCGATGAGCTTTTGGTTGAGCTAAACAACAAGTCCTTCCAGAAACTGCCGGGAACCCGAAAAAGCGTGTTTGAGTCCATGGACAAGCCGGCTTTAAAACCGCTGCCCATGGCACGGTATCAGTTTGCCCAATGGAAAAAAGCCCGGGTGCATGTTGATTATCATGTGGAAGTCGACGGCCATTATTACAGTGTGCCTTACCAGCTTATGAAAAAGCAGCTCGACGTCAGGATAACCGCCAATACCGTGGAATGCTTTTATAAGGGCAAAAGGGTGGCCAGTCATGCCTCAAGCGACCGGATGGGCCGGCATACCACGCTCAAGGAACATATGCCCAAAAAGCACCAGCAATATGCGGAATGGACGCCTGAGCGCCTGGTGCGCTGGGCTGGTAAAATCGGCCCCCATACGGCTGAGTTGATCGAAAAAGTGATGGCTGTTCGTATCCATCCTCAGCAGGGCTTTCGCAGCTGTCTGGGCATTCTTCGGCTGGGCAAAAGCTATGGGGAGGAGCGGCTTGAAGCCGCTGCCTGTCGGGCCAATCAAATCGGCGGCAAAAGCTATAAAAGCGTGGAGTCCATCCTGAAGAACGGGCTGGATCGCAAGCCCCTGGCCGAGGAAGAGTCTTCGGGGAAGCCGATTGACCACGCCAACATCAGGGGCGGGAAATATTACGAGTAAAAGGTATGGATCTGATCTTAATTGGGGGCGCTGCCCCCAAACCCCCGGGGTTAACGCATTATGGACCAAAGTATGAGAGATGGGCCGCACGCAGGGTACGGCCCTCATACTTCGGTCACCCTGGCCGGCGCTCGGGTCGCTCCCCAGCGTTGCCCTATCCTCCGGCAAAGGCGGATATCAATATAGCCTATTCATTAAACTTTGAAAAGATAAAAAAGGAAAATATATCATGTTGACCCATCCGATTATGGACAAATTACAGGCAATGAAGTTCTACGGCATGCGAAAGGCATTTGAAGAGCAACTGCAGACGGCTGATATCGAAAAGTTCTCCTTTGAAGAACGCTTGGGTCTGCTTGTGGATCGAGAACATACAGAAAGGCAGGATAGACAGCTAAAGACCCGGCTGAAAAAAGCCAAGCTGCGGCATCAGACCAGTATGGAGGACATAGATTATACCTATCCCCGGGGGCTGGATAAGCAGTTCATATTATCGCTTGCCGCCTGCGAATGGTTAAAAGCCCGTCACAATGTATTTATCACCGGGCCGACCGGGATCGGAAAATCGTATTTGGCCTGCGCACTTGCCCACAAGGCCTGTCTGGAAGGATATAGTGCGTTGTATCTGCGGGTGCCGAAATTGTTCTCCGAGCTGAGTCTGGCCAAAGGCGACGGCCGTTACGGCAAACTTTTGGCCGGCTTCGCCAAAACGCACTTATTAATCCTCGATGACTGGGGCTTATCAAACCTTACCAAGGAGCAGCAGCGGGATTTTCTTGAAATCATAGAGGATCGCTGTGAGATCCACTCAACAGTAATCACCAGCCAGCTGCCGGTATCGCATTGGCACGAGGTCATCGATGATCCGACCCTGGCCGATGCCATCCTCGACCGCCTGGTTCACAATGCATACAAAATCAATCTGAAAGGAGACTCTATGCGGAAGAAAAAAGAAAGTTGACTTAAAGCGAGTAATTTGTGAAGGAAAAGACAGCGTCGCTTTGCTCCGAAAAAGTGGCCGACATCATCCGGAACGAGTGGCCGGAATCAATCGGAACAGGTGGCCGACTTCGTCCGGAACAGGCGGCCGGAATCGCCCGGAATGAGTGGCCGAGTTCGCCGGAATACGCACCAGAGAGCAAGATTGTTGATTATCTTCTTTCTCAAAGGCATCCAGAGGGAGGGCCAAAGGCAAGGTTTTTCTTCGGATGGGGGTTCACGGTAGAAGCACGGGGCGTTCTCGCTTCAGCTTTGATAAAGCAAGTCAATGAAAACGATTACGCCAATGCCGAGGAGGGAAGGCATGGAACAAAGTACATTGTCGAAGCTCCGATCGAATCACCAAAAGGAGCAACCACTCCGGTGAAAACAATCTGGATGATCGCGGAAGGCACGAAACATCCTCGATTGATCACCGCATATCCAGCATGATAGAGGAAAGAAATGATAAAGGAACACGATAGAGTCATTCTAACGGAAGCGATTGAAGAACATGGGCTTGAGGCTGGTGACATCGGAGCCGTAGTTTATGTTCATGGCAAAGGAGAAGCCTTTGAGGTGGAATTCGTGACCCTGGACGGAAAAACAGCCGCAGTCTTGGAGTTGGAGTCACATCAGGTGAGATTTGCAACTGCGCGAGAAATCCCCCACGCAAGGCCTCTCTCCGCTGCCTAAGGAAGACTCGGGCGAACAACAGGATCCAGGATTCAGGCTGATACAAAAAACTGGCCAAATCCTAGTGCATTGAGCGGCTTGGTTTCTCGGTTGTTTCGGCGGTTCAAGGTTTACAGTTCAGGGTTCACAGTTCACAGTTCACGGTTTGCAATTAAGCACCAAAAATAATTAAGCACCAAATCTCAAATTCCAAATTACAAACAATGACCAAAAAACAATGACCAAAATTTCAAACAAACGGCGGCCTGAGATAAGTGCACTTGTCATTTCGGGCGGGAGCGGGCAATGTTTTATTAAAGATCCCTCGTCGCTGTCGCTCCTCGGGATGACAGGGGGTAGGGGCTTTCGCTCTTAGGGATGACAGGGGGAGGGGCTGGCGCTCCTCGGGATGACAGGTGACAGGTGAAGGGTGTCAAACCTTGAATTGTGAATTAAAGAAGAAAAGTTCACAGTTCAGAGTTCACGGTTCATAGTTCAGGGTTCATAGTTCAGGGTTCAGGGTTCGGAGTGCAGGGTTCAGTCGAAGCACCAAAAAGAAAAAAGCACCAAATCTCAAATTACAAATTTCAAACAAGCACCAAAAATAATTAAGCACCAAATTACAAAACACAAATTTCAAACAAGCACCAAATCTCAATGATCAAAATTTCAAACGAATGGCGGCCTGAAATAAGCGCAGTTGTTATTATCGAGCGGGAACGAGAAATTTTTACATGAAAGATCCCTCGTCGCTGGCGCTCCTCGGGATGACAGGGGGTAGGGGCTTGCGCTCCTCGGGATGACAGGGTAAAGGGGCGGGGGCACGCAGAACCCGTTCCGCACCCCGAAAATTAATATCTTATTGATAATATTTCATGATTTGGGTTGTTGGCGAAAAAAGCTATGGTGAATGGTGAATAGGTGTGATGACAAGTACTTTATCCCTAATAAAGAAGGGTGAATCCGAACGGCTTGAGTTTAAAACCGCCTTTGGCAAAGAGGTGATTGAAACCTTATCCGCCTTTGCAAATTCAAACGGAGGCACTGTTCTTATCGGTGTTGGGGATAAAGGAAAGATTGCGGGCGTTCAGGCCGGGCAGGAAAGCGTTCAGCAATGGATAAACCAAATAAAAAATTCGACCAGCCCTTCCATTATTCCGGATACAGAAATTATCTCCCATCAAAACAAGACAATCGTTGCGCTTTCGGTTATTTCCTACCCCATCAAGCCCATAAGTTTTAAAGGAAAATACTATAAGCGGGTTCATAATTCCAATCATTTGATGGATCTCAATGAAATCGCCAACGAGCACTTAAAAACGATGAATCTCAGCTGGGATTTTGCGCCGGATATCGGCCATAGTATTGGCGACATTTCGCTCGACAAGGTGAATCATTTCATTGATATGTGCAATCACTTCAGAGATTATCCTATCTCAGATGATCCCCTGACGGTCTTAAAGAAGTTTGAACTCATTCGGGAAAATACAATCACGTTTGGTTGTTTTCTGCTTTTCTGCAAGAAACCGTCATTGACAACCACCATTGATGCCGGGCGCTTCGATTCTGAAGTTATTATCAGAGACAGTGAAACCATTCGGGACGACCTTTTTTCGGAAGTCGATGCAGCCATGAATTTTGTGCGTAAACACATCAGCAAAAGAATGGTTATATCCGGCAAAGCCCAGAGGGATGAGGTTTGGGAATATCCGCTTGAAGCCGTGAGGGAAATTGTCATCAATATGATAGTTCATCGTGATTACCGGGCCAGTGCGGATTCAACAATCAAGATATTCGGGGACAGGATCGAGTTTTTTAACCCGGGCGGCCTTCCCCCGGGCATTCGCATGGAAGATATTATCTCCGGAAAAATTGCCTCCAATCCGAGAAATAAACAAATTGCTTCGATTTTTAAG